>NZ_WNJP01000249.1 GCF_009733735.1 Sandarakinorhabdus oryzae | reverse complement strand
TCTCAACCAGGCCAGCGAATGGCTGGGCGGCACACTGGCAGCAGCCGATGCGGCGGCGCTGGCGCGGCTGGCCCGGCACTGGGCGCCGCTGGCGCGGGCCAGCGCTGCGCGCAAGGCCAGCGCGGTGCGGCAGTTCCTCGCTTTCCTGATGGCCGAACATCTGCGCGCCGATGATCCCGGCCGCGATCTCGCCCTGCCGCAAGCGGCGCGGCCGCTGCCCAAGACGTTGGCGGCCGGCGATGTCGAGCGGCTGTTCGCAGCGCTGGCCGAAAAGCTGGCTGCCCGGCCCGATGATCCGGTGACGTTGCGCACAGCCGCGCTGGTGGAATTGCTCTATGGTTCCGGCCTGCGCGCCAGCGAGCTGGTGGCGCTGCCCCGCCATGCCTGCAAGGCCGGGCGCGGGCACATGGTGGTGCTGGGCAAGGGCGCCAAGGAGCGGCTGGTGCCGATCAGCCGCCGCGCCGAAGCCGCCGTTCTGGCCTGGGAAGCGCATGTGCCCAAGGACAGCAAGTTTCTCTTCCCCGCCGGGCGCGGCAAGGCGGGGTATCTGTCCCGCCTCCGGCTGTGGCAGCTGATCAAGGCGCTGGCCGCCGACGCCGGCATCCCGCCGGCGCGCATCTCCCCACACGTGCTGCGCCACGCCTTTGCCACCCATCTGCTGGAAGGCGGTGCCGATCTGCGCATCGTGCAGACGCTGCTCGGCCATGCCGATATCGCGACCACGCAGATCTACACCCATGTGGCGTCGGCGGCGCTGGTGGAGCTGGTCAATCGCCGCCATCCCTTGGCCGATGGGTCAGATTGACAGGTGACTTGCGCGCCGCCGCCCGGCAAGGAGGCGGTATGAGCAACAATCCCCTCTTCCGCCCCTTCACCATCAACAGCCTGACGCTGCCCAACCGCATCGTGATGGCGCCGATGACGCGCAGTTTCTCGCCGGGCGGGCAGCCGGGCGCCAATGTCGCCGAATATTATCGCAAGCGCGCGGCCGGCGGGGTGGGCCTGATCATCACCGAAGGCACCGCGGTAGAGCGGGTGGGCGCTGCCAATGATCCCAACGTGCCGCATTTCTTCGGGAGCGCGCTCAATGGCTGGGGCCAGGTGGTCAAGGCCGTGCACGGCGAATCCGGACTGATTGCGCCGCAGCTGTGGCACGTCGGCGCGCTGCCCAACCGCCGCAACCCCAAGGGCGAGGAAGCCGAAAGCCCGACCGGCCATTACATGCCCGGCAAGACCAACGGCCGCGCCATGAGCGATGAAGACGTGGCTGATGCCATCGCCGCTTTCGCTCGCGCCGCCGGCGATGCCAAGCGCCTGGGCTTCGACGCCGTTGAACTGCACGGCGCCCATGGTTATCTGATCGATCAGTTCTTCTGGGGCGCCACCAACAGCCGCGACGATCGCTGGGGCGGCGACACGCTGCCTTTGCGTGCGCGCTTTGCGGTCGAACTGCTGAAGGCAGTCCGCGCCGTCGTGGGTCCGGATTTCCCGGTGATCATCCGCCTGTCGCAGTGGAAGCAGCAGGATTTCGCTTTCCGCCTGGCGCCGACGCCCGACGAGATGGCGGCCTGGCTCGGCCCGCTCGCCGATGCCGGGGCCGATGTGTTCCATTGCTCACAGCGGCGTTTCTGGGAGTCGGAATATCCGGAGCTGGATGGCCCGGAAGGGCTGAATTTCGCCGGCTGGGCCAAGAAACTGACGGGCAAGCCCACCATCACGGTGGGCAGCGTCGGCCTCACCGGCGATTTTGTCGCCGGGATGGGCGGCGAAGCCTCAAAGCCGGCCAGCCTTGATGGCTTGCTCAAGCGGCTGGCGCACGACGAGTTCGACCTGGTGGCGGTTGGTCGCGCGCTGATCGTCGATCCGGATTGGGCACTGAAGGTCGAGGCTGCCCGCCACGACGAGCTGACCGATTACACCGCCGACGCGCTGATGTCGTTGGTGTGACGCTGCGGCTTGTGGCAGGAGAGGCCACATGCAGGTTGATGAAGACAATGTCCCCATCCTGAAGGGCCGGTCGCTGCGGCCCAAGGATGCCGCCACCGTGCTGGTCATTCGCCGCGATGGGCCCAGTCCGTGCGTGCTGATGGGCCGGCGGGCGAAGGGTCATGTGTTCATGGCCAGCAAGTGGGTGTTCCCTGGCGGGCGGCTGCACCCCAGCGATTATCGCGTCGCCGCCGCCAGCGAATTGCATGACGAGACGGCGGCCCACCTGCACCGCACCGCGCCGCCACCGCGCGCCCGCGCGCTGGCCGCGGCGGCCGTGCGCGAATTGTTCGAGGAAACCGGCCTGGTGCTGGGTGCGCCGGGCAGCGGCCGCACCAAATCACCGGAATGGCGCGCGTTTCTCGACACCGGCCACCTGCCGCACCTGGCGCCGCTGCGCTTCGTCGGCCGCGCCATCACCCCGCCAGTGCGGCCGCGCCGTTTCGATGCGCGCTTCTTCACGGTGGAGGCGACGCATCTTGTCAGCCTCGATCCGGGCAGTGGTTGCGGCGAGCTCGACGAGATCGCCTGGTTCAGCTGGGACGAGGCCGAACAGCTCGACCTGCCCAGCATCACCCGCGCCATCCTGGCCGATGTGGCGGCCCGGCTGGATGATCCGGCGCGTCCCATCCCCTATCACCGCTTTGACAATGGCCGGCATCGGCTGCTGATGCTGTGACGGCGATCACCCGCCTGACGCTCACCGATTTTCGCAACCACGCCCACGCCGGCATCACTGTTGGCACCGGACTGGTGGTGATCACCGGTGACAATGGCGCGGGCAAGACCAACATATTGGACGCGATCTCGCTGCTGGCGCCTGGCCGCGGCCTGCGCGGCGCTGCCCTGTCGGATGCGGCCCGGCAGGATGGCCCCGGCGGCTGGAGCGTGGCGGCGCAGCTGGTCTCGGCGCAAGGCGAGGTGCAGATCGGCACCGGCGTGG
>NZ_WNJP01000248.1 GCF_009733735.1 Sandarakinorhabdus oryzae | reverse complement strand
CGCGCTGGCCTGGGTGCTGTTGCCGGCCGACGCTGCCGATCTCGACATGCATGCACTGGTGGCGCAGGCCGTCGGCCGCGACGGCCATGCCGAACGGCTGCGCGGGCCGGCGTGCGCCATCCCGGCGCGCAGCCCGCTCGAACCCGGTCTTGCGGCACTGACCGCGCGGGTGAAGGCCCTGTTCGATCCCGCGGGCATCCTGTCTCCGGCGGCCGCACCATGACAGAGGCCAGCGCCCTCATCCGCAAGTGCGTGCATTGCGGCTTCTGCAACGCCACCTGCCCGACTTATCTGCTGACCGGCGACGAGCTCGATGGCCCGCGCGGGCGCATCTGGCTGATGAAGGACATGCTGGCGACACCCGATGCCCCGCCCTCCCCGCGCGCGCTCAGGCACCTCGATCGCTGCCTCACCTGCCTGTCCTGCACCACCACCTGCCCGTCGGGCGTGGACTATGCCCAGCTGATCGATCACGCCCGCGCCCATGCCGAGCCCAGCCGGCCCTGGCCGCAACGCATTACCCGCCGCGCGTTGACCGGCCTGATGTCGCGCCGCCGCAGCTTTCGCGCTGCACTGCATCTCGGCCGCCTCGCCCGCCCGCTCGCCCCCCTGTTGCCAGCGCGATTGCAAGCGATGCTGGCCTTGGTGCCCGCGCGCGTTCCGCTCGCCGGCGCCGCCGAACGCGACAGCCCGCCTGCGCCGGCAAAGCCCATCGGCCGCGTCATCCTCCACCTCGGCTGCGTGCAGCCCGCCCTGCGCCCCCAGATCGACGATGCCGCCCTGCGCCTGCTCACCCGCCACGGCCTCCATGTCATCATCACCCGCGATGCCGGCTGCTGCGGTGCCCTGCACCAGCATCTCGGCCAGGCCGACGCTGCCAACGCCCGCGCCGCTGCCACCCTGGCCGAATGGCGCGCCGCCGGCCCGGTGGATGCAATCATCACGACCACGTCCGGCTGCGGCAGCGTCATGAAGACGTGGGCTGATCCCTTGAGCGCCCAGGTGCGCGACATCAGTGAATATCTGGCCACGCTGCCACCCCTGCCTAGCCAGATCGCGCCCGGCACGGCGGTGGCCTGGCACAATCCCTGCTCCCTGCAGCACGGCCAACGCGTCACGTCCGCCCGCGAACTGCTGGTTCAGGCCGGCTTCGACGTGCGTGACCTCGCTGAATCCCACCTCTGCTGCGGTTCCGCCGGCACCTACGCCCTGCTGCAACCCGAACTCTCCGGCGAACTCCGGCTGCGCAAACAGGCCCATGTCGCCGCGACCGGCGCACCGATCCTGGCCAGCAGCAACATCGGTTGCCTCACCCAGCTGGCCAGTCCAGACTGGCAAGCGGTCCATGTCGTCGAACTGCTCGACTGGGCCAGCGGCGGGCCGAACCCACTATCCTGAGGAGAACGCACGATGACCTCGACCCTCAAGACGATGGCCCTCGCCCTGCTGCTGATGAGCGGCCCCGTCGCTGCCGCCTTACCCGCACCCTTCGTGCCCGCAAGCTTCACCCCACCCACACTCGCAAAGGCCAGCGGCTTCAAGCTGGTTCCCCTCGGCCCCGCCGTCGTGAAGATCGATTACGACGCCTACATGTCGTCGCTCGAGCATCTGCAAAAGACCTTCACGCGCAGTCCCGACTGGCCCAACAGCAACATCACCGCCGCCGACGCCATGAACGACATGGAAACCGAACAGGCGCATTTCCAGAAACGCGAATCCTTCGCCTACGCGGTGCTTACCCCGGACGGGAAACGCGAACGCGGCTGCGTCTACGTCTACCCCAGCCGCATCCAAGGCTATGACGCCGTCGTCCGCCTGTGGGTCACCAAGGCCGAATATGACGCCGGCTTCGACGCCGAACTCTATGCCTGGGTGCAAGGCTGGATGAAGGCCAAATGGCCCTTCGCAAAGGTGGCCTACCCCGGTCGGGCGATCGATTGGGCAAGCTGGGATGCGCTGGTGGCGGCGTCGAAAACGGACGGAAAGAAGTAAGCGGCCTACCCCTGCAACACCACCGTCAGCCCTGCGGGCAGCGGATCGGGCACCGCCTCCAGCCGCGCGGCATCGCGCCGGGCGCGGTCGATCACCGTGGCGGCGACCTCGCCGTCCACCACCAATGCATCGCAACGGGCCAGCGCGTTGAGCTGGTTGAGGGTGAGATCGCCCGGATCGGGACTGGAGACGGTGATTGTCAGCAGTTCTGGCACGGCGGCGGAGGTGCCATTCACCACGTGCGCCACCGCGGCGTGGGCATCGGCGAGCGCCGCGAACGGGTCGAGCGGGCCGGCTTCCGCCAGCGCCCGTTCCCACAGGCGGCGGCGGTCGGTTGGGGTGGGGTGGCGCTGAGCGACGGTGTCGCGGGCCGACAGGATGGCGCGGGCGAGCGGCCCGATACTGGCGGGGAGCAGGGCTTCGAGGCGGGTGCGCAAGGCGCGGGCGAGGCTGGCCGAGGCGCCGGCGGTGGAGATGGCGACGACCACCGGCGAGCGGTCGATGATTGCGCCCATCAGGAAATCCGACATCGCTGGCTTGTCCACCACGTTGACCAGCAGGCTGCGCGCGCGCAGGCGGGTGGCGGCGGCGTGGGCTTCGGCATCGTCTTCAATGGCGACGAAGGCGAGCACGGCATCAGCGGCGTCTTCGCCGACCAGCGTGCCGCCGGCGGCGCGGACCAGGCGGGCCTTGGCCTCGGCGGGTTCGCCGTCGCCAACAAGGATCACCCGGCGGCCGGCGAGGTTCACGAAGATCGGCAGTTGCTGCATGGCGGCGCTGTGCCCCCTGGATCACGCCGGCGCAAGTGCGTGTGGGTCGGCAACGCGGGTCAGGCGCGCCAGCAGGCCGAGGCCGCCGGGGATGGCGGCAAGGCCAGCCATGGCGGCGAGGCGGCCCACGGGGTGCCGGGCGATGGCCAGTGCGGCCATGGCGAGGCGGACGGGA
>NZ_WNJP01000247.1 GCF_009733735.1 Sandarakinorhabdus oryzae | reverse complement strand
CGCCTGGGATGCCGCCGCCGAGCGCATTGCCGAGACCGAGCGCCGCCTCGCCCAGGCGCTGCCGCTGGCGCCGCGCCCGCCCGAAACCCTGCCCGAAGCCAACCGCCGCCATCACACCGACACGGCGCGCTATGCCGCGATGGTCGAAAAGGCGCGGGACTATATCCTGGCGGGCGACATCTTCCAGGTCGTGCTGTCGCAGCGTTTCTCGGTGGATTTCCCGCTGCCGGCGTTCGATCTCTATCGCGCGCTCAGGCGCATCAACCCCTCGCCCTTCCTCTATTTCCTCGATCTGCCCGGTTTTGCGCTGGTTGGCTCAAGCCCGGAAATCCTCGTCCGCGCCCGCGGTGGTGACGTGACCATCCGGCCCATTGCCGGCACCCGCCCGCGCGGCAAGGACGCCGCCGAAGACGCCGCCAACCGGGAAAGCCTGCTCGCCGATCCCAAGGAACTCTCCGAGCATCTGATGCTGCTCGACCTTGGCCGCCATGACACCGCGCGCGTGTCGGTGCCCGGCACGGTCAAGGTGACTGACAAGTTCTTTGTCGAATTCTACAGCCATGTCATGCACATCGTTTCCAACGTGCAGGGCCGGCTGGCCGATGGCGTGGATGCGGTGGCGGCCCTGCTCGCCGGCTTCCCGGCGGGCACGGTGTCGGGGGCGCCCAAGGTGCGCGCCATGCAGATCATCGCCGAACTGGAAGGCGAGGCGCGCGGACCTTATGCGGGCGGCGTCGGCTATTTCAGCCCCAATGGCGACATGGACAGCTGCATCGTGCTGCGTACGGCCGTGGTGAAGGATGGCGTGATGCACGTGCAGGCCGGCGCCGGCATCGTTGCCGACAGCGTGGCCGAATATGAGCAGCGCGAATGCGAAGCCAAGGCCGGCGCCCTGATCGCGGCGGCCCGCGAAGCCATCGCCACCGCCGGCGAAGCACGGTTCGGGCAATAGGAGTGCCAGCATGGCGAAAGCGACGTGGAACGGGCGGGTGATCGCCGACAGCGCCGACACGGTGATCGTCGAGGGCAATCATTATTTCCCCGCCGACGCGGTTGACTCGGCCCTGCTCAAGCCGAGCAGCACGACCAGCGTCTGCGGCTGGAAGGGCCTGGCCAATTATTTCACGCTGGTGGTAGACGGTGCCGAGAACCCTGATGCTGTCTGGTATTACGCCGATCCCAAGCCCGAGGCCGCCCGCATCAAGGGCCGGCTGGCCTTCTGGAAAGGCGTCGTTGTCTCAGGCTGAGCCAGCCCGGATGACGCCGCCGCCCATAACCGCTAAGGCCAGCGCATGACGATCCTTGTCATCGACAATTATGACAGCTTCACCTTCAACCTCGTCCATTATCTGGCCGAGCTGGGGGCGGAAACCGTCGTGGTGCGCAATGATGCGCTGACGACGCAGGACGCGATGGGGATGCGGCCGGAAGCGATCCTGCTCTCGCCCGGCCCCTGCACGCCCAACGAGGCTGGCATCTGCCTGGCCCTGATCGACGCGGCCGCCGAAACCCGCACGCCGCTGTTTGGCGTGTGCCTGGGCCACCAGGCGCTGGGCCAGGCCTTTGGCGGCATTGTCGAGCGCGCGCCGCAGGTCATGCACGGCAAGGTGAGCGAAATAACGCACGATGGCACCGGCGTGTTTGCCGAAATCCCCTCCCCGTTCGAGGCGACGCGCTATCACAGCTTGGTGGTGCGCGAAGCCGGGCTGCCGGCCGACCTGGTGGTCAATGCCCACAGCCCGGATGGCCTAATCATGGGGATGCACCACCGCGAGCTGCCACTGCACGGCGTGCAGTTCCACCCGGAATCGATCGCCACCCAGCATGGCCATCGCCTGCTCGCCAATTTCATGGTGCTGGCCGGCCTGAAACCCGATTTGTCGGCAACGGCATGAGCCTGCTGCCCGATCCGTCCCGCCCGCTTGACGAAGGCGCGGCGGCAGAAGCCTTTGCCGCGATCTTTGACGGCAAGGTGAGCGACGACGCGCTGGCGGGCTTCCTGACCATCCTGGCCGACCGCGGCGAGACGGTGGGCGAAGTCGTTGCCGCCGCCCGCGCACTGCGGGCGCGCGCCATCCAGCCGTTCCGCGCTGGCGATGCGCTGGATGTGTGCGGCACCGGCGGCGATGGCATGCACAGCCTCAACATCTCGACCGCCGTCAGCCTGGTGGTCGCTGCCTGCGGGGTGAAGCTGGCCAAGCACGGCAACCGCGCCGCCTCCTCCACCAGTGGTGCAGCCGACGTGTTGATGGTGCTGGGCGTGCCGGAACTGCCGATGGACCGGCTGGGTCCGTGCCTCACACATGTTGGCATCACGTTCCTGCACGCCGCCCGGCATCATCCGGCGATGGCCCGCGTGGCACCAGTGCGCAAGGCGCTGGGCCGGCGCACGATCTTCAACCTGCTGGGCCCGCTGTGCAATCCGGCCGGGGTGGACCAGCAATTGTTGGGCGTGTTCGCGCCTGGCCCGGTGCCGCTGATGGCCGAGGCACTCCGGCACCTGGGCAGCCGGGCCGCGCTGGTGGTGCACGGCCAGGGCTTTGACGAAGTGGCGCTTTCCGGCGAGACGACGGCGGTGGCGCTGGCGGGCGGCGTGCTCACCGCGCGCACCCTCACCCCGGAAGACGCCGGCCTGGCGCGGCAGCCGAACGACGCGTTGAAGGGCGGCAGCCCCGCCTATAACGCCGAACGCCTGCTGGCCCTGCTCGCCGGGCAACAGGATGCCTATCGCGACATGGTTCTGCTCAATGCTGCTGCCGCGCTGACCGTGGCGCGACCCGGCCTGACCCTGCCGCAGGGCGTCGCCGAGGCGGCCACCGCCATTGACAGCGGCGCTGCGGCTGACATCCTCAAGCGCTGGATCGCCTTTCGATGACCGATACGCTCGCCACCATCGTCGCCCACAAGCGCGACCTTTATGCCGCCCGCAAGGCGCAGGTGCCGTTGGCCGAGGTCGAGGCCGCGGCCCGCGCCGCCGATGCGCCGCGCGGCTTCATCCGGGCGCTGCATGCCGCGCACGCCGACG
>NZ_WNJP01000246.1 GCF_009733735.1 Sandarakinorhabdus oryzae | reverse complement strand
GTGCGCGCTGCCGCCCTGACCGTCCTGCTGGCGGGGCCCGCGCTGGCCAGCCCGGCGTCTGACCGGCTGCGCGCCCAGGTGCGCAGCTGGCGCGAGGCCAATGAACGCGCCCTGATCGCCGATTACAGCCGCTACGTCGCCATGCCAAGCATCGCCAGCAATCTCGCCGACGTGGACCGCAACGCCGATTTTCTGGAGGCGCAGCTGAAGGCCCGCGGCTTCACCACGCAGCAGTTGCGCGCCCGCCCCGGCACGCCGGCCAGCGTGTTTGCCGAACGCCGCACCCCCGGCGCCAGGCGCACCCTCCTCCTCTATGCCCATTATGACGGCCAACCGGTGAATCAGCCCGGCTGGCTCGATCCGCCGTTCCAGCCGACGCTGCGCACCGCCCCGCCCGCCAGCGCCAAGGTCGATCTCGCCGCCGCCACCAGCATCGACCCCAACTGGCGCCTGCACGGCCGCGCCTCTGGCGATGACAAGGCCACCATCGCCGCCACGCTGTGGGCGCTCGACGCGCTTGCCGCCAAGGGCATCAGGCCGAATGTGAACATCAAGATATTATGGGAGGGCGAGGAAGAGGCCGGCTCGCCCAATTTCGGCACCATCGTCCGCGCCAACAAGGCGCTGCTCGCCGCCGATCTGCTCATCCTCGGCGATGGCCCGGTCCATCAATCGGGGCGCCCGCTGGTGAGCGGCGGCAACCGCGGCATCGTTGATTTCGAGGCGACGGTCTATGGCCCGGCCCGCGCGCTCCACGATGGCCATTATGGCAATTGGGTGCCCAGCCCCACGGTGATGATCGCCGATCTGGTGATGCAGCTGCGCGACGACCAGGGCCATATCAAGGTGCCGGGCCTGGCCAGCGAAGTGCCGCCCCCCACCGCTACCGACCAGGCTGCGCTCGCCGCCCTGCCCGCCGTGGAGCCGCAGTTGATGGACGAACTCGCTCTGGGCCGTCACATCGGCACGGAGCGCATCGCCGACGGTTATCTGATGCCCACGCTGAATGTGCGCGCCATCCACGGCGGCGACACACGCTCGCCCGCCGCCAACGCCATCGCCACCCAGGCCTGGGCCAGCTTTGACATCCGCCTCGCCCCCGGCCAGACCATCGCGCACGTGAAGCAGGCGGTTGAAGCCCATCTCGCCGCGCAAGGCTGGCACATCATCCGCACCGACCCTGACGGCGCCACCCGCCGCGCCCACCCCAAGCTGCTGAAACTCGATTGGGATGACGGCGGTTCGGTCGCGGTCAAGGTCCCGCTCGACACGCCCGCCGCCAGGGCCGTGATCGACGCCATCACCCGCACCGCCGGCCCACCCGTTCAGATGCCGCTGATGGGCGGCACCACGCCCTTTGCCGAAATCGTCGAAGCCCTGCAGACGCCGATGATCGGCGTCACCGTCGCCAACGCCGACGACAACCAGCACGCAGCCAACGAGAATATAAGGCTGGGCAATCTTTGGGACGGCATCGAGATCTACGCCGCGCTGCTGGCGGACACGCGCTGGTAACCGCCGCGTCAGTTGCCCTGGTCCACCTCGGCCGGATCCCAGAATACGGCCAGCGCCATGGCCGCCACCAGTGTCGCCTCGCGCAGCCGCGGCTCGGTCGGTGCGTGGAGACGCTTGTCCGGTCCGTTGAGATCGACCGCACCAATCTCCTGGCCGTCGCGCGAGAAGCTGTAGCCGATCGGCTGCGGCAACGGCAGCGGACTGCCCTCGACGCGGTGAACGGAGCGGATCCGCAGCCGCACCCCATCATATTCGAAGATGCCGTCGCGGGCCTCGCTGCCATCGAGAGCGCCGAGCACCCCGCCGCGGCCCTGCAGTTCCAGCGTGGCTGCCACCGGTTGGCCATCGCGCTGGAACCGGCAGACATAGCGCAGTTGACCGGGCGTGATACTGATCAACCCGATATTCATCTGCTGCCGCGAAAAACCGCAGCGGGCAGCCAGCACCCCGGAAACATCGGGGCCGGAGAGCTCGAAGCTGCTGCCACCCCTGTTGGCGACGAACAGCGGATCCATCACGCCCAGCCGATCAGCACGGCGCGAAAATCGTCCGCTGCTGGCCCCGGCCGTGAAGCGTCCGGACTGGCCGCCACCCATGCCGGTAATGGCGATTTCCGTTGTCGAATGGGTGACGCCGGCCGGCAAGGCCATGCGCGCGGCAGACACGCTGCAGCCGGCCAGCGGCAGAAGCAGAATGAAGGGATAGAGAGGGCGCATGGCTGGTCCAGATCTGTCGATGTGTGTCAGAGGCAGGGTGGCTGACAACGGCTCTGCCCGCGGCGCGTTGGTACAAGCGTTGGAACCAGCGTTGAAAATGGCATCGAGGCCTGCGGTGCCAACCAATCGAACCCCGCCAACAGGCCTATCCGCCTAGCCAATCTTTCCGATCACATAGAATTCCCTGCTGTCCGGCTGGCAGACAGGCGCTGGTGACGCGGATAGTCTGGCGCCATGGCAAGCCCCGACACCCTGCCTGACCCTTCGCGGCCGCAACTGGCCCCGGCCGCGCTGTTCTGGCGCTTCCTGAAGTTTGGCGCGCTGGCCTTTGGCGGGCCGGTCGCCCAGATCGCCATGATCCGGCAGCAACTGGTGGAGGAGGAGCGCTGGATCACGCCGGCGCAGTTCAACCGGCTGGTGGCGGTGATGCAGGTTTTGCCCGGCCCAGAGGCGCATGAATTGTGCGTGCACCTGGGCGTGCGTGCTGGCGGGCGCATCGGTGGCCTGCTCGCCGGCTTGGGCTTCATGGCGCCAGGCTTCGTGCTGATGCTGGCGCTGGGCTGGCTCTACACGCAGTTGGCCATCACCGGCACCCTGTTTGCCGCGCTGTTCCTGGGCGTGCAGGCAGCGGTGATCGCGCTGATCATCCGCGCCGTGCACCGCATTGGCGGGCATATATTGGCCAATGTCTGGCTGTGGGCCATTGCCGTGGCGGCGGCCGGGCTGACCCTGGCTGGCGCCAGTTTCTGGATCGTGTTGCCAGTGGCGGGCCTTTGTTACGCATTGGCGGCCGGCGGGCGGCCGCTGCTGGCCGGGTTGGTGCTGGTCGCGGCCGGCGCGTCCCTGGCCCTGCCGCCGCTCAGCCTGCCCGCCAG
>NZ_WNJP01000245.1 GCF_009733735.1 Sandarakinorhabdus oryzae | reverse complement strand
CATCGCCCGCCCGTGCCGCGAGGCCGCTGAAGCCAGCCCGCCCTCGCGCGGCCAGTTGCGCCGCTGCGACCAGGCCATCCGCCAGCCCGGCATCGCCCTGCCGGTGCGCCTGGCCATGCTGCTCAATCGCGGCATCGCCTTGCTGCAGGCCGGCAAGGCCGAGAAGGCGGCGCAGGATTTCGATCTCGCCATCCAGGCGGCGCCGGCGCTGGCCGAAGCCTGGATCAACAAGGGAGTGGCACTGACGCGCCTGCCGGGCCGACAGGATGAGGCCGTGGCCCTGATCAGCCATGGCATCGATCTGGGCCCGAAGGACCCGGCGCGGGCCTATTTCGCCCGGGCCCAGGCCCTGGAAGTGGCGGGGCGGTTGAAAGAGGCAATGGAAGATTATGGCGCCGCGGCCCGCGCCAATCCGGACTGGCCGGCGCCCGCCGAGGAACTCAAGCGGTTCCACGTCGAGCGCCGGAAGGTCCTTCGCGGTTGATTACTCGGCCGCGAGCGCCGTGGTGGTCGCGGTCGGCAGGGCGTCAACGGCCGGCGCGATGTCCACCTTGCGCGGCTTCTTGTGCTCCGGAATCTCGCGCACCAGCTCGATGTTGAGCAGGCCGTTCTCGAAACCGGCGCCGGTCACCTTGATGGTGTCGGCCAGCTGGAAGCGGCGTTCAAAGCTGCGCTTGGCAATGCCGCGGTGCAGGAACAGGCGTTCCTTGCCGTCCGCATCCGTGGCGGCCTGGCCGGCAACGATCAGCGTGTTTTCCTGCACGGTGATGTCCAGCTCGTTGCGGGCAAAGCCAGCCACCGCCATCTGGATGCGATAGGCGCCGTCGCCAAGCTTTTCGATATTGTAGGGGGGATAGGCGTCGCCGGTGTCGACACGCCCGGCCAGTTCGACCAGCCGGTTCAGATTCTCGAATCCGATGGACGAACGCAGCAAGGGAGAGATATCAAATCCACGCATGGCAAAATCCTCTTCAAGCAATGTTGCCGATGATCCCGCCCAGGATGGCGCGGGAGGCGCTGACGCCCCTTCTGGCGGCGTCGGCAACGCCAATCTGGGTAGCCTTGATCCGGAATCAAGAGGCCGCCAGCGCCGCCGCGCCGTGCCGTTGCGCGGGCTGCTCGACGCGCTCTATCACGACACCATTGCCACCTCCGAAGCCGCCCGGCGCTGGTTCGACGGGCCGGGCCGGTTGTGGCGCGAGGAACTGGCGCCGGAGCCGGCGCTGGCGGTGTCGATGGAAGCGCTGGGCGTCACCACGCGGCTCTTGAGCGTCATGAACTGGCTGCTCGATCCGGCGCATGACGGCGATATCACCAGTGTGGGCCCGATTGCCTGCCCGCTGCCGCCGCCACTGCCGGCCGATCACCCGTTGCTCGCCACCGAAGGCGCGCCGGCCGTGCTGGCCAGTCGCCAGATGCTGGCCCGCGCCCACCAGATTGCCGCCAACCATGGAGCCCCAGCTTGAGCCCTTTCCACCTCGCCATCCCGGTTGATGACCTGTCTGCCGCCCGGCAATTCTATGGCGCGGTGCTGGGCTGCCCCGAAGGCCGATCGTCGGAAACGTGGATCGATTTCGATTTCCACGGCCATCAGCTGGTGGTGCACAAGGCGCCGAAATCGGCCATCCACCGCAACCCGGTTGATGGCGACAGCGTGCCGGTGCCGCATTTCGGGCTGGTGCTGGATTGGGCCGGCTGGGAGGCGCTGGCCGCGCGCATCCGCCATGCCGGCCTCGCTTTCGAAATGGAGCCGCACGTGCGCTTTGCCGGCAAGCCGGGCGAGCAGGGCACCTTCTTCCTGTTTGATCCGGCCGGCAACGCGCTGGAATTCAAGGCAATGCGCCATCCGGAAAATCTGTTCGCCAAATAGGGGCCAGGGAGGGCAACTCGCCACACCCTCGGCCCTGACTGACTGGGCTAAAGCCAAGCCATGCGACCCGACACGCCCTCCGCCGGACCGGCGGTGGCTGCCCCCGTGCTGGCAGCCACCGGCCTGGCGCGTGCCGTGCCGCTTGCCGGTGGCGGCCGGCGCACCCTGTTTTCAGGCGTGACCCTGGCGCTGGCGCCGGGCGACGTGGTGGCGATCACCGGTGAATCCGGGGTGGGCAAATCCACCCTGCTCAACGTGATTGCCGGCCTGGACGCGGCCGACGCTGGCGAAGTGCTGATCGGCGGCCGGCCGGTGGCAACGCTTGCCGAGCCGGAACGGGCGAGGCTGCGCGCCTCGGCGCTGGGGTTCGTGTTCCAGGCCTTTCACGTGCTGCCGCACCTCAGCCTGGCGCGCAACGTGGCGCTGCCCTGCCTGCTGGCCGGCATGAACGCTGCCGATGCGCTTGACCGGGCCGAGGCGATGCTGGCCGCGGTCGGGCTTGCAGGTCGCGGTGGCGACTGGCCGGCCGTGCTGTCGGGCGGGGAGTTGCAGCGGGTGGCCATCGCCCGCGCGCTCGTGCACCAGCCTGGCCTGGTGCTGGCCGACGAGCCAACCGGCAATCTCGATCCCGAAACGGCGGCGCGCATCCTTGATCTCTTGCTGGCCCAGGCGCGCGAGCGGCGGGCCGCCGTGCTGATCGTCACCCACAGCGAGATGGTCGCCGCGGCCGCCGATCGCGTGCTGCGCCTGTCGGCCAGCGGCCTCGTTCCGGCCTGATGCAGAGCTGGACGCCAACGCGCTGGCTCATCGCCGGCGAATGGCGCGCGCATCCGGTGCGCATGGGCCTGGCGGTGCTGGCGATTGCGGTGGGCGTGGCGCTGGGCTTTGCCGTGCACATGGTCAACAGCGCGGCGCTGGCGAGTTTCGGCCGCGCCGTCGCCAGCGTGCAGGGGCGGGCCGATGTTGCAGTGCGCAGCCGATCGGCGGCGGGGCTGGACGAAGGGCTCTATCCGAAGCTGGCGCAGTTGCGCCAGGTCGAGGCGATCAGCCCGGTGGTGGAGCTGCCGGCGAGCTGGGGCCGGCTGGCGCGGCCGGGGTCGCGAGCAAAAGGCGGCCGCTTCACATTGATCGGCCTTGATCCGCTGCGCGCGATGCGCGTGACGCCGGGGCTGGTTGGTCTGTCGCGCGCCGGCCAGTCCGGGGTGGGCAGCCGGCCGACGTGGCAGGGCGATGCGGTGTGGCTGTCGCCGGCGCT
>NZ_WNJP01000244.1 GCF_009733735.1 Sandarakinorhabdus oryzae | reverse complement strand
CGCCAGCAGGCTGGGCGGCACATCGCCCAGCGCTACCGATACCGCGATGCCAAGCGCGGCACCAATGCCGCCGGCAAGCGCGCCGCCCCCGGCCGCGCGACCCAGGCTGGCCGGTTCACCCTTCAGCGCCGCCCAGCCGGCGAGTGCCGAAATGCCCATGCCGCCCACGGCAAACAGGCTGGCCACCGCCGGGATGAAGTGGCCGGCGACCACCATGGCGATCTGCGCCAGCGTGCCGATCAGTGTTGCCCTCGTGAGCTGGTTCATTTCGCTCCCCCCTTGCCGCCATAGGTCGCGTTCATGTGCGCCAGCACCTGGGCATTGCCCCGTTGGAAAAAGCCATACAGGCCGTTCGAGGCCGGATCATCGCCCCAGCCAGTCTGTGACAGTTGCACGCGCGTGACACCCGGTTTGAGCGGCGTGAACTCCAGCACTGCGACCACCCGGGCCAGCGCTTCGCGGCCCTTGAGGCCCGAGGGCGCCTGCACGTTCTGGAACACCAGCAGCCGTTCGGGCAGATAGGTCAGGATGCGGTGCCGGATATTGTCGGGATCGCCGATCGGCTTTTTCGGATCATAGCTGGCCTCGATGCTGCCGCCGGTGCGCAGATCGATGGCGGCGACCGGCGCGCTCCATTTCTGGAACTCGCCCGCATCCACGAACGCCTTCCACAGCACGGCCACCGGCGCCTTGATCACCATCGACAATTGCAGCGTGCGGCTGCCGTCAGGCGCGACGAAGCTGCTATCGACCACGTTGGCCGGCAGCGGCGCGTTGTGGACATCGCCGGTCATCGGCGCAGCCAACGCCGGGGCGGCCAGCAGGGCCGCAGCGATCAGCAGCGCCTTCATGGCCGCAGCCCCCGAGCCTGGCGTTCCAGCAGGCGGAAATAATGGCGCAGCGCCGTGACCCCGGCATCGAAACTGGCAAGGTTGCGATGGGTGCGGGCCTGCATCACGCCGCCTTCCATCACGCTCAGCACCAGTTGCGCCAGGCCCTGGCGATCAACCTCGGGCGGGAAGCGGTTGGCGGCGGCATCGAGGCAGGTGCGCACAGCCGCCACCCAGGCCTCGAAATTGGCGGCGAGCAATGCTCTCACCGGCGGGTCGGGCTCGTGGATCTCCAACGCCAGGCTGCCGATCGGGCAGCCAAAGCTGCAATCGGTGATCTTCAAGAGCTCGCGATAGCGATCGAGCAGGGCGAAGATGCGCTCGACCGGATCGGCCACGCCTTCCCAGGCCGGCGCCAGCAGCATCGGCCAGATGCCTTCCAGATAGCGGCGCAGCACGGCGATCAGCACATCCTGCTTGGTGGGAAAGGCGTGATAGAGGCTGCCGCTGTTGGCGTTGGCCGCCGCCAGGATGTCGGCCACGCTGGTCGAGCCATAGCCCTTCTCGCCGAACAGCTGCATGGCGGCATCGACGATGCGGGTGGCGGTGTTGGGAATGGGTGCAGTCATCGACTCAAGGGCCCCTTTCGCTTGAACAACCATTCAAGCGTCTGACTTCTTGAGTGATCAGTCAAATGACAGTCAGGCAACCTTGCCGCTGAAACTGTCGCGCAGCTCGCGCTTCAGCACCTTGCCGATGTGGCTGCGCGGCAGTTCGTCGACGAGCACGACCGCCGCCAGCCGCTGGGTCTTGCCCACCTTGGCGTTGGCGGCGGCACGCAGGGCTTCGGCATCGCTGCCCGGCGCCACCACGAAGGCGACCGGGGTTTCGCCCCAGGCCTCCGACGCGACGCCAACAACGGCGGCTTCGACCACGCCCGGCAGGGTCAGCAGCACCGCCTCGATATCGGAGGGATAGATGTTGAAGCCGCCGGAGATGATCATGTCCTTGGCGCGGTCCATCAGGGTGAGAAAGCCGTCTTCGTCCAATCGCCCGATGTCGCCGGTGCGCAGCCATTCCTTGCCAGTCGGATCGATCCAATAGGCCTTGGCGGTGAGGTCGGGACGGTTGCGATAGCCGTTCATGGTGGCCGGCGAGCGGCCGACGATTTCGCCCGGCGTGCCCGGCGGCACGTCGTTGCCGTCCTCATCGATGATGCGCACTTCGTGGCCGGGTTGCGGCTGGCCGACAGTGTGCAGCTTGTCGGGATGTTCGTGGGCGACGAGCATGAAGCCGACACCGCCCTCGGTCATGCCGAAGAATTCGATCAGGCCGCCGGGCATGCGGCGCAGCACTTCGGCCTTCAGCTCGGCGGCAAAGGGCGCGGAGGTGCAGAATTTCATCTGCAGCGACGACAGGTCGGCCGCATCGAAGCCGGGATCAGCGAGCAGGCGGCGATATTGCACCGGCACCAGCATGGCGTGGGTGACGCGATGGGTCTCGGCCTCCACCAGCCATTTCGCCGTGTCGAACTTGGGCATCAGCACCACGGTGCCGCCCCAGGCCAGGGTGGGGATGAAGCTGACCAAGGTGGTGTTGGAATAGAGCGGGGTGGAGCAGAGGGTGACGCTGTCAGCGCCGTAACCGAGCCGGCGGGCGCCGGTGATGTGCAGCGAACGCATGGAGCAGCTCTGCACGATGCCCTTGGGCGTGCCGGTGGTGCCGCTGGAATAGATGATGTTGAAGCCGGCCTTCGGATCGAGCGGCGCCAGCTTTGGCGGCTGCGCGGTGGGATCGATGAAGCGGTTCAGCGCATCCAGATCAACCAGCGTCTTGCCGGCCAGCACGGCACCGAACTCTGCGCGATTGGGCGCATCGACGAACACGAAGCGCGCGCCCGAATCGGCGACCATGGCCGCAATTTGTTCGGGCGTGGAGCTGGGCGCCAGTGGCGCCATGGTGGCACGCAGGCGCAGCACCGCGGCCCACAGCACGGCATAATCGACGCTGGACAGCGCGATCGCGGCAACACTGTCGCCGGGTTTGACGCCATGATCGGCCAGGGTGCCGGCCAGCTTGTCAGCCCGGGCAACGAAGTCGCGCCAGGTCAGCCGGTCTGCACCGCAGATGACGGCGGGCTGGTCGGGCCGGGCGGCGGCGTTGGCGGCGAGCGCGGCGGGAAAATCGAAGATGGCGTCAGTCATGGCCGGCAGGGTGGCGCACACCCGGCCGGCCTGTCCACTGGCGAATTCAGGCAGCCTGGGCGAGCGGCGCCGGCGCGGCGGCGACCGGCGGCACATCGGCGCCGAGCTG
>NZ_WNJP01000243.1 GCF_009733735.1 Sandarakinorhabdus oryzae | reverse complement strand
CAGGCGCGCCAGCAGGCCGAGGCCGCCGGGATGGCGGCAAGGCCAGCCATGGCGGCGAGGCGGCCCACGGGGTGCCGGGCGATGGCCAGTGCGGCCATGGCGAGGCGGACGGGACGTCGGGTGCGGCCAAGGAGTTCCGTCTGATAGTCTGCGGCGGTGGCGCCTTGCGCCAGCATCGCCGCCGCGAGCCGACCGGATTCGAGCGCGATCGCCATGCCGTCGCCGCAGAAACTGGGGATGACGGCAGCTTGATCGCCCAGCCGCCACAGGCCGTCCGTCGCGGTCCTTGCGAGATGGCCATAGGGCACGCGGCTGATCGCCAGCGGGCGCGGCAGCAGCGGCTCAGCGTCGGCCAGGGCAGCCAGGGCCGGCTCGTCGGTGAGGCGGGCGAGCAGGGTTTGCCAACTGCCCAACATCCGGTAATGCGCGCCGCCGATCAGCAGGCACAGGTTCAGCCGGTCGCCCTCCACCGGTTGCAGGCCGGCATAGCCACCATCAAAGAAGGTGACCGCCACGGTGCCGGCCAGCCGCCGCGACAAGGCAGCATCGCGAAAATACATCTTGAAGCCGATCTCGTCCGGCCCGTCCGGCCGGGGTGCCCCACGCACATCATGCTTGCCGCTCGCCAACATTGAGGCTGAAGCTGCGATATCGCCCACCGTGGTTTGCGCGATGCCGTCGGCCAGCCCGCGCACGGTCACACCGCGCTGCACCTCCACCCCGCTGGCCGCAGCACGCTCCAGCAACGCCTCGTCCAGCACGCGGCGCGACAGGCTCAGCGCAGGGAAAGGCAGTTTTGCAGAAACGTGGCGATGGCCGGCATTCACTTCGACACGGCTGATCGGCACCGCCCCCAGGGCGCGCGCATCGACACCTAGTCCAGCCAATGCAGCCACCGCCTCCCCGCTCAGAAACTCGCCGCAGATCTTGTCGTGCGGGCCGGCCTCGCGCTCCAGCAGCAATGGCGCGTGGCCGGTGCGGGCGAGATCGATGCCCGCCGCCGTGCCGGCCAGTCCACCGCCAACGATCAGCGGGCGCATGACGCCACCGTCCAGCGGAAGGGGATGTGCCAGCGCACCTCGGCCTGCACGCCGGCGGCTGCCAGCAAGCGTTCCCAATCGGCGCGGGTGAAGGCGCGGCGCACCGAGACGGCGCCATCATGCGCCACGATCGGATGCCAGCGGAAGATCAGTGCGAGGCAACGGAACCCGGCCCAGGCCAGCCAGTGCCGGTGCAGATCATTGATCAGCCAGCCGACCCGCGCCGTCCGGTCCATCCACTGGATGAAGCCGACCAGTTCATCGTCGCCCATGTGATGCGCGACCAGGCTAGAGATGATGAAATCCGGCTGCCAGTCGAGCGCCTCGGCGCGGCCGGTCAGCCAGCTGATGCCCAGGCCCGGATCGGTGGCGGCCGCGGCGACCGGGGCGGAGCGCGGGTTGAGATCGATGCCGGTCAGATCGGCCGCCACCCCCTTGCCCAGCCGCCAGCGCGCGATGGCGCGCAGCATGTCGCCATGGCCGAAGCCGACATCAAGCAGGCGGAAATTGACGCGCTTGGGCGCCTGCGCGCGCAGCCAGGCCAGGGTGGGCCAGCGCGCCAGGGTGAGGCTGTTGACCCGCGCCAGATCGGCGACGACCGCGGCATAGGTGGCAGGATCAAGATCGTCGGCGTCCATCACCTCCGGCAGGTCGGCGCGCCGGGAAAAATCCAGCGGCGCGCGTGGCCAGTTCTTGGGCCAGTCAGCCGGGATGGCGCCTGTCATCCACCCACCGTCTGGAAACGGAAGCTTTCAGCCGCCAATCCCGGCCCGAAGGCGACGGCAAAGCCCGGCGCGTCCTTGGGCACGCTGGTGCCGATGCCGGCCATGATCCGCTGCAGCACGAACATGATGGTGGCGCTGCTCATATTGCCGCATTCGCGCAGCACTTCACGCGACCAGTTCAATGCGCCCTGCCCGATGCCCAGCCCGGTTTCCACCGCATCCAGGATGGCGCGGCCGCCGCCGTGCACGGCCCACACGCCATAATCATCCGGGCTGCGGCCATGCAGCAGATCGGCCCCGGCCGGCCCGGCCAGCGCCTGTTGCAGGATGGCCGGCACCCGGCCTGAAAGCACCATGTCAAACCCCTGGTCGCCCACGCCCCAGGTGATGGCATCGGCAGAGTCGGCGATGGTGGCGGCGCGGAAATCGGTGAGCGCGATGCCGATGGGATCGGCCGTCACCAGTGCGGCTGAACAACCATCGCCAAACAGCAGCATGGCCAGCAGCGATTCCAGCTCGCCGGTTTCCTGGAAGTGCAGGCTGCACAGTTCGAGATTCACCACCAGCACCCGCGCCGAGGGATCGGAGCGGACGAAATGATGCGCCAGCCGCAGCGAATTGACCGCCGCATAACAGCCCATGAAGCCCACGTGCGTGCGCTCAACGCCAGGGTGGAGGCCCAGCCGCTGCACCAGGATCTGGTCAATGCCTGGCGCTGTCATGCCGGTGCAACTGGCAACGACGAGGTGGGTGATGCCCTCCAGTCCTTCGGTCGACAGGCCCAGGCCCGCGACGGCCTGTTCGGCCAGGCCCGGCGCGGTGGCGGCAAAGCGCGCCATGCGCTTGGCCGTCGTCGGAAAGGCGCCTGGGCGGTAGAAACCTTCGGCGTCGGCGGTGAAGCCATCCGGGTCCTTCACCGGGGTGAAGAAGCTCCAGCGATGATCGATGGCGCTGCGGCCGACGAGTCGTTTGAAGATCAGCTGGTCGCGCCGGTCCTTGATCAGGCCGCCGACGAAATCCACGAAAGCCTCGTGCACGTCGTTGGGCGGCAGCGCGGTGCCGATCCGGTTGATATGCGCGATAGCGGGGGCGGGCATCGCGAAATTCCTTTGATGTTTGAACGGCGACACTGCGCTGGAAGGGAAGGCCTTGCAACAGCATGAACTGCGGCCGATGGATGCGCCATGAACACACCAGGCATCACTGCGGTTCCCGGAATCCGTGTTGGCCACGCCCATTGCGCTGCGGCCCGCACCGGCGTGACGCTGATCATTCCCGACGAACCGGCCGTGATGGCGGTGGAGGTGCGCGGTGGCGGCCCCGGCACCCGCGAGACCGATGCCCTGAACCCGATCAACCTGGTCGAAAGGGCACACGGCCTGGCGCTGGCGGGCGGCTCGGTGTTCGGGCTGGCCGCCGGCGATGAGCTGGCGCTGCTGCTGTCTGCCGCCGGGCGCGGCCTCGCCATGGGCGACGGGCTGCCACCGG
>NZ_WNJP01000242.1 GCF_009733735.1 Sandarakinorhabdus oryzae | reverse complement strand
GGTGGCCGAGGCGCCGGATTGGGCGCCCTTTACCGCCCGGCGCGCCCGGCTGGAGGCGCAACTGCAGGCCGCCGGTGCCATTATCCACGGCGACGGCGCGCCGCGCCTGCCCAACATCAGCAGCATCGGCCTGCCCGGCGTGGCGGCGGCGACGCAGGTGATGATGCTCGATCTCGAAGGCTTCATGGTCTCGGCCGGAGCGGCCTGCTCTTCGGGCAAGGTCAAGGCCAGCCATGTGCTGGCCGCGATGGGCCTTGGCGCGGCGGCGGGCGAGGCCATTCGCGTCAGCCTTTCCCCCGCAGCAAGCGATGACGAAATTGCCGCATTCGCCGCCGCCTGGCTTGCCATGGCTGCCCGCCTGGGCCGAAAGGGCGCGGCATGAACATGCCGATCTATCTCGATTATGGCGCGACGACACCGCTCGATCCGGCGGTGGCGGCGGCCATGGCACCATGGGGCGTTGACGGATTCGGCAACCCGCACAGCGCGCATCTGTGGGGTTACAAGGCCAGGGCCGCGGTGGAGCGCGCGCGCGAGCAGGTGGCAGCGATGATCAACGCGCCCACCGAAGCCATCGCCTTCACCAGCGGCGCCACCGAGAGCAACAACTGGGCGCTGAAGGGCCTGCTCACCGCGCCCGGCCAGACGCGGCGGCGCATCGTGACGCTGGCGACCGAGCATTCGAGCGTGCTGGAAACCGCCCAGTATCTCGCCAGCATTGGCGCGCAGCTGAGCATCGTGCCGGTGCGCGGAAGCGGCCTGGTTGACCTTAGCGACCTCGAGCGCGCGCTGGGTGAGGACGTGGCGCTGGTCTCGGTGATGGCGGTCAACAACGAGATCGGCGTGGTGCAGGACCTCGCCGCCATCAGCCAGTTGGCCCACGGCGTTGGCGCCGTGTTCCACGTCGATGCCGCGCAGGGCTTCGGCAAGGTGGCGCTGGATGTGGAGGCTTGTGGAGTCGATCTGCTGAGCCTGACCGCCCACAAGATCTACGGCCCCAAGGGTGTCGGCGCGCTCTATCGCCGGCCCTACACGGTGATCACGCCGCTGCTGCATGGCGGCGGGCAGGAAGATGGAAGGTCAGGCACGCTCGCCACCGCGCTGATCGCCGGCCTGGGTGCGGCCGCAGCCATCGCCGGTGACCGCATGCTGGCAGACCGTGACCATGCGCTGGCCCTGCGTGACCGGTTGCTGGCCGCGCTCACCGTCCCGCACCGGGTGAACGGCGATCTGCACCAACGCTGGCCGGGCAACCTCAATCTCAGCTTTCCAGGGCTGGTGGTGCCGCTGATCCAGCAATTGCCCGGCCTTGCCATCTCTGCCGGTTCAGCCTGCGCCGCGGTGACCGGGCGGGCGAGCCATGTGTTGACCGCGATCGGCCTTGACGAGGCGCAGGCCAAGGCTTCGCTGCGGATTGGCTTCGGCCGCTTCACCACCCCCGACGAGATTGATTCGGCCGCCGCGCAGATCAATGCGGTCGTCGCCCGTCATCTTGCCGAAATGGCCTGATCGCGGCACAGCAACGGCCATGACGCGTATCCGCTTCATATCCGCCGACGGGGCCAGGGAACAGATTGTCGAAGCCGAGCCCGGCAGCCGCCTGCTCGACATCGCGCAGGCCCACGGCCAGCCGCTGGAAGGCACCTGCGAGGGCGCGATGGCCTGCTCCACCTGCCATGTCCACCTGGTGGGCGGCGATGTTGATCGCGTGCCGCCGCCCAGCGACGAGGAAGAGGACATGCTGGATTTCGCCGCGGGCGCCAATCGCCAGAGCCGGCTCGCCTGCCAGATCAAGCTGACCGCCGAGATCGAAACGCTGGACGTGAAGATGCCGCGCGGGGTTGTGGACATGAGCCGCTGACGCGGCGGGGTCGACATGAGCCGCCGAATTTTCTGGGGTGGGAGCCGGGAACGACCCAGACCGGAATCGTTGCGGCTGCTTCCTTCCGGACCTGACCGGGTTGGCGAGCGGCCTGTCCGCCCGGCTCCCACCGCGCATATGGCGACAAGCGCGGCGAAGTGCAAGGCTTCGCGTGACGCGCCCGCCCGGCGCGGTTAGAACAGGGCCGCATGTCCGACGAATCCGATATCGCCTTCCCCGGCCTTGACCTGCCGGCCACAACGCCGGCGCCAACGGCTTCTGGGGCCTATCGCGTGCTGGCGCGCAAATATCGCCCGGCCACCTTTGATTCGCTGCTGGGCCAGCAGGCCATGGTGCAGACGCTGGGCAACGCCATCGCCCGTGGCCGGCTGGCGCAGGCCTGGCTGCTCACCGGCGTGCGCGGTGTCGGCAAGACCAGCACGGCGCGGATCATTGCGAAAGCACTCAACTGCATCGGCCCGGATGGCCAGGGCGGCCCGACCATCAATCCGTGCGGGGTGTGCGAGCCATGTGTCGCCATTGCGGCCGGCCGGCACATCGACGTGGTGGAAATGGACGCCGCCTCCAACACCAGCGTGGATGACGTGCGCGAGATCATCGAGGGCGTGCGCTATGCCGCCGTTTCCGCCCGTTACAAGATCCACATCATCGACGAAGTCCACATGCTCTCCAAGAACGCGTTCAACGCGCTCTTGAAAACGCTGGAGGAACCGCCGCCGGGCGTGAAGTTCATCATGGCCACCACCGAGGTGAACAAGGTGCCGGCCACGATCCTGTCGCGCTGCCAGCGCTTTGACCTGAAGCGCGTGCCGGCCGAGATGCTGGCCGACCATTTCGCCCGTATCCTCGAACAGGAACAGGTCGGCTTTGAAGCCGATGCGCTGGCGCTGGTGGCACAGGCCGCCGAGGGCAGCGTGCGCGACGGGCTGTCGATCCTGGATCAGGCCATTGCCCACAGCGGCGAGACGATCACCGCCGATGCCGTGCGCGACATGCTGGGCCTGGCTGATCGCGGCGCGGTGCGCGCCCTGTTCGGCCATGTGCTGGCCGGCCGCGTGCCCGAGTTGATGGCCGATATCGCCCGCCAGTATGATCTTGGGCAGGATCCGGGCCAGTTGCTGCGCGAACTGCTCGGCCTGGTGCACGGCATCACCCGCCAGCGTCTGGCACCGCGTCGCGATCCGCTGCTCTCGGCCGAGGAACAGGCTGCGCTCGATGGCTGGGCGCAGGCACTCACCTTCCCGCGGCTGTCTTTGCTGTGGCAGATGCTGCTGAAGGGGCTGGAGGAGGTCCAATCCGCCCCGGTGCCGCTGCAGGCCGCCGAAATGGCGCTGCTGCGCCTCTGCCACGCCGCCGATCTGCCCGATCCCGGTGCGCTGGTGAAGCAGCTGCAGCAGCAGGGCGCGACCGCGGCTGCGCCGCCTGCGCCGGCCCCTGCTCCATCAGGCGCGCCTGCCG
>NZ_WNJP01000241.1 GCF_009733735.1 Sandarakinorhabdus oryzae | reverse complement strand
GGCCGCCCGCATGCCGAAGCCATGGCGCTGGCCGAGGCCGGCGACGCGTCGCGCGGCGCCACCGCCTATGTGACGCTGGAACCCTGCGCCCATGTCAGCCCGCGCGGCCCCGCCTGCGCCGACAGCCTGGTGGCGGCTGGAGTCGCCCGGGTGGTGATCGCCGCACATGATCCCGATCCACGCACCGATGGCGACGGCGTTTCGCGGCTGCAGGCGGCCGGCATTGGCGTCACCAATGGCGTTCGCGCCGCCGAAGCCGAAACGCAACTGGCCGGATTCCTCACGCGGCTGCGGCTGGGCCGTCCGCACATCACGCTGAAACTGGCGGTGTCGCTGGATGGCGCCATCGCCATGGCCGACGGCCGGTCGAAATGGATCACGGGCGAACGGGCGCGGGCAGCCGCCCACCTGGAACGCGCCCGCTGCGATCTGATCGTGGTGGGACGCGGCACCTGGGATGCGGATGTGCCGGCGCTGGATGTGCGCCTGCCCGGACTGGAAGCGCGCAGCCCACGCAGGGGCGTCGTCGGGCGCGGGGATGGCCTGCCGACGCCGGTGGTGCATTTCCCCGATCTTGCCGCGCTCGCCGCAGACCCGGCGCTCTGTGTGCTGGTGGAGGGCGGCATGGGCCTGGCCGCCACCCTGCTCACGGCCGACCTGGTTGATGCGCTGATCCTGATGCGCGCGCCAATCCTTATCGGCGGCGGGCGCACATTGGGCGACATCGGCCTCGCCGATCTGCCCGACGCCCATGGCCGCTGGGCCACCGGGCCGGCGATGACGCTCGGCCCAGACCGCATTGAACGCTACACCCGCATCCGCTAGGCCAGTCCCATGTTCACCGGCATCATCACCGACATTGGCACCATCACCTCGGTCGAGGAGCGCGGCGATATCCGCGTCACCGTCGCCACCGCCTATGACACCAGCGGCATCGCCATCGGCGCGTCTGTGTCGAACAGCGGGGTCTGTCTCACCGTGGTGAGCAAGACGCCCGAAAGCCTGAGCTTCGATGTTTCGGCCGAAACCCGCCGCCGCACCGCCGCCAACATGTGGCAGCAGGGCGCTCGCCTCAATCTTGAGCGCGCACTCAAGGTGGGGGACGAGCTTGGCGGCCACATCGTCACCGGCCATGTCGATGCTGTCGGCACCATCGCCAGTATCGATGCCGAAGGCGATTCGAAGCGCTTCACCTTCCAGATGCCGGCCAGCGTCGCGCCCTATGTGGCGCCCAAGGGCAGCATTTGCCTGAATGGCGTGTCCCTCACCGTCAACGAGGTCAGCGACGATGATCTCGGCCACTGGTTCACCGTCAACATCATCCCGCACACGGCGGAATGGACGACCTTCGGCACCGCCCACGCCGGCGACGAGGTGAACATCGAGATCGACGTGCTGGCCCGCTACCTGTTCCGGATGAACCAGCTCAAGTCTTGACAGCAGAATGTGATGAGCGCATGGCCGCCTCACATTCTGATGTGAGGCGCTGTGATGAGCGAGTCCCTGATTGCCCGGTTGCGTGACCTTGTCGCCAGCGGCGAGGAGTCGAAGGCCGGCATGGCCCGCGCTGCCGGCCTGCATGCCAACAGCCTGCGCGCACTCGACGAGGCCGACTGGAACCCCACCACCGACACGCTGCGCAAGCTGGAAGCCTGGCTCGCCGACCGCAACGCCGGTCCAGCGCTTTCCAGCATCGAGGAGATCATCGACGAGGCCCGCAACGGCCGCATGTATATCCTGGTCGACGATGAAGACCGCGAGAACGAGGGCGACCTGATCATCCCCGGCCAGATGGCGACGCCCGATGCCATCAATTTCATGGCCAAATATGGCCGCGGCCTGGTCTGCCTGGCCATGGCCAGCGACCGTGTGAAAGCGCTCGGCCTGCCGCTGATGGCGCAGCACAACGGCACCCGTCACTCGACGGCTTTCACCGTTTCCATCGAGGCCAAGGAAGGCGTCACCACCGGCATTTCCGCCGCCGATCGCGCCCGCACGATCGCGGTTGCCATCGATGCCGCCAAGGGGCCGGAGCATATCGTCTCGCCCGGCCATGTCTTCCCGCTCGTCGCCCGTGACGGCGGCGTGCTGGTGCGCGCCGGCCATACCGAGGCGAGCGTGGACATCAGCCGGCTGGCCGGGCTCAACCCGTCGGGCGTGATCTGCGAGATCATGAACGATGACGGCACCATGGCGCGGCTGCCCGATCTGATCCCGTTCGCCCGCCGCCACGGCCTGAAGATCGGCACCATCCGTGATCTGATCGCCTATCGCCACCGCCACGACCGGCTGGTGAAGTGCGTGGCCGAAACCAAGCTGGAAAGCTGGCACGGCGGCGAATGGCTGGCCAAGACCTATGCCAACACCGCCGAATATGGCGAGCACATGGTGCTGCAGAAGGGCCGCGTCGAGCCCGGCAAGCCCACCCTGGTGCGGGTCCACACCCAGTCGATGTTTACCGACATGTTCGCCGAAAAGGGTGAGCGCGCCGGCCAGTTGCAGCGCGCCATGGACGTGATCGGCGAGGCCGGCGCCGGCGTCATCGTCATCATCCGCGACGGCAGCCCCACCGCCATTTCCGAACAGATGCGCGCCAAGGGCCAGGGCGAACCCATCACCCTGCGCGATTATGGCATCGGCGCACAGATCCTCGTCGATCTCGGCGTCACCGATATGATCCTGCTCACCAACCAGCACCGCAACATTGTCGGCATCGAAGGCTATGGCCTGCATGTCGTCGGCGAACGCGCCATTCCTCCCCGCGCCTGAGGTAAAGCCATGCACATCCTGATCGTCGAAGCCCCCTTCTACACCCATATCGCGGCCATGCAGCGCGACGGCGTCAGCGAGGCGCTGAAGGCCGCCGGCGCGACCTGGGACATCATCACCGTGCCGGGCGCGCTCGAAATCCCCGCCGCGATCGCCTTTGCCGACGCCTCGGGCCAATATGATGGCTATGTCGCATTGGGCTGCGTGATCCGCGGCGAGACCTATCATTTCGAGGTTGTCGCCGGTGAAAGCGCCCGCGCCATCATGGCCCTCACCCTTGACGGCTTTGCCATCGGCAATGGCATATTGACCGTTGAGAACGAAGCCCAGGCCATCGCGCGGGCGGACAAGACCCAAAAGAACAAGGGCGGCGAAGCGGCGGCGGCGGCGCTGGCAATGGTTGCGCTAAAACAGCGCTTTGCATGATTCTGGGCTTTGCGTGACGCCCCGCGTCGTGCCAGCATGGTGGCATGACGCTCGATCCCATCCTCGCCCAGATCCTCAGCCTCAGCCCGCCGGAGCCGGATTATGCCGGCTTCACGGCCAGCGAGGCGCGCGCCGCCATGCAGGCCCGGGTCGGCCCGCTGCTCGCCGCCGCGCCGCTGC
>NZ_WNJP01000240.1 GCF_009733735.1 Sandarakinorhabdus oryzae | reverse complement strand
CGCGACGACGCCGCTGCCCGCCCGCGCCCCGGCCAACCGGAGCCCGGCCCGTGTTTGACTGGCTGATCGTCGGCGCCGGCTTTGCCGGTTCGGTGCTGGCCGAGCGCCTGGCCTCGCAGCGCGGCGAGCGGGTGCTGGTGGTGGACCGGCGCCCGCACATCGCCGGCAATGCCTATGACCATTTCAACGACGCCGGCCTGCTGGTCCACCGCTATGGCCCGCACATCTTCCACACCAACAGCGACGCGATCCTGGATCATCTGTCGCAGTTCACCGGCTGGCGGCCGTACGAACACCGCGTGCTGGGCGAAGTGGACGGGATGCGCGTGCCGATCCCGATCAACCTCGACACCATCAACCGTCTCTATGGCCTTGATCTGACCAGTGACGAACTCACCGCCTGGTTTGCTGCGCGGGCCGAGCCGGTGGAGCGTATCGAAACCTCGGAAGACGTCGTCGTCTCGGTGGTGGGGCGCGAGCTTTATGAGAAATTCTTCCAGGGCTACACCCGAAAGCAATGGGGCCTCGACCCGTCGCAGCTCGACAAGTCCATCACCGCGCGCGTGCCGATCCGCACCAATCGCGACGATCGCTATTTCACCGACACCCACCAATGCATGCCGGATCGCGGTTACACCCGCATGTTCGAACGGATGCTGGACCACCCCAATATCGCGGTGATGCTGAACTGCGACTATCGCAGCATCGTCGACATGATCCCGCACCGCCGGCTGATCTACACCGGGCCGATCGACGAATTTTATGATTACCGCTTTGGCCGGCTGCCCTATCGCTCGCTGCGCTTCGTGCATGAAACGCTGGATCAGGCCCAGGCGCTGCCCACCGGCACGGTGAATTATCCGCAAACGGAGGATTTCACCCGCATCAGCGAATACAAGCACATGACCGGCCAGCAGCACCCGCAGACGGCGATCACCCGCGAATATCCGTCGGCCACAGGTGATCCTTATTATCCGATCCTGCGGCCCGAGAACCAGGCGCTGTTCAAACGCTATGAAGCGCTGGCCATGGCCGAGCCCAACACCTATTTCGTCGGCCGGCTGGCAACCTACCGCTATTACAACATGGATCAGGTGACCGGCCAGGCGCTGGCCATGTTCCAGCGCATCGACAAGGCCCTGCCACGCCGCATGACGCTGCGCCTGAACCACGGCAATGGCGCTGCCCAGCCGGCATCGGCACCGTGAAGGCCTATCCGCTGCATCCGCCGGGGGCCGCGGCAGAGGCGCCGCCGGCGCCGGCAACGCCGCTGTTCGGCTCCATGCTGATGGGCGGGTTCGAATGCGCGGCGCACAAGCGGCGTGATGGCCGTCGGCTGGACGTGATGGCCGCCACCGGCCACGACCGGCGCGCGGCCGAGGATTATCGCCTGCTGCATCGCCACGGCATGACCGCGGCGCGCGACGGGCTGTGCTGGCACCGGATCGAACGCAGCCAGGGCTATTATGACTGGAGCGGCCTGCTGCCGATGCTGCGCGCGGCCCGCGAAACCGGCACCACCATCATCTGGGACCTGCTGCATTATGGCCTGCCCGACGGGATCGACCCGTTCAGTGCCGAATTTGTCCGTCGCTTTGCCACCTTCGCCCGCCATGCCGCGCGGGTGATTGACGGTGAAAGCGATGTCGCACCGGTCTATACGCCGATCAACGAGATCAGCTTCTGGGCCTTTGCTGGCGGCGAAACGGCCGGGCTGACGCCCTTTGCCTTCGGGCGCGGGGCCGAGCTGAAGCGGCAATTGGTGCGCGCGGCGCTGGCAGCCACCGCGGAAGTGCGTGCCGTTGATGGCCGCGCCCGCATCGCCAGCGCCGAACCCCTGATCCACGTCTTTCCCGCGGGCCCCGGGCCGGACGCCGCCGATCTGGCCGCCGCCCACAACCAGGCCCAGCATGAAGCGCTCGACATGCTGCTCGGCCTGCAGGCGCCGGAGCTGGGCGGGCATGCCAATGCCGTCGATATCGTCGGCTGGAACTATTATCACAACAACCAGTGGATCGACGGCGGCCGCAGCGTGCCCCCAGGCGAATGGATCCACCGGCCGCTGCACCAGCTGCTGGCGGAAGCCGCCAGTCGCCACGGCAAGCCGGGTTATATCGCTGAAACCGGCTGCGAAGGCGCGTTCCGGCCGTTCTGGCTGCGCTATGTCGCCAGCGAAGTGCGACAGGCCCAGGCCATGGGCGTCCCGCTGGGCGGCATCTGCCTCTATCCGATCATCAGCCACCTTGGCTGGGACGATGATCGCCCCTGCGCCAACGGCCTGTTCGACGGGCACGACCCTGACTCGCCGCGCACCCTGTTCACGCCACTGGCCGACGAGATCGCCGCGCAGACAGCGCTGTTTGCCGGCGCGCCGGCCTGAGGGCGGCACCGAAATCGCGGCGCGCCGTCATCGGGGCGGGAACCAACCGCGGGCCGGCGCGTTCCCCTACTGACAACATAGGAAAAGCCCATGAAGACCACCCTGATACTCGCGGCCAGCGGGGCCGCGCTGCTGCTGGCCGGCTGCAACACCACCGCCGGCGCTGGCCGGGATCTGCAATCGGCCGGCAAGGCCATCACCAAGACATCCGAGGACGCCAAGAAATGACCCTGTTCAAACCCAAGTTGCTGGCCGGCCTCGGTCTCGTCGCCCTCGCCTTCACTGCCACCGCCGCCACGGCGCGTGACAAGAGCTGGTATATCGGCCTGCGCGGCGGTGTGGTGCTGCCGACGGACCGCAATTTCTACAGCAACACGCCGGTTCGCCCGGATTTCGATACCAGCGAAAAGCGCGGCTGGGCCGCTGCGGCGCGCCTCGGCTATGATTTCGGCGTGTTGCGCACCGAATTCGATGTCGGCTACCACCAGAACAACCTGCGCTCCATCGATCTCCTGTCCACCACCCCGGTGGGCGATGGCGGTCGTTATGGCAGCCCCACCGGCAAGATGCGCACCTGGACCGCGATGGCCAATGTGCTGGTCGACGTGATCAACACCGGGCCCTTCTCGGCCTCGATCGGTGCCGGTGCCGGTGCCGCGCGCATCGATGCCCACAATGTGCGTATCGCGCAGTCGGCCGATCTGCTGCTGAACGACAGCGACTGGGTGTTTGCCTGGAATGCGCTGGCCGGCGCCCGCCTGGCGCTCAGCCCCGGTGTCGATCTGGCGGTGGATTATCGCTATTTGCGCCCGAACCGTGCCTATTTCGTTGAAAATGGCGGCCCGGTGACCAGCACACGCCGCAATTCGCACACCATCCTGGTGGGCCTGAACTTCAACTTCGGTGGTGGCCGCGTGGTCGAGACGGCGCCGGAACCGATGGCACCGCCGATGGCCGCACCGCCGCCGCCGCCTGAGCCCGCCCCGGCCCCGCCGCCCC
>NZ_WNJP01000024.1 GCF_009733735.1 Sandarakinorhabdus oryzae | reverse complement strand
GGGGCGGGCCCTTGGGGGGCGGCGCGGCGGCGGCCACTTTCGGCGGCGGCGGCACGTCTTCGGCGGCCGGGCGTTCGCCGGGCAGCACCGTCTGCACATAGGCGCCCCTGGCCAGCCATTCGCGCGCCGCGGCCTGCACGTCGGCCGGGGTGGCATCGGCATACCAGGCCAGTTCGACACGATATTGCTCGGGGTTGCCGGCATAGACAGCGCCTTCGGCCAGCGCGACCGCCTTGCCGCCAAAGCCGCCGACGGCTTCCAGCCCGCGGATAGTGCCGGCCACATTGCGGGTGGCGACGCGGCTCACCTCGTCGGCGCTGGGGCCGTTGGCGACGAAATCGGCCATCGCGGCATTGACGGCGGCCTCCACCTCGGCGGGCTTGGCGCCGGGCACCAGGGTCACCTCCAGCTCGGCAAAGCTCACCTTCTCGAACGGCTGCACGCCGCCGCTCACCGCCACCGCCAGCTTCCGCTTGCGCACCAGTTCGTTGTAGAGCCGCGACGACGGGCCGCCGGCCAGCACGGTCAGCGCCACGTCAGTGAGCGCCGAGGCGCGCTCGGTGCGGCCCGGCACCGCCCAGTTCCAGGTGATGCGGGTGGTCGGCACCTTGTCATACAGCGTCTCGCGGCGCTCCTTGTCCCAACGCGGCACCGGGGCGGCCAGGCGCTTCACCTCCGGCCCGCGCGGAATGGCGCCGAAATATTTCTCCACCAGCGGCCGCGCGGTGGCGGCATCGATGTCGCCGGCCAGCACCAGCACGGCGTTGTTGGGGCCATAGTTGGCGCGGAACCAGGCCTGCACGTCGGCCAGGCTGGCGGCGTTGAGATCGGTCATCGAACCGATGGCTTCGTGGGCATAGGGGTGGCCAGCCGGGAACAGCGCCTTCAGCGTGGCATAGCTGGTCAGGCCATAGGGCTGGTTGTCGCCCTCGCGCTTCTCGTTCTGGACGACGCCGCGCTGGGCATCGAGCTTGGCCTGGGTGACGGCGCCAAGCAGCCAGCCCATGCGATCGGATTCGAGATAGAGCGCCAGATCGAGCGCCTGGGTCGGGACATTCTCGAAATAATTGGTGCGGTCAAACCAGGTGGTGCCGTTGGCGTCGGTGGCGCCGACATCCTCCAGCTTCTTGAAGAACACGCCGTCATTGTTCTCGCTGCCATAGAACATCAGATGCTCGAACAGATGGGCAAAGCCGGTCTTGCCGGCCGGTTCGTCCTTCGACCCGATGTGATACCAGACACTGACGGCCACGATCGGCGCCTTGCGGTCGGTATGGACGATGACCCTGAGACCGTTTGGCAGGGTGAAATCCTCGTGCGGCAGGTTCACCTGGCTGACCAGTTTCGCGATGCTGGCCGGCGCGATGCTGGCCGGTGCGGGTTGGGCCTGAAGCGGTGGCGCCAGCAGGGAAAGCGCACCCAACACCGCCAGAAGACTGAATTTTTTCATGCGTCTGCCTTCGCGAATCTTGCCGTTTGCACCGGCTTACCCCGGCTGATAAGCCTCGCCAATGAACAAGCGCTTTCTGACCCTCACCGCCACCCTGCCGCTCATCGTCGCAGCCGCGCCTGCCGCGCCAGCCGATCCGCTGGCGGCCTCCTTCCGCGCCCATGTCGCCTTCCTGGCCGACGATCTGATGGAAGGGCGCGGGCTGGGCAGCCGCGGGCACGAGATTGCCGCCAATTATGTGGCGCAGCATTTCGCCCGCCTCGGCCTCACCCCGGCCGGCGACAACAACACATGGTTCCAGCGCGTCAGCTTTGCCGAAAGCCGCTTTGCCAGCGACCGCGAGACCGCCACGATCGAAACAGGCGGCAAGACGCTCAACCTCGAAAACGGAGTCGGCCTTGTCCTCTCCCCCGGCAACGAAACCGGCGTCGAGGCGGTAAGCGGCGGCCTGGTGTTTGCCGGCTATGGCCTGCAGGACAAGGCGCACGGCATCGACGATTTCGCCGGGCTTGATGTGCGCGGCAAATATGTCGTGGTGCTCTCTGGCGCGCCCGACAATATGAACAGCGAGGAAGCGGCGCACCTGGCCCGCACCTCCAAGCCGATCGCTGCCGAAGCCGGTGGCGCGCTCGGGCTGATCACCGTGCGCACGTTGAAGGAAGCCGCCCGCCTGCCGTGGGAAAAATTCACCCCCCGCGCCCGCCTGCCGCGCCGCGTGCTGCTCTCGGCCAATGGCCAGCCGCTGGGTGACGGCGCCAGCCTGAAGGTGCGCGCCAGCATCGATGATGCCGCTGCCGCCGCGATCTTTGCCGGCAGCCCGATGGATTTTGCCGATGTGCAGGCCGCCGCCGCCAAGGGCGCGGTGAAGGGCTTCGCCCTGCCCGGCCGCCTGACCATCCGCCGCGCCACCACGGTCGAACGCATCACCAGCCCCAATGTCGCTGGCCTGCTGCCTGGCACCGATCCCCGGCTGAAGGCCGAGATCGTGGTGATTTCCGCCCACCTTGATCATGTGGGCCTGAAGGCCAATCCGAAGCCGGGCGAGGATCGCATCTTCAATGGCGCCATGGACAATGCCAGCGGCAGCGCCACCTTGCTGGAAGCCGCCGCCGCGCTGGCCAAGGCGCCGCCGAAGCGCTCCGTGCTGTTCCTGTCCACCACGGCCGAGGAATCGGGCCTGCTCGGCGCCGATTTTTTCGCCCGGAATCCGACGGTGGACGTGCAGCGCATCGTCGCTGATGTGAACATCGACATGCCGATCCTGACCTGCGATTTCGGCGACGTCGTGGCCTTTGGCGGCGATCGTTCCACCATCGGCCCGATCGTGGCCGCCGCCGCCCGCGCGCAGAAGCTCGGCCTGTCGCCCGATCCGCAGCCCGAAGAGGCGGTGTTCACCCGGTCAGACCATTATCCCTTCGTGCGCCGCGGCGTGCCGAGCGTGTTCCTGAAGACCGGCTGGACCGACACCAAGCGCGGCATGGCCTGCAAGGATGCGGAACGCGCCTTCCGCCTCAACAATTATCACGAGGTTTCCGACCAGCTCGACCTGCCGTTCAACTGGAACGCGGCGGCGAAGTGGACACGGCTCAACATCGCCATCATCCGCAACCTCGCCAACGCCCCCACGGCACCGCGCTGGTATCAGGGCGATTATTTCGGCACAGCCTTCGCGCCCAACGCCCCGAAAGCGCCCAAGCCGCGCTGAGGCCTATTTCCCCAGCCGCGTCACATGGCCCATCTTGCGGCCTGGCCGGGCCTCGGCCTTGCCGTAAAGATGCACATGGGCCGTCCCGTCGGCCATCAGGCGCGGCCAATCGGCCACATCGTCTCCGATCAAATTGGTCATCTCGACCCGGCTGGCGGTCAGCGCGGTCGGGCGCAGCGGCAGGCCGACGACAGCGCGGATATGGTTCTCGAACTGGCTGGTGGCACTGCCCTCGATCGTCCAGTGGCCGCTGTTGTGGACGCGCGGCGCCATCTCGTTGAAGCGCGGGCCCTCCTTGCAGGCGAAGAACTCGCAGGTCAGCACGCCGACGTGGCCGAGCTTCTCCGCAACGGTGCGCGCCAGTTGCACGGCCTCGGCCGCCTGCGCCTTCACCAGCGCCGGCGGCGGCAGGCTGGAGGTGGCGAGGATGCCGCCCTTGTGCAGATTCACCGGCACCGGCCAATCGACCATGGCGCCATCCTGGCCACGGCACAGGATCACGCTATATTCATGGGCAAAGGTCACGAAGCCTTCCAGGATCGCCGGCTGGCCGCCAATGGCTTCCCACGCGGCATCAGCATCAGCCGCGGTCATGATCCGCGCCTGGCCCTTGCCGTCATAGCCAAAGCGCCGCGTCTTCAGGATCGCCGGCAGGCCAATCTGCGCGATGGCGGTTTCCAGCGCTTCGCGGCTGTCCACCTGGGCCCAGCTTGCCGTGCGGCCGCCCAGCCATTCGACGAACTGCTTTTCCGCCATACGGTCCTGCGCGACCTCCAGGCTCTGCGCGCCGGGATGCACCGGCACCCGGCCGACGAGCCGGCGCACCGCCGTGCAGGGCACATTCTCCCACTCCAGCGTGACGACATCGACCTGGGCGGCAAAGGCCGCCAGCGCCGCCGCATCGCCATAATCGGCGCGCGTGGTGGCGCCGGCCACTTCGCTGGCCGGCGTGTCGGCTTCGGGCGCAAAGATGTGGCAGCGATAGCCGAGCTCCGCCGCCGCCAGCGCCAGCATGCGGCCCAACTGGCCGCCGCCCAAAATGCCAATGGTCGAACCCGGCGCCAGCATCAGGGCACGTCGTCCACCGGTTCGAGCGCCACCGCGTCGGTCTGCGCCTGCCGCCAGGCCGCCAGCCGCTGGCCGAGCGCGGCGTCGTTGAGCGCCAGGATGGCCGCTGCCTGCAGCGCCGCGTTCACTGCCCCGGCCTTGCCGATCGCAAACGTGCCCACCGGCACGCCGGCCGGCATCTGGACGATCGAAAGCAGGCTGTCGATGCCCTTCAGCGTCTTGGATTCCACCGGCACACCCAGCACCGGCAGCGCCGTCATGCTGGCGGCCATGCCCGGCAAATGCGCCGCCCCGCCAGCGCCGGCGATGATGATTTTCAGGCCACGCCCAGCCGCCGATTTCGCATAATCGAACAGGCGATCAGGGGTGCGATGGGCTGAGACGATGCGGGTTTCATGCGGCACGCCCAGCTCGCCCAGCAGCGCGGCGGCATGGCCCATCGTCTGCCAGTCAGACTGGCTGCCCATGATGATGCCCACCAACGGTGCCGCGTCGCCTGCCATGGCAATTTCGCCCTCTCGATCCCCAAGAAAGCGCCACGCTTTACCCAGTGGCACCGGCCGGCGCAAAGAAAATCGCCGGGGGTGGGCCTCAGCGCTTGGCGGCGATCAGGGCGCTCACGGCCGCGTCGATGACGGCGACTGCATTGGCATGGCTCAGGCGCTGGCGGTCGCGCAGGCGGCCATAGGCTTCCAGGCTCAGCCACAGGTCGAGCTGTTCGAACCACAAGGCATCGGCCCGCTCCGCGGACGGCACAATGCCTTCCAGCCGGGCGCGGAACATCATGGTCAGCGCGTCGAGCCCGTGGTTGAGCAGCGGCGAGCGCTGGCGGTGCATGTCGGCCGCGCGGCGATAGGGCAGCACGGTTTCGAACATCTCCATGCGCCGGTCGAGCGCTTCGCGGACCTGGCCCTGCCAACTCGTCGCCTCATAGGGCCGGGTGAGATGGGTGTAGCGCCGGCCGATGCGATCGATGACCGCGACATAGAGCCCGTCCATGTCGCCGAAATGGCGGAACACCGAACGCAGGCCAACACCGGCGCGGGCGGCAATCGCCTCGGCCCCGGGGATGCCCTGGTCTTCATCGACCAGCGCGATCACGGCATTGATGATCCGATCCCGGCTGGCAACCGAGCGCTTGCGCCGACCATCGAGAATAGCAGTGTCTGCCACGAAATCGCCCCTGAAATAACGATAGTGACACTGCCACCGCTAATTGTCGCTTTCTACTACAAAGAATAGGCCAGCGGGTCCGGGCGAGCGGATTTGGCGACGGAATGAACCAAACTTGCGCTTTTCAGCGCCCGAAGCTGCGCCGTGCCAGCGCCAGCACGCTGATCATTGCGGCTTCGACCAGCATGGGCGGCACCGCGGTGGGTGCCATGCCATCCAGCGCCAGCGAGACGAACCGCCCGGCCAGCGCGATGGCGAGCAGCAGCATCGGCACCAGCAGCGCCCGCCCATCCTTGTGCAGCGCCCCCACCAGCGCGCACACGCCGCCGGTGATGAAGAAACCGGGGAAATCGGCGCGCAGCGTGGCCAGGCCCTGGATACCGACGGGTGACAGGAAGAAGCCCGCCGCCGCCCCGGCCGGGTTGGCCAGGAACATCAGGCCGATCCCGATGTTGAACAGGGCGATCACCCCCACCAATATGCGCAGCAGCCCGGCCATCCTGTCTCTCCCCCTTGGATTGACCGCAGGCTAGCAGCACGGCGCCCGCCTGAAACCCGTCCATTGTCACAAGCCCCGCTTGGTCCTAGCCTGTGCCGCATGCGCCGCTTGCTCCTGGTCCTGCTGCTCCTCGTCACACTGGCCGGGCTGTGGTGGCAGCGCGCGCCCTTGGGCGAGCGTCTGTACAGCCAGATTGCCGAACGCCGCGCTGGCCGCAATGCGCTGGCGGGGCGCAGCGATGGCCTCACCCTGATCTTCTGCGGCACCGGATCGCCGCTGCCTGATCCGCAGCGCGCCGAATCCTGCCTTGCCATCAAGGCCGGTGACAATCTGCTGCTGATCGACGGCGGCGACGGTGGGGTGAGGAAGCTCGCCGGCATGGGCGTGCCGCTGGGCGGGCTCGACGCCGTGCTGCTCACCCACCTCCACAGCGATCATATCGAAGGCTTGGCGCCAGCGCTGCTGCTGCGCTGGACCGGCAGTGCCGCGAAGACGCCGCTGCCGCTGATCGGCCCCGCTGGCACCGCCCAGGTCGCCGCCGGCTATAATCTGATGCTCAGCGCCGATGCCTCCTATCGCACCGCCCACCACGGCGAGGCGATCGCGCCCACCGGCGGCGGGCAATTTGCCGGGCAGGACATGCCGCCCGGTGTGGTGTGGAACCAAGGCGGCCTTGTCATCACCGCCTTCCTCGTCAACCACGCGCCGGTCGCTCCGGCCTATGGCTATCGCATCCGCTACAAGGGCCGCAGCGTGGTGGTGAGCGGCGACACCGCCGCTGCGCCGGCCGTGACCGAAGCCGCGAAGGGCGCCGATGTGCTGGTGCACGAGGCGCTGCAGCCCCGGCTGGTCGCCGCCATCACCCGCGGGCTGGAAAACGCCGGACAGCCGCGCACCGCGCAGATCACCCGCGATATCCTCACCTATCACACCAGCCCGGAACAGGCGGCGACGCTGGCCAGCAAGGCGGGTGTGAAACTGCTGATGCTCACCCACATCGTGCCGCCCGTGCCCAATCGCCTGTTCGAAGCCGCCTTCCTGGGCGATGCCGCCAAGCGCTTTGCCGGCCCGATCCGCATTGCCCACGATGGCAGCCTGCTGCACTTGCCGGCCGGCAGCACGGCGATCGAGGAAGACGGGCTGTGACCACCCGCTGATGCAGGATCATCCGCGTCGGGACCAGCTGATTGCGGCGGCGCTGGCGGCGCTGGCCGGCTATGTCGATGCCGTCGGCTTCATCGCCTCGGGCGGTCTGTTCGTCAGCTTCATGAGCGGCAACAGCACCAGGCTGGGCATTGGCCTGGCCGAGGCCAGCCACCTCGCTGCACTGGCCGGCAGCCTGCTTGCTGCCTTCGTGGCCGGGGTGACGCTGGCCACGCTGACCGGCCGCGGCCAGGGCGATTATCGCCGCCGCCGGCAATTGCTGCTGGTGGCGGCATTGCTGTCTCTTGGTTTTGGCCTCGCCACGTGGGGCGCCACCTGGCCGGCGCTGTTGCTGGCAGCGATGGCGATGGGCGCGGAAAATTGCGTGTTCGAAGCCGGCGGCGACGTGAAGATCAGCCTCACCTTCATGACCGGCAACCTGGTCAAGATAGGCCAGCGGCTGGCGCTGGCGCTCTCTGGCGGGCCGGCGCTGGCCTTCCTGCCGTGGCTGCTGTTGTGGCTGGCGATGATCGGCGGCGCCGTGGCCGGCGCGCTGGCCTGGCCGCTGCTCGGCCTCGCCAATCTCGGCGTGGCGGCGGCGATTGCTGCCGGCCTGGCGCTGCTGATCGACCTCTAACGCGCCTTGAGGCCCTTCTGATTCAGTCGCCAGACCAGCTGGTCAAAGCGGTCCTGGCCAAAGAAGGGCTCGCCATCGAACGCCATCAGCGGCACGCCATAATGGCCGGCGGCGCGCTGCGCCTCCTGATTGGTTTCGATCTGTCCGCGATAGTGATCGGCATTGGCCGCGATGGCGGCATCCAGCGCGGCGAGATCAAGCCCGGCCCGTGCGGCCGCCTGCGCCAGATGATCGCCCTCGTGCCAATCATCGATCGTGCCCGACCAGATGCTGTGCGACACCTCGCGGATGAACGGCAAACCGCGCCCGGCCTCCGTGGCCGCCACGCCCAGCATCGACAGGCGGTGGATATACGGCTGTTCGGGCGGATAGAGCCGCGTCGCCGGATCCATGTAGACCGGGTCGGGCTTGGGCCAGCGATAGGGCATGCCCAAATATTCGGCCTCGCGATAGGTGTCGCGCATCAGGTAGAACATCCACAGCGGATCGACCTTCTGGAAGAAATCCGCCTGCCTGACCGCGATCGGATAGACGATGCGCACGTTGCAGGTGACGTCATGGGTCGCCACGAGCTCCACCACGCGCGGCAGCAGCAGATAGCTATAGGGCGAGCGGAACGACCAGAAGAGGTCGAAACTGAGGCTCATGGCTGGGCTTTCGTGCGGATGTTGAGCTGGCCGGCCAGCCCGGCATAGCGGTGGATCTCGATGGCCTGATATTCGGGCAGCGCCACCATCTGCAGCATCGCCAGCGGGCTGGGGTAATAAGCCAAGGCCACCGCGTCCCACGGCTCCTCGACCTGGCCGAGCAGCATGCCCGACACCGGGCCGGAATAGATCACGCGCCCGCCGACCTTTTCCAGACAGGCCACCACCGCCGCACCATAGCGATTATAGGCATCACGACCTGACAATTCGGGGTCGCGCCCGTCGGGATAGGTCGCCTTGTCCTTGAACTTCAGCAGGTTGACCATGACCATCGGGCCATGATCGGCATCACCAAAAAACGCCTGCGCCACCTCGGGTCGCGGGCTGGTCTCGTTCGTCACCTGCATCGGCGTCACCCCCGGTTGATGTGGTCAAGGATGATGCGCACCAACTCCTCGGGCGCGTCTTCCTGCAGGAAATGGCCGGCGTTCTTGACGATGCTGTGCGGCTGGCCTTTCGCGCCCGGCACCCGGTCGATGAAGGCCTTCTCGCCACCATGGGTCACCGCATCCTTGTCGGAAAAACAGGTGACAACCGGCCTGGTGAAGCGGCCGAGCACCTCCCAGGCCGCCTTGTTCTCTGCGACGCTGGCGTGTTCCGGCGTGATCGGCACCAAAGTGGGGAACTGGCGCGCGCCTTCCTTGTAGGTCTCGTCCGGGAAGGGCGCGTCATAGGCCGCGACTTCCGCTGGCGTCAGATCGCGGGTGCAGCCACCGTTGACGATGAAGCCGACCGGGAAGGTCTCGACCTTCTGGCTGAACTCCAGCCACGACCGGAATCCTTCCGTCCAGCCGGTGCCGATCGGCAGCCCGGTGTTGCCGATCACCAGCCGGGCAAAACGCTCCGGAAAGGCCGCGACCAGGCGCAGGCCGATCAGCCCGCCCCAATCCTGGCAGAACAGGGTGATATCGGTGAGGTCCAATGCGGTCAGCCAGTCGCTCATCCATTCGACGTGGCGTTCATAGGTATAGTCCATGCGATTGGCCGGCTTGTCGGACTTGCCGAAGCCGATGAGATCGGGCGCCACCACGCGGTGGCCGGCGGCGACCAGCGGCGGCACGAACTTGCGGTAGAGGTAGGACCAGCTTGGCTCACCGTGCATCAGCAGGATCGGCGCGGCCTCGCGATTGCCTTCATCGACATAGTGGAGGCGCAGCGGCGTGCCGGTGGCACGGTCCTTCAGCTCCAGATAATGCGGGGCAAAGGGATAATCGGCCAGATCGGCAAAGGCCTCATCCGGCGTGCGCAACACCTGCATGCATCAATTCCTTCCCGTTGGCTTCGCGGCCCAGCGCCCGCGCGCCCAGCCAGAACAGCAGCGCCGGGACGAGACCCGCCCAGGCCGCAAAATAGAGCACCATGCGCACCGACTGCAGGCCATATTCGGGCTTCAGCAGGTCAGACAGCGCACCAAACAGCAGCGGCCCCAGCCCGAGGCCGATCAGATTTTGCGCGAACACCATCCACGCCGCCGCCATCGCCCGCGTGTCGGGCCGCGCCAGCACCTGCGCCGCACCATAGGCCGGGCCATAATAGGCCGAGTTGGCCACGGTGGGCAGCACCAGCAGCGCAAGGCCCAGCCGCCAGTCATCAACGCTGTAGCCAAGAAACAGCAGCGGCGCCGCCAGCGTCATGGCGATGGCCGGCAGGGTGAGCATGTGGCGCCGGTCGTGCCGGCCCCAGCGGTCCGCCGCCCAACCGCCGAGCCAGGTGCCCAAAATGCCGGCCAGCCCGAGGCTGACCCCCACCCACAGCGCGGTTTCGCCCACCGACAACTTGTGCGTGCGCTGGAAATAGATCAGCACCCAGACGCCCTTGCCGTAACTGAGGAAGGCCACCAGCGACGCCGCTGACAGCACCAGGCAATAGGCCGGCGAGGCCACCAGCCGCTTCAGGCTGGCCAGCATGGAGAGGCGCGGCGGCGCGTCTGTGGCGGCCACCCGGCCCAGGCGCGGGTCCTTCAGGAAAAACCAGACAAACAGCGCCAGGGCGAGACCGGGCAGCCCGACGACATAGAAGGCCTGGCGCCAGCCCAGCATTTGGGCCATGCCGCCGCCGATCAGCGTGCCCATCAGACCGCCGATGGGAATGCCCAGGCCGAAGAAGGCGATGCCACCGGCGCGCTTTTCGGGCGGCAGGCTGTCGGCAATCAGCGCGTGGGCGGTGGGCGTGCAGCCGGCCTCACCGATGCCAACGCCGATGCGCGCCAGCAGCAATTGCGTGAAATTCTGCGCCACCCCGCACAGCGCCGTCATCGCCGACCACACCGCCACGCACACCGCGATCAGCCGGCTGCGGTTGCTGCGGCCATTATCGGCCAGGCGGGCGATCGGCACGCCCAGCGTGGCATAGAAGAGCGCGAAGGCGAGGCCGGTGAGCAGGCCCAACTGGCTGTCGGACAGGTCAAGATCACGGGCGATGGGCTCGGCCAGAATCGAGACGATCTGGCGATCGATGAAATTGAAGATGTAGACGATCAGCAGCGTCCACAGCAGCAGCCGCGGATGTGGCGCATTTGGCGTCCGTTCCATCCCCATCTCCCCAGGATTTGGCTGCAGCCTGCCCTCCCCGCTCTTGGCTGGCAAGCTGCTTGGATTAAAGAGGGCACAAAGGAGTCTCCACCATGACCGCCTATCCTGCCCGCCCCGCCCTGTTCATCGATGGCCACTGGCTGTCTGGCGAAGGCCGCGCCACGCACGCGGTCGTCAACCCCGCCACCGGCGATGTGCTGGCCGAACTGTCATTGGCCACGACCGCCGATCTTGATGCCGCGCTCGATGCCGCCGCGCGCGGCTACAAATTGTGGCGAGCGACGGGCGTGGATGAAAAGGCTGCGGTCCTGTCGGGCGCCGCCCGGCTGCTGCGGGAACGCGTGGAGCTGATCGCCACCACGGCCACGCTGGAACAGGGCAAGCCGCTGGCCGAAGCGAAAGGCGAGCTCGCCTACACCGCCGCGCTGGTCGATTTCTACGCCGGCGAGGTGCGCCGCAACTATGGCCGAGTGCTGGTGCGCCCTGCCGGGCAGCGCAGCCTGGTCGTGCACGAACCGGTTGGGCCATCATTGGCGCTGTGCCCGTGGAATTTCCCCATCCTCAATCCGGCGAGGAAGCTCGCCCCGGCGCTCGCCGCCGGCTGCTCCATGATCATCAAGCCGCCCGAGGAAGCCCCCGGCAGCGCGGCCGAAGTGCTGCGCTGCTTCATCGATGCCGGCTTGCCCGCGCCGGTGGCGAGCATGGTGTTCGGCGTGCCCGACCAGGTCTCGCGCCACCTCATCGCCAGCGACGTCATCCGCAAGATCAGCTTCACCGGTTCGGTGCCGGTCGGCAAGCATCTGATGGCGCTGGCGGCTGCCGGCGCCAAGCGCACCACCATGGAGCTGGGCGGCCATGGCCCGGTGATCGTCTGGGACGACGCCGATTTCGACAAGGCCGTCACCATGGTCAGCGCCTTCAAGTGGCGCAACGCTGGTCAGGTCTGCGTGTCGCCTACCCGCGTCATCGTGCACGAGGCCATCGCCGATCGCTTCGCCGCTGCGCTGGCCGAACGCGCCAAGACGCTGCAGGTGGGATCAGGCCTTGATGCCGCCACCCAGATGGGCCCGCTCGCCAACCCGCGCCGGCCCGTCGCCATGGAAAGCCTGATTGGCGATGCCGTGGCGCAAGGCGGCACGCTGCTGGCCGGCGGCGCACGGGTGGGTTCCACCGGCAATTTCTGGGCCCCCACCGTGCTCGCCGATGTGCCGCTGTCGGCACGGCTGATGAACGAGGAGCCGTTCGGCCCGGTCGCCACCGTGCAGCGCGTCGCCACGCTGGATGCGGCCATCGCCGAGGCCAACCGGCTCCCGTTCGGCCTGGCCGCCTATCTGTTCACCGAAAATGCCCGCACCGCCAATATCCTCTCTGACGCGGTGGAGTCCGGCATGATCGGCGTCAACATGATGGCGATGAGCGCCGTTGATGCCCCGTTTGGCGGCGTGAAGGACTCCGGCCATGGCAGCGAGGACGGCCCGGAAGGCATGCGCGCCTTCCAGGTGGTGAAGGCCATCCATCAGGCTTGAAAGCCGGCCTGCCCTTGCCGGCAGCCGCCGGCGCTGGCAGGGAACCGGGCATGACCGATGCCGAACTCGCCCGCCACCTCGCCTTTGCCGCCGGGCAGATGCTGATGGATCTGCGCAGCGGCCCGCTGGAGGGCAAGGCCCTGGGGGCCGAGGGCGACCGCCTCAGCAACGCCTTCCTGGTGGCCGAGCTGCGCCGGCTGCGGCCCGATGATGCCATCCTCTCCGAGGAGGAAGCCCCCGATCTCACCCGGCTGCAGCACGCCCGCGTCTGGCTGGTCGATCCGCTGGATGGCACCCGCGAATATGGCGAGCGCCGCGATGATTGGGCCGTGCATGTCGCGCTCAGCATCGATGGCCGCATCGCCGATGGCGCCGTGGCCCAGCCGGCCCTCAACCAGTGCGTGTGCACCGCCCACCCGCCGGCGCTGCCGGCCGAATCCAGCCCGCTGCGCATCGTCGTCTCACGCAGTCGCCAGGCCGCCTGCGCCGATGATCTCGCTGCCGCCATCGGCGCCCAGCTGGTGCCGATGGGCAGCGCCGGCGCCAAGACGCTGGCGGTGCTGCGCGGTGAGGCGGATGTCTATCTGCACCAGGGCGACATGCACGAGTGGGACAGCGGCGCCCCCGCCGCCGTCGCCCAGGCCGCCGGCCTGTGGGTCAGCCGTGTCGATGGCCGCCCGCTGGTCTTCAACCAGCCGCGCCCGCTGACGCCCGATATCCTGATCTGCCACAAGGATCGCGCGCCGGCCCTGCTGGCCGCCATCGCGCCGCTGTTGTGACCGGAAGGCTGCTCGCCTCGATCCACGATGTCTCGCCGCGCAGCGAGGCGGCGGTGGATGTGCTGCTGAACGCGCTCGGCCGCCACGTTGGCCAGCGGCTGGCGATGCTGGTGGTGCCCGATCACTGGAACGAAGCGCCGATCGCCGGCAATCGCGCCTTCCAGGCCCGGCTGCGCGGCTGGGCCGATGCCGGCATCGAGATGTTCCTGCACGGCTGGTGCCACCGCGACGACCGCCAGGCCACGCTCGCCTCCCGCCACATGACGGCGGGTGAAGGCGAGTTTTCCAGCCTCGATGCCGCCGAAGCCTCTGCCCGCATCGAACGCGGGCTGGCGGTGGTCGAGGATGCCATCGGCCGGTCGGTCGCCGGCTTCATCGCCCCGGCCTGGCTCTACAGCGAAGGCACCCATCAAGCACTGGTGGCGCACAAGCTGCCGCTGGCCGAAGATCACATGACGCTGTGGCAGCCCGGCGGCGCCACTTTGGCCCGCGGGCCGGTGATCACCTGGGCCAGCCGCTCGCGCCCGCGCATCGCCTCGTCGCTGGCGGTGGCGGCACTGGGCCGTTACGCCCTCAAGCTGCTGCCGGTGGTGCGCGTCGCGGTTCATCCCGGCGATGTCACCGTGCCAGCGATCATGGCCAGCATCGATGCCACGCTGGCCCGCCTTGTCACCAGCCACGCCCCGTCGCGCTATGCCGATCTGGTCCCTCAAAGTCCGGTCCGTTGAAATCGTGGCGCAATGGGGGCAAGCGCCCCTTGTTGGCCGTCGTCAAATTGCCATATTGGCACACTAGAGCCCGCGCAGGACAAACGGATTTGGCGCCAGACATGTTTCAAAGTGACGCCGGCGCTGCTCCTGCAAGCCTGGCAACCGACAATTTGCCGGCCCTGCCGCGCAGCGAGCGCGGCTGGACCTGGTGGGTTGGCACCGCCATCACGCTTGCCGTGCTGGTGGCCGCTCTCATGCAACTGGCCCAGATCGATCTGGCGCGGGTCGCCGCCGTCGTGCCCAGCTCGCCCTTGTTCTGGTTCGTCTATGCCATTTCCTATTTCGCCGGCCCGCTGGGCGATTATGTCATCTTCCGCCGGCTGTGGCAGATCCCGGCCGCCGGCTTCTTCGCGCTGCTGCGCAAACTGATCGGCAACGAACTCATCACCGGCTATGTCGGCGATCTCTATTTCTACACCTGGGCGCGCCAGCGCACCGGCATGACCTCGGCGCCGTTCGGTGCGGTCAAGGATGTCGCCATCCTGTCGGCGATGGCCGCCAACGCCGTCACCCTGGTGCTGATGGTGCTGGCCTATCCGCTGCTCGACACGCTGCACCTTGGCATCGATTCCACCGCCTTCTTCGCCTCGGTGGCGCTGATGCTGGTGATCTCCAGCGGCGTGCTCTTCTTCCGCAAGAAATTGTTCAGCCTGCCGTCACGCGACCTGTGGCATGTCACCTTCGTGCAGATCGCCCGCGTGGTTGCCACGCTGGTGCTCACCGGCCTGTGCTGGCACCTGGCGCTGCCGGCGGAATCGGTGGAATTGTGGGTCTTGCTTTCGGCCATGCGCATGCTGCTGTCGCGTCTTCCCTTCCTGCCCAACAAGGACGTGGTGTTTGCCGCGCTGGCGGTGTTCGTGATCGGCCAGGATGCCGAGGTTGGCGCGCTGATGGCGATGATGGCCAGCCTGCTGCTGGCCACGCACCTGGGCCTGGGTCTGCTGCTGGTGGGCGGAGAAGCAGCCGGGTGGCGCAAGAAATGACGAAAACATTGTTGGCCGCACTGCTGGTGCTGGCGCCTGTCGCGGTGGCCGCGCAGGTCGAATCCAATCCCAACCTCGGCAAGGCTGAAGGCCAATGCCGGCCGGGCGAAACCGGGCCGGCGGTGATCGTCACGGCGGCCGGCCTGAAGGATCGCCGCGGCACACTGCGCGCCGAGCTCTATCCCGACAACGACGATGACTTCCTGGAAGACGACAATATCCTGATCAACGAAGGCAAGACCTTCCGCCGCGTCGAGATCCAGGTGCCGCAATCGGGCGTGGTGCAATTGTGCATCCGCACGCCAGGCCCCGGCAATTACACGCTGTCGCTGCTGCATGACCGTGATTCCAACCGCAAGTTCGGCCTGTCAACCGATGGCGTCGGCTTTCCGAACAATCCGCGCCTGGGGCTGAGCAAGCCCAAGGCCAATGCCGTGCGCTTTCGCACCGGGCCGGGCCTGACGGACATCAGCATCAGGCTGAACTACCGGAAGGGGCTGTTCAGTTTTGGCCCGCTTGAGCGTCCGGCAGGCTGAATAGGCCCAGTGACGTGCGCGTTCGCGCCGGGCCGGACTTGACCGGCAGCAGCATGAGATTAAAGAGGCCGCAGGGGCTTTTCAGGTTCAGCCCGCTGGCGCGTCCGGCGGTCTGACGGAGAGCAATCATGCGTCTCGTTGACGTATCTGCCCTGTACAGCCCGAACGGCGGCGGGATTCGCACCTACACCCACCGCAAGCTGGCGCTGGCCGAACAGTCCGGCCTCGATCTGACCGTGGTGGTGCCTGGCCTTGACGACGCGGAACAGCGTTTCGGCAGCGCCCGCCTCGTCAGCATCAAGAGCCCGCGCTTTCCGCTTGATCGCAACTATTGCTATTTCGACAGCGACGCCGTCATCCACGCCGCGCTCGACCGGCTGCAGCCCGACATGATCGAATGTTCCTCGCCGTGGGGCAGCGCGGCGGCCGTCGCGGCCTGGCCGGGGCCGGCGCCACGCGCGCTGATCATGCACGCCGATCCGATGTCGGCCTGGGCCTATCGCTATCTCGATCGCCTGCTGTCGCGGCAGACCATCGATCGCGGCTTCGGCTGGTTCTGGCGCCATCTGAAGGCCTGTGACGAGCGCTTCGACATGGTGGTCGCCGCCTCCCCCAGTCTGGCCGCGCGGCTGGCCCAGCACGGCCTGCGCCGGGTGGAGACGATCCCGATGGGCGTCGATCCCGGCATCTTCTCGCCCGCGCTGCGCGACGCGGATCTGCGCGCCCGGCTGCTGGCGATGTGCAGCCTGCCGCCGCAGGCGACGCTGCTGATCGGGGTTGGCCGGCACGGCCCGGAAAAACAGTGGCCGATGGTGATCGCCGGCGTGACCGCCGCCAGCTATGGCCGTGCCATCGGCCTCGTGCTGCTCGGCGACGGCCACGGCCGCGCCGCCGTGCAACGCGCCGTGGGCGACAATCCGCATGTCACCCTGCTCGCCCCGGTCAGCGATCGCAGCGAGTTCGCCCGGCTGCTGGCCTCGGCCGATGCCCTGGTCCACGGCGCCGGTGTCGAAACCTTCGGCCTCGCTTGCGCCGAAGCCCGCGCCAGCGGCCTGCCGCTGATCGTGCCCGATGAAGGCGGTGCCTTTGATCAGCTGGCCGATGGTGCCGGCATCGCCTATCGCGCCGGCGATGCCGCCAGCCTGGCCCAGAATCTGGCCAACTGGCTGCCGCAGCTGGCGGCCGATCGCCGCACGGCCGTGGCACTGGCTGGCCAGGTGCCGACTCTGGACCAGCATTTCGCCACGCTGCACGCCCGTTACCGCGCCCTGCAGCAAATGCGGCGGCCGCAGGCGGCCTGAGCGGGGGAATGGCGCCCGCCTGCCGTAATAGGGCTTGACCAACCGGGCCGACGCGCTGATTTGTCGGTCTCATGACGTTGGCCAGGGGCAAATACTGGCGTGCATATTGTCGATATCTCGGCACTTTACTCACCGCAAGGCGGTGGGATCCGGACCTATACCCACCGCAAGCTCGAGGTTGCGGAACAGCATGGCGTGCGCCTCACCGTGGTGGTGCCGGGCGCCGATGATCATGTGCGCGAGGTCGGCAAGGCCAGGCTGGTCAGCATCAAGAGCCCGCGCTTCCCGCTCGACCGCAGCTATTTCTATTTCGCCTCCGATCGCATCATCCACGCCGCGCTGGATGAACATCGCCCGGATTTCATCGAATGTTCCTCGCCGTGGGGCAGCGCCGCCGCCGTGGCCGATTGGCCGGGCGCCGCGCCGCGCAGCCTGTTCATGCATGCCGAGCCGCTGTCGGCCTGGGTCTATCGCTATCTCGACGGGCTGTTGCCGCGCCAGGCCATCGATCGCGGCTTTGACTGGTTCTGGCGCTATCTGCGCCGATTGGACGCGCGTTATGATCAGGTCATCTCGGCCGCCCCCAGCCTGTCGAAGCGGCTGCGCGATGGCGGGTTGACCCATGTTGTCGACAACGCGCTGGGTGTCGATCCCGGCGTGTTCTCGCCGGCCAACCGCGATGAAGAGCTGCGCAAGCGCCTGCTCGCCCAATGCGGCCTGCCGCCGGATGCGACCTTGCTGATCGGCGTCGGCCGGCACAGCCCGGAAAAACAATGGCCGATGGTGATCGCCGGGGTGACGGCGGCCAGCTATGGCCGGCCGCTGGGCATGATCATCCTGGGCGACGGCCACGCCCGCGCCTCGGTCGTGCGCGCGGTGGGCGAGAACCCGCACATCCAGCTGATTGCGCCGGTGCGCGACCGCGCCGAATTCGCCCGCATCCTCGCCAGTGCCGACATGATGGTGCACGGCGCCCCGGCCGAGACGTTCGGTATCGCCTGCGCCGAGGCCAAGGCCAGCGGCCTGCCGCTGATCGTGCCCGACCAGGGCGCCGCGCTCGACCAGCTCGAACCCGGGCTCGGCCTGTCGTTCACCTCGCTGGACGCCGCCAGCCTGGCCGGCACCATCGCCGATGCCATTCCGATGCTGCCGGCGATGCGCAGCCGGGCCATTGCGGCCGCCACCGGGGCCCGCACCATCGATGAACATTTCGCGCAGCTGTTTGCCGGCTATGCCGCCGTGCTCGACGGCCGCCGCGCCGCCTAGCGCGTGACGGCGTAGTAGATTACGTAGAACCACGACAGCAGGCCGTGGATGATCACCCACAGCAGCGACTTGTGCAGGCTCCAGCTGATGGTGACGGCAATGGCCGAGCCGAGGCCGATCCCGGTCCGCACCACTTCCCCGCTGCGCAGTCGCTGTTCGGCCATATCCTGTCTCCTTCACCAGCGGATATGGGGAGACTGCACTAGCCTTGCAATACAGGCAAGCCGCGCGCCTGGTTCAGCCGGGCGATCCCGCCATCAATCACCGCGTTGGATTTGGCAAAGCACAGCCGGATGAACGGCGTCTGCCGGCCGTCGGGCATGAAGGCACTCAGCGGGATGGCAGCGATACCGGGGTCAACGACGGCCGCTTCGCAAAAATCGCGATCGCCCAGCCTGATGCCCGAAGCAGCCAGATCGGCCATCACGAAATAGCTGCCGTGGGTGGGCAGCAAATGCCAGCCGCCGCCAGCAAGCCCGGCCACCAACCGGTCACGCGCGGCCACAAACGCCGCACGACCGGCATCAAACCAGGCATCCGGCAGCGCCAGTCCGGCCGCAACCGCGGTCTGCAACGGCGGCGGCGTGGTGAAGGTAAGATATTGGTGAACCTGCGCCACCCGCTCGGCCAGTGCCGCCTCGGCCACCACCCAGCCCACTTTCCAGCCGGTCAGTGCCAGCAGCTTGCCGGCCGAACCAAGCTTGATGGTGCGCTCCGGCACCAGGGTGAGCGGCGAGACATGCGGCGCGTCGCCGGTCAGCACCTCTTCCCATACCTCGTCGCTGATGATGATGAGATCATGGGCGCGGGCCAGATCGGCAATCGCCGCCAGCATCGCCGGGCTGGCCATGGCGCCGGTAGGATTGTGCGGCGTGTTCAACAGGATGGCGCGGGTGCGGGGCGTGATGGCGGCCGCAATCGCCTGGCCACTGGCCTGCCAGTCGGGCGGCGTCAGCGTCACCCACACCGGCCGCGCCCCGGCCCGCGCCACCAAGGGCGCATAGGCATCATAGGCCGGCGCGAACAGGATGACCTCGTCGCCCGGCCCGGCCACCGCCATGATGCTGGCCGCCAGCGCCTCGGTTGCGCCGGAGGTGACGATCACCTGTTCTGGCGCGACCACAAGTCCTTGCCGGCGCTGGTAAAATTCCGCCACCGCCGCCCGCAGTTCGGGCAGGCCGCGCATCGGCGGATACTGGTTGTAGCCCGTGGTGATCGCCTCGGCACCGGCCGCCAGCACCGCTTCGGGCCAGCCGAAATCCGGGAAACCCTGGCCCAGGTTGACCGCACCATGCTGGCGGGCCAGCCCGGACATATGCTCGAAGATGGTGGTGCCGGCCTGCATCAGCCCTGTCTGCCATCCAGGCCGGCCAACCTCAAGCGATGGCACGCAACTGGTAGCTGTGGCGCATGATGAGGGGCTGGCCGGCGCTGCGGCTCATGCGGGTCAGGCGCAGCACGTGCCCGTCGCGGGTGAGGATGGTGCGCACCATCACCGACTGGCCATTCTCGTTGCCGCGACCGTCGGCGACCAGCGTGACCGCGCCAGCGGGCGAACGGCGCAGTTCCACCACCGCCATCGTCTCGCGGGCCTTGCCGCTGGTGATGCTGAGCGTCTTGCCGTCGGGACTGAACGACCAGGCCTCGCTGGCGCGCACAGTCTTGCCCGGCCCGTCATCGAACGTCCAGGCGATGGTGAGGCCTTTGGCGCTCATCAGCGTCGGCAGGGTGACGCGGCCATCATTGCCATAGTCGCGATAGTCGAGCGTGCCGGCCCAGTTGCCCGCCAGCGCGGTGGTCAGCGTGGCAGCAGCATCAAGGGGAGCCGCCGGCTGGTCGAGCGCGCGCGCCACCTCCACCACCCGGTCGCGCCCGGCCTCGAAATCGGCCAGAGTCGGCACTACCAGCACGTCCGTTGCCACCCCCCGGCGCGGGGTGAAGGCCTTGATATTGGTGAAGCTTTTGAACTGCGGCACCCGCACGCGGATGTGGCTTTCCGGCAGCACCAGATTGAAGATATTGCCAGCGGTCGGCCCCTCTGCGCTGCCCGATGTGTCCTCGCCAACCAGCGTGACGGCGCGCTTGTCCTTCAGCCAGGCGATGGTCATCGTTGCGCCGGAACCATTCTGCGGGCCGGTCAGCACGGTCAGCCGGCCGGTGAAGCGCTGATCGGCGGGCAGCGGCTGGTGCATGATCTGGCTGTCATCATCGTCACCCTCGTCGGTGCCGGTGGGGATACGTTCCAGCAGGCCATCGCCCGTGGGTCGATAGGCGCTTTCCGGCGGGTTGAACTGCGCGTCGCGATTCCCCCACGTCTCGATATGGTTGGGCAGATCGCCAAAACGGATGGTCTTGGCGCGGATCGACTTGGTCAGTGTGAACGGCGCATCCAGCAGGTGCCGGCCCAGCGCGATGGTGGGATCGGTGGAGCCGCCACCGTTGTTGCGCAAATCCAGGATCAGATGCTCGGTGCCGGCCGCCTTCATGGCCTGGAAGAAGCCGCCCATGAACGGCGTTGCCGCCACCGGGTTGCGATAATTGACGAAGGTGTCGATCTTCAGCCGCGCGGTCTTGCCCGCCATATGCCACGAGATCCCGCTGTAGAACTCGTTGCGATATTTGCCATCCGGCGCCTCCAGCTGCCGCCACTGGGTGAAGCTGATCGGGGCAAGCTGGCTGGTCTGCCCGACGGCAGCGCCCGGCATTTTCCACGCAATGTCCCACTGCTGCGGCGCGCCGAACAGGCCGGGCCAATATTCCTCCAGGTCGCTGCCGCCCAAGTCGGAATCGTCCGCGATCTTCACCGCCACGGCCTGATCGGTATCGCCATCATAGGCGACCAGCGGTGCCACCGCGGTCAAGATCTGCGGCACGGGCCGGCCGTTGATGGCGGTGACTTCGGCGCCCTTGGGCAGCGCGCCCGACAGCACGATCATGCGCCCTTCGATCAGGCGGAAGCGGAAGGGCAGATGGCTGGCATTGGTCTGCCGCCAGCTTTCGATCGCGTCCGGCAGTTCGGGCTTCGAATGGTCGCAATGAATGCTGGCCACCAGCCGCGCGATCTCGCGGTGCAGAGTGAGCGTGGCGATGGGCTGGCGGGCCAGCGCTTCCAGCCGGGCAAAGCCGGCGTCCACCTGGGCCTTGGGCACATAGCGCGTGAGGCCGGGGTGGATCGTTTCCAGGGCCCGCCGCATCAGCGCGACATCGCGCGTCGCCTGCGCCGGGGTGAGCATCGGGTTGGGCATCTCGGCGGCGTTGGCGGTAGTGGCCAGTAGGGCGGCGAGCAGGACAGAGCAGCGCATGGCGGGTCTTTCGCTTCGGGTTGACGCCCCGCCCTGTCGCCGATCCGGCAGGCGGCATCGCCCGAAACGCTGAATTTGTGCCGATTTTCAGGATTTGAGACGTGCCTGAGGGGCTCTAGCTTCAGTCGGCGTCATCCCGGCAAATTCGGCGAAGGCCCGGTTGAAACTGGCCTTGGAGCGGAAGCCGGCGTCCATCGCCATGGTCAGGATGGCGCGCGTATCGGCCGGATCGGCCAGCCAGTCCTGCACCTGCCGCACCCGCCGCCGGTTGATCACCGCGTTGAAATTGGCCCCCAGCCCTTCGTTGAAGGCGCGGGCCAGATAATTGCTGTTGGTGCCCAGCGCCCGGGCCAGGCTGGCGGCGGTCAGATCGGGGTCCTGCCACAGCCGCTTCGCCTCGATCTCGGCCTCGAACTTCGCGCCCAGTGCCGCCCAATCGCGTCCGGTGGGCGGCGCTTCCTCCACAATCTCTGCAGGCACCGGGTAGCGCATTGCGGCATGGCGCCAGCCTTCGACGCCGAGATAGATGACCAGCCCGGAGAAGATGACATAGAGCCAGAACTGGTCGAAATAATTGCGGCTGGGGTCGCGGGCATTGGCGATGAAGAAGCCCAGCCAGACGAGGCCGACCAGCCCCAGCGCGATCAGGAAATTGCGGATCCAGTCGGGATCGAAATCAACCGCATCGGTGACATTCTCCCCCAGCCAGCGGCGATAATCGGCCCAGCAGCGCCACGCCAGCCGGCCATAGACGGCCAGGCTGATGAAACTCGCCACCCGGAACGCCGGCGACAGGATCGGTGCGGCGGCCACCGTGTCCCACCAGTTCTTGGTCTCCAGCGGCAGCGGGAACACCAGCGCGTCGGCCAGGAACTCGATGGCGACGGGGATGAAATGCGGCCACACGCGCCGCGGCGCCTGCCCGGTGAGGCTGGTGGCATGAAGCCAGAGCAACGGCCCGAACGCCAGCGTGTAGTTGAGCGGCATGAAGCTCAACCAGGGCCATGTGTCGTAAAAGCCGGCAAAGCCAATGATATAGGGCGTGATCAGCGCCGCCACCGCCAGGATCAGCAGCGCCAGCCAGCGATTGGCCGCCCGGTTGCTGGGTGCTCGCCACAGCATCAGCGCCAGCACGAGGCCCTGCACCGTGCCGACCAGCAACGTGATGCTCAAAACACCGAATTTGATCACCCCCACAGCCTCCCACAATCGCGACATTGCCGCCAGTCGGGGCGCGGGTTAGCTTTTCGCCACAATCGCTTGAGGAACAGGCCCATGAAGACGCGCATCACCGAAATGTTCGGCATCGAACACCCGGTCATCCAGGGCGGCATGCACTATGTCGGCTTTGCCGAGATGGCCGCCGCCGTCTCCAATGCCGGGGGCCTCGGCATCATCACCGGCCTCACCCAGGGCACGTCCGAGAAACTGGCCGCCGAGATCGCCCGCTGCCGCGAAATGACCGACAAGCCCTTCGGCGTGAACCTCACTTTCCTGCCCAGCGTGACGCCGCCCGATTATCCCGGCCTGATCAAGGCGATCATCGAGGGCGGCGTGAAGGTGGTGGAAACCGCCGGCAACAACCCGGCCAAATATCTGCCCGCGCTCAAGGAGCATGGCATCAAGGTTATCCACAAATGCACCAGCGTGCGCCACAGCCTGAAGGCCGAAGCCATCGGCTGCGACGCGGTGAGCGTGGACGGCTTCGAATGCGGCGGCCACCCTGGGGAGGATGATGTCGGCAACTGGGTGCTGCTGCCGCGCGCCGCCGAGGAGCTGAAGATCCCCTTCGTCGCGTCGGGCGGCGTTGCCAACGGCAAGCAACTGGCCGCGGCGCTGTGCATGGGCGCCGACGGCGTCAACATGGGCACGCGCTTCATCGCCACGGTGGAAGCGCCGGTGCACCCGAATGTGAAGGACGCGCTGGTCGCCGCCACCGAGCTCGACACCCGCCTGATCATGCGGCCCTTGCGGAACACCGAGCGGGTGCTCAACAACGCCGCTGTCGAACGCCTGCTCGAAAAGGAGCGCACCAAGGGCGCCGACCTCAAGTTCGAGGACATCATCGAGGAAGTCGCCGGCGTTTACCCCAAGATCATGAAGCACGGCGAAATGGATGCCGGCGGCTGGTCGTGTGGCCAGGTGGTCGGCCTGATCCACGATATCCCGACCTGCAAGGAGCTGATCGAGGGCATGGTGCGCGAGGCCGAAGAAATCATTCGCGGTCGGCTGCAGAAGCTCGTGGGATGAGCGAGATCCTCTACGCTCTGGCTGACGGGGTGGCGACCATCACCCTCAACCGGCCGGACAAGCTGAATGCGCTGACGCCGCGGATGCTGACCGACTTCTTTGCCGCCGTCGCAAAAGCCGGCGCCGACCCTGACGCCAAGGTGATTGTCATCACCGGCGCCGGCCGCAGCTTTTCGGCCGGGCTTGATCTCGCCATCATCGGTGGCGGCGGCAGCGGCGACGTGAACCCCTTCCCCGATACCGCCCCGCAATGGGGTGACGATATCGGTCCGGCACTCGCCCCCTATTACAGCGGCGGCTGGCCGGTGCTGATCACCTGCCGCAAGCCCACCATTGCAGCCGTCAACGGCCCGGCCTTCGGCTGGGGCTTCATCCTCGCCCTCCACTGCGACATCCGTTTCGCCAGCACGTCGGCGCTGTTCAACGCCACCTTCGCCCGCATCGGCGTGCCAGGCGAAAAGGGCTCGGCCTGGCTGCTCACCCGCCACATCGGCCAGGCGAAAGCCATGGACCTGCTCTACACCGCCCGCCGCTTCGACGGCACCGAGGCCAAGGCGTTGGGCCTGGTCAACGACGTGTTCGACGATGAAGCGCTGCTGCCCCACGTGCATGAATACGCAAGAAACATCGCCACCTACAGCGCGCCACGCAGCCTCGCCGCCATGAAGGCCCAGGTGTGGACCGCGCTCGACGAGGATTATGCCACCGCCTTCGCCGCGGCCGACAAGGAACAGCACCTCGCCACCGGCACCCAGGATTTCCGCGAAGCCTTTGCCAGTTATCGCGAGAAGCGAATTCCCCTGTTCCGCGGCCGCTGACCTGGGCTAGACCAGCCGGCACACCGCCGGGATGGAGATGATCATGCGCAATCTGGGTTTGCTGGTGGCCGTGCTGGCCACGCCGGCCGTGGCCGCACCGCAATTTTCGGCCGAGGCCTTCAAGGCGCATGTCAGCTTCCTTGCCGATGATCTGCTGGCCGGGCGCGACACCGGCAGCCCCGGGCACGAGATCGCCAGCCGCTATGTCGTGGCGCAGCTGTCCGCCGCCGGCGTCACCCCCGCCGGTGCCGATGGCAGCTGGTATCAGCCGGTGCGCCTGCGCGAAGCGACTCTGGTGCCGGGCAGCGCCGCGTTCAGCATCGACGCCAACCGGGCGGCTGATGATGCCGTCGTCGTCGGCGCCAACATGCTTGCCGAAAACCTGTCACTGTCAGCCCCGGTGGTCTTTGCCGGCCATTGCCTCGTCGAACCTTCGCTGAAGATCGACGATTTTCGTGGCCTCGACGTCAAGGGCAAGATCGTCGCCTGCCTGACCGGCTTTCCCAAAGGCCTACCCAGCGAAACCGCCGCCTATCTGACCGATCAGCGCGCCCGCTTCGTGGCGGCGCGCGGCGCCATCGGCATGATCAGCCTGTGGGGCAAGGCCGACGAGGCCCGCCGGCCCTTTGCCAGCGTCATCCGCGACAGCAGCAACCCGCGCATGCAGCGGCTCAACCCCGATGGCAGCCCCTTTATGTTTGCGCCTGGCCTGCGCGGCGCGGCCGTCCTCTCCACCGCCGTGGCCCGGCAATTGTTCGCTGGCGCCCGCCGCAGTTTCGATGCCGTCGATGCCGAAGGCCAGACCCGCTCGGTGCGCGGCTTTGCCCTGCCCAGCCCCGTCACCATCACCAGCCAATCGCGCTGGCGCACCATTACCAGCCACAATGTCGTCGGCATGGTGAAAGGCAGCGATCCGGCCCTGGCCGAACAGATCGTGGTGCTTGGTGCCCACCTTGATCACATCGGCACCGGCACGCCCATCAACGGCGATGCCATCAACAACGGCGCGCTCGATAATGCCGCCGGCAGCGCCACGCTGATCGAAGTGGCCAAGGCCACCGCTGCCAATCCGCCCAAGCGCAGCGTGCTGTTCGTCGCCGCCACCGCCGAGGAAAAGGGCCTGCTCGGCGCCGAAGCCTTTGCCGCCAACCCCACGGTGGACCGGTCGCGCATCGTCTCGATGATCGATCTCGACATGCCGATCCTCACCTATGATTTCCGCGACGTCACCGCCTATGGCGCCGATCACAGCACCATTGCCGCCGATGTCGCGGCCGCCGCCGGCGAGATGGGAGTGGCGCTGGCGCCAGACCCGCTGCCCGAAGAAACCATCTTCGTCCGTTCCGACCATTATGCTTTTGTGCAGCGCGGCATCCCGGCCATCATGCTGAGCACCGGCTTTGGCGGCGACGGCAAGGCGGCCTGGATGGATTTCCTCGCCAACCATTATCACCAGCCGTCCGACGATCTGAAACTGCCGATCCGCTGGCAACAGGGTGCCCGCTTCGCCGAGCTCAACTGGCGGATCATGGACCGGCTGGCCAACGCCGCCACCCCGCCGCGCTGGTACAAGGGTGACTTCTTCGGTGACCGCTTTGCGCCGACGGCCGACAAGGCACCGCCGCCGGCGCGATAGGCGCTATTGTGCCGGCTTGGCCGGAACGCTCATCGGCGGCAGCCCGACGCTGGCGCCGTCCAGGCCAAGTTCGCGCAGCAGATTGTCGACGATTGGTGCCTGCGCCCGGTAGCGCAGGGCCGCCTTCATGGCGCTGTCCGCCAGATTGCCATCGCCGGCGCCGCCGCCCTCACCGCTGCCACTGCCGCCACCGTTCAGGCCCTCCACCTGGACGATCCGGATGCTGTCGATGGCCTCCATCGGCTTGGCCGCCTCGCGGATGATGTCGGGCAGCACCTTCATCAGCGCCAGCTTGGTCTGCATCGACACCTGGTCGTTGGAGAGGAGGTTGGCCGCCTCGTTGATGGCGCGCTGGCCGGCGGCATCCACTTCGAAGCGCACGCGCGCTGCATCGGCGGCAAGCTTGGCGGCTTCGGCTTCACCCTCGGCCGCGAGCCGCACCGCTTCGGCGCGGTTGGCGGCGGCGGCCTTTTCCGCTTCCGCGGCCACCCGGATCGCAATCGCCGCGCGTTCGGCCTCCTTGGCGGCTTCGATCAGCTCGATGCGCTTGGCGCGCTCGGCAATCTCGTTCTCGCGGGCGGTGGCCACCTGCTCCTCGGCCGCCACGGCTTCGGCGCGCGCCTTGTCGGCCTCGGCCTTGGCCTGGCTTTCCATCCGCGACTTGTTCTGGATGGCGATCTGGCTTTCCTGGCGGGCGATGGCCAGCGCCTGTTCCTGGGTGATGCGCGCTTCGGCCAGTGCCTTGTCGGCGGCAATCTGGGTGGTTTCGGTCTGCTGGCGGGCGCTGATGCGTGCCTGTTCCGCCTCGCGGGTGCGTTCGGCCTCGGTCTGGGCAATCTCGGCAGCCTGCGCGGCGCGGCGAATGGCCAGCTCGCGCTCCTGCTCGATCTTGGCAAACTCCGTCTCGCGCGACAGGTTGAGCCGCTCACGCTCCGCTTCCAGATTCTTGGTCTCGATCTGGACGCGTGTGTCCTGCTCGATGTCGTTGCGGGCCTTCTTCCGCAGCTCGATCTGCTCGGTCAGCTTGGTCAGGCCTTCGGCATCAAAGGCGTTGTTGGCGTTGAAATGCTCGATGCTGGTCTGATCGAGCCCGGTCAGCGACACGCTTTCCAGTTCCAGCCCGTTCATGGCCAGATCAAGCGAGCTGACCTGCTGCACCTTCTGCACGAAATCGCCGCGCTGTTCGTGCAGCTGGTTCATCGTCATGCCGGCCGCGACCGAACGCAGCGCATCGACGAACTTGCCTTCGATCAGCTCCTTCAAGGCATCAGGCTGCATGGTGCGCGCACCCAGCGTTTGCGCCGCCATGGCGATGGACTGCGCGTCCTGCTTCACGCGCACATAGAATTCGGCCTTAACGTCGATGCGCATGCGATCGCTGGTGATCAGCGCATCGCCGTTGCGGCGCTCAACGGCGAGACGCACGGTGTTCATGTTGACCGGCATGGTTTCATGCAGCACCGGCAGCACCAGCGCGCCGCCGTTGATCACGACCTTCTCGCCGCCGAACCCGGTGCGCACGAAGCCGGTTTCCTTCGACGCGCGCTTGTAGAGCCGGGCAATCACCAGCCCGATGGCCAGCAGCGACACCACCAGCACCAGGCCGATGCTGCCCATGGTGGCCAGCACGCCAAATTCGCCAACGGGCACCAGATCGTTCATCGTCACACCTTCAGTTCAGAGAAAACATCATCGGGAATGATCACCGCGCGGAAATGCGGGCCATCCCGACCAACGAGCAACAGCAGGTCAACCGGGGTCAGCTGCGTGTCGCCGGCCGGTTCGACCATCACGAAATGGCGCTGGCCATGGGCATCGATCACTTCGGCCCGGGCCGGGCTGCCCGCATCGGCGTTGCCCAGCACAATGCGGGCGCGGCGGCCGACCAGGCTTTCGATATCGACAGCGGTGGTCTCATCGAGCGGCAGGATGCGCGCCAGCGGGCGGGAGCAGCCGCGCACCAGCGGCACGGCCGCCGCCGTGGCTGCCGCCGCTGCCATCGGCCAC
>NZ_WNJP01000239.1 GCF_009733735.1 Sandarakinorhabdus oryzae | reverse complement strand
CAGCGACCGCGTGCCGCTGGGCGAAAAGCCGCGCACCGTGCGCCAGGCCGCCGCCGGCGATCCGCTGGCCAGCTATCGTGCCATCGCGCCGTCGGCCCCGGCGCGGCGCAACGACGATGGCGATGGCGAAAGCTTCACCGGCTTTGGTCCGGAAGGCGTGCCGGGTTTCCTGAGCCGCCCGATCCGTCAGCCCGCCTGAACCCGCCCGACCCGTGCGCCAGCTGCGGTGAACCGGCTGGCGCGCGCCGGCTTTCCGCTTTCCATCCACGTGCATGTCATTGTAAGTTCAGGGGGTGATCCCCTGCCCGCTCATTGCCGTCGCCCTGGCCACCGCCGCGCCCGGCAGCACCGTGGCCACCGGCGCCATCACCTGCCCTGACCGGATCAGCATATCCGATCGCGATTATGGCGGCGTGACCCTCGATGCCAGTGGCGCCACCTTCCTGGAAGGCGCCGGGATCAGGGACGTCAAGGGCCTGACGATCAAGGGCGGCACCTGGGGCCGCACGGACCGTGGCACCATCGTGCCGCACACCATCCGGGCCGACAATGTCGAGGATTTCAGCCTCGCCAATGCGACCGTGGTGGGCAATGGCGACGAGAAGGGCAACGGCGTCTCCATCCGCGCCTTCAAGCGCGCCACGGTGCGCGACAGCTATTTCTCAGGGCACCAGCAGGCCATCGCCTTCTACGGCGGCGAGGATCTCCTCGCCACCCGCAATGTCATCGAGAAGGCCACGTCTGATGGCATCAACCTGGCCGACAACCAGCGCGGCATCGTCAGCGCCAACAGCTGCGCCTGGTATGAGCGCTCTGGCCGCCAGCACCCGGATTGCATCCAGCTGTGGAGCGGCAAGGGCAAACCACTGCAGGCCGACATCTGGGTGATCAACAACAAGGCGACCGGGGTCATGCAGGGCATATTGTCGAGCGACCCCAAGACCGGCAGTGGCAGGCGGCTGCATTTCCACGGCAACTACATGGCCGTCACCTTCTCGCACACCATCACCTGCGGCGCCTGTGTGGAAAGCGTGGCGACGGACAATGTGTTGGCCAGCTATCCGGGCACGCTCTACGGCATAGGCAAGCTGAAGGGCTTCGAAGATCCCAGCAATGTCACCGCGCGCAACGAGATGCGCGATGGCACCAAAAAACTGCCGCCGCGCGTGTGGTGGCGCGGTGTGCCGGATGTCGATGGCCAGGTCGGCAGCCGCTTCGACAACCGTTCGTTCGCCCCGCGGCCCGGCGACCTCAAGGACGTGCCGGCGCTCCCGCGATGAACAGGGCCGCGCGTGATGCCCGGCGCCACAACTTGCCAAGCCCGGTGCGGCTGATAGGTTGCGGGCAGGGTCACCGGTGGGGGAAATTGTGACGGCAGCGTGGTTTCCGGCCTATGTGAAGGCCCGGCATCATCCCGGCAAGGGGCGGTTGATCCGCGCCCTGCTGCGCCTGTTCGATGGCCGCCGCCTGCCCAGCGTCTATGGCCCGCAAATGACGGTGCGGGCGCGCGATGCCACCAACCGCTTCGCCCTGCTCGGCACGCTGGCCGAGGATTATCGCGACGTCCACGACCAGATCATGGCGATGGGCGCCGGCGAATGCTTCGTCGACATCGGCGCCAATCTGGGCCTGTTCACCATGGTCGCCAGCCGCCACCTTGGGCCGGATGGCCGGGTGATCGCGTTTGAACCCAACCAGAAGACGTTCGCGGATCTGGCCGGCAACCTTGCTGCCAATGGCTGCACCAATGTCGTCACGCTGTGTGCCGGCGTCTCTAGCAGCACGGCGCGGGTCGCCTTCGATCCCGGCCCCGCCGGCCACAGCGGCATTGCCCATATCAGCGAAAGCGGCAGCAGCGCCATCATGGTGCTGGGCAGCGAGCAGGTCGCCGATCTGATCCGCAACGTCGCCGGCGGCCGCCGCATCACCATCAAGATCGACGTCGAAGGCCATGAGAACCAGGTGATCGAGGCGCTGATGCCGCTGCTGGGCGACCCGCAGGTGGTGAAGATGATTGTCGAGGTGGACCCTGACAACCTGGCCCAGCACGGCACCACCCGCGAGACATTGTTCGCCAGGCTGGCCGACAAGGGCCTGACCCCGAGCATCAACGACCCCAGCCGCCGGCATTACAACGAAGTCTTCGTGCGGCGTTAGATGCCTAGAACGCGCCGCCGGCCGCCTGCCACTGCTCCACTTCCCAATCCAGCCGTGCCGGATGGCCGAGCACGGCACTGACCGGCCGGCGCAGGGCCGCTGCGGCCGGCGTGTCAGCCAGCCCCAAGCGGAAGCAGAAGCTGGGCCGCCACGCCGGATCGTCGAGCAGGCCATCGACAGCACGGGCGAAGCGCGGCGCCTGGCCCAGTTGCGCCTCGCGGTCGATCATTTCGGGCAGCTGGTTCAAGGGTTGCGCCACCAGGCCGGCGGCAGTGGCATTCAGATGCAGCCGTTGCCAGGCGCTGCCGACCAGCAGGGCGGAGCGCCGGTCGTGCGGCAGCGGAGTGAGGATCAGACCGAACAGCGAGGCCGTGGGCAACTGCGTGTCGCGCGTCGCCGCCAGCCAATATTGGCCCTCGCTGGCCGCCGATTGCGCCGGCAGCATGGCGCCGGCCGCTGCCAGCCAGGGTGACACGCCCGACGTGGCCAGGGTCAGCCCGTCCATCAGGCGCTCGGCGTCGCGGCGCTCGTGGCGGAACCAACGGTGGCTGTCCTCCATCATCGCGGCATCAGCGGTGATGGCCTGGGTTGCCTCGTCGGTGAGGGCGGCAAAGCGCTTGCCGATCGGGCTGGCGGCGGTGAACAGCGCCACCTTCACGCCCGGAAAGGCCGGGAAAGCGAGCAGTTCGGCCAGCTTGGCTTCGGCCACTGGCCCGCCGCGCCACGGCCCGCGGTGGGTGTGGCGACGGGCAATGAACGGCAGCAGACGATGCGGCGCAGGGCCACTGCCATCCGGGCCCAGGATCAGGCGCGCGACATGGCCGGGGTTCTGCGGATCGGGCAGCAGTTTCACCCGCGACGCCCGCCGCAGCACCGTGGTGGCCAGCGCCATGTTGTGGATGGCAGCGCCCAGACCCGCCAGCCGTTCGCGCCCGAACGGGTCCATGCTGCCCAGCGCCCGGCCCGGCACCTCGAAAATGTCCACCCCCAGCCGGCCGACGGCAAAGGCCCAGGGCTGGGTGTTGTGGGGGCTGGACGCCAGAACCGCCGCGCCGATCAGCTTCAGCGGCCCGACCTGGCGCTGACTGGCCCAATCATCCCACGCCGCCAGCGCCGGGTTGTCGCCGCCCAAAAGGCCCTGCTGCCAGGCCCGCGCGCCGATGCCCGCGGCCAGCAGCCCGGCACCCCCGGCCAGCAGTTGGCGCCGGCTGGTCACTCGGCCGGCACGGGCGCCGGCGCCTGGTCTGCCGTCTGCCAGCGGGCGCCCA
>NZ_WNJP01000238.1 GCF_009733735.1 Sandarakinorhabdus oryzae | reverse complement strand
GCGGCGTGGTGCCGGCGCGGGCCAGCAGCCGGGCCTGAACCGGGCCGGCGCCGGCAAGGAACGGCAGGGCCAGCGGCTGAGGCCGGCGATCCTGCGGCGGCGCGGTGCGGGTGATGAACAGCAGCCATTCCTCACCATCACCGCTGGCCTGCCACAGGAGGCCATCCGCCCCCTCCCCCATCACCAGCCGCTGTCCGTGCAACAGGTGCCGCCACTGCTGGTGGAAGGCGATCCAGCCCGCCAGCTCGGCGCGCTCGGCATCCGGCAGTTTTGCGGGGTCCAGCTCGACACCGAAATGGCCGGGCAACGCCACCCCGGCGCGGAAGCCCATGGTCTGGCGGCGACCGGTGGCGTGGGCCGGGCTGGCACCGACATGCGCACCCATCAGTTCGGGCGGGAAGAAGGCCTGGAAGCCGCGCTGGATGGTGACGCGGCTGACGGCATCGAGATTGTCGCTGGTCCAGAATCGGTGGGTGAAGGCGGCGATGCCGGCATCGATGCGGCCACCGCCACCGGCACAGCTTTCGATCTCGACGTTGGGGTGGGCGGCGCGCAGCCGGGCGAACAGGCGATAGAGACCGGCCACCTGCCCCACCCCACCCGACGGCGCCAAATCGCGGTTGTGATCCCATTTGAGATAGGCGATCGGCACGTCGCGCAGCAGCGTATCGAGGCAGGTGAAAAGATAATCCTCCACCTCGGGCAGTGACAGGTTGAGCACCAGCTGGTGGCGCGCGGTGGGCTGCGGCGCGCCCGGAATATGCAATGCCCAATCGGGGTGGGCGCGATACAAATCGCTGTCGGGATTGACCATTTCCGGTTCAACCCACAGGCCGAATTCGAGGCCCAAGGCGTTCACTCCCTCTGCAAGGGGTTTGAGGCCATCCGGATATTTCGCCGGATCGGCAGTCCAGTCGCCCAGCCCGGCGCGATCGTTATCGCGGCCGCGGAACCAGCCATCATCAAGGATGAATCGCTCTGCCCCGATGGCGGCGGCGGCACGGGCGAGGTCGAGGATGCGGGCCTGGTCGTGGCGGAAATAGCAGGCTTCCCAACTGTTGAGATGCACCGGGCGCGGACGCATGGTGCCGGAACCTTCGACCTTGGGCCAGCCAAGCCGCGCTCGCACCATCTCGTGCATCTGCTGCATCGCGCCGTTGCGGCCCCTGGCCGAAATCGCCAGCAGCAACGGCGGCGCCGCGAAGCGTTCGCCCGGCTGCAGGGTGATGGCGCCTGCAATGCCGGCTGACAGGAGATGCCGGCCTTCGTCATCGCGCTCGACGCTCAGCGCCGTATCGCCGGACCAGGCCAGTTGCGCCGCCAAAACCAGGCCCTGATCCCAGCCAGCCCCCTGCCCCAGCAGGTAAAGGCCGGGCGGCCCGCCATGGCCCGGCAGTCCGCGCCGACCCTGCCGCCGCCACTGGTGGGCGGACAGCGGCTCGATGCATTCGACAAACTCGGCATTGTGGCGGCCGCGCCAGCTCAGGATGCGGTCAAGCCCGGCCGGCAGCGGCAATAATGCTGACGTCAGCTGATCGATGGACAGCGGCACCGGCCCGTCATTGCCGATCGTGGCGCTGATGGTGAACCCGCCCTGGGCGGCGCGGATCTGCTGTTCCAGGATCAGGCCACTGTGGGCATCGGCCAGCGTCACCCGCAGCACTGCCGCGTCGGCCACCACGCCCGTCACCACCCAGCGCAGCACCTGGCCGGGCACGCTGACTACCAGCGGGCCGAACCAGCCGAGGCCCGGCGCGGTGGCGAACGGCACATATTGATCAAGGCTGAAGGTCGCCGCCCCGCGCGTGGCGGCCAGCGGCGGCAGGCCATCGGCCGCAACCCGCAGCCCCAGATGCCGCCACAACAGCGCCTCGCCGGCCTGTTCGAGCACCAGGCTGGCCTCTGGACTGTGGAGCGCGAAGATCGTCACCCGCGCAGATTGGCGGCGCGATGGCTGGCGTCAACCCACCAGCAGTGTGCGCACGTCCTTGTGGCGGAAACTCTGCACGAACAGATAGATCGACAGGAAGGATGCGCCGCCCAGGAAGGCCAGCAGGCCCAGCGCCAGGCCGGCCGGCGTGAAGCGGTGCCGCCAGCTGGTGTAGAGCCCGGACAGGGTGAGCATGAACAGGAAATCGAGGTTGAACTGCCCCTGCCAGCCACCGCCGGCGATCGCGCCAAAAAAGGCCGAGAACAGGTTGGGCTCGGCCGCGAATACCGGCGCGGTATAGACGCTCAGGCTGATGAAGATGATGACGCAGAGCAGGCGGATCAGCAGCATGATGGTCTCCCCAATTTGGCCCAGCATCGGGGCTGGAGGGAGGCGTGGCAATTACCAGCCAAGTCAGTTTCCGCTGAAGTTGCCGGGCCGCTTGTCCCGGAACGCCACCAGTGCCTCGGCGAAATCCGCGCCTTGCGTGGCCAGCAGCCATTGATCGGCATCGGCATGCAGCACCGCGGCATGGAGTGCGCCCGACACCGCATTGATGCTGCGCTTGATCATCTGCACGGCCAGCGGCGGCAGCGCGGCATATTCGCTGGCCAGCGCAAGCGCCCGCGCATCCTCGCTGCCGGCCGGCACGATCTCGTCGATCAGGCCCCAGTGCGCCAGCGTTTCGGCGTCGAACAGCGCGCCCGACATCACCATGCGCTTGGCCCGCGCCGGACCGATAAGTTCAATGACCGGCCCCAGCGCGTTCCACATCAGGTTGATGCCGATCTTCACTTCACCATAGCCCAGCCGCGAACCCGCCGCCGCAATGCGGAAATCGCAGGCGGTGGCAATGCAGGTGGCGCCGCCGGTTGCCACGCCCTTCACGGCACATATGGTCGGCTGGTCAATGCCCTGGATGGCCCGCATCACCCGCGCGCCCAGCTGCGCCGCCCGCCGCGCCTCGGTGAGCGTCGCTGGATGGGCCCGACGCCCTTCCATCTCGCCGATATCAGCGCCGACCGAAAAATCTGTTCCCTCCCCGCGCAAGACGACCGCGCGCACATCGCCGGCACCGCGCAAGCCATCGGCGATGCGTTCAATTTCGGCCAGCATGGCCTGCGAGAGCGCGTTGCGCCTTTCCGGCCGATCGAGCGTGATGGTGGCGATCTGGTCGGCCACAGCGAGTGTCACGGTCATGCCTCGTCTCCCCGGGCGCGATGGTGGGCGATGCCTGCCGGAAAATCCAGCCTGTGCGGGCCATGCTGCTGCGCCTAAGCTGCAGCGCATGGATGATGTGCTGATCGACCAGGTGAACCGGATGTTCGCCCGCGAAGCGACCGAGGCGCGGCTGCGGCAGGCCCGCGCCGGGCAGTCGGTGGACGGCTGGGATGCGCTGGTGGCAGCTGGACTGCCGCTGGCACTGGCACCGGAAGCGGCGGGCGGACTGGGGCTCGACGCGCCCAGCGTGCTGGCCATCGCGCGGGCCCATGGCCGGGCTGGTGCGCCGTGGCCGCTGGCGCAGGCGATGATCGCGGCGGCGCCCGATTGCCCGGCA
>NZ_WNJP01000237.1 GCF_009733735.1 Sandarakinorhabdus oryzae | reverse complement strand
CGTGCTGCCGGCGTTGGCCGCCGCCCGCGCCCAGCGTCGCGCTGCCGAGCTGAACCTGGCCCGCACGGTGGTGCGGGCGCCGATTGCCGGGCGCATCACCCAGGGTGACCGGTTGCAGCCGGGGCAGGAGATCGTCTCCGGCCTGCCGGTGGTGACCATCGTCGACAACGAGCATTCCTATGTCGAAGCCAATTTCAAGGAAACCGATCTGGCCAATATGGCGCCCGGCCAGCCAACACGCATCAGCTTCGATGCCTATCCCGACGTGGTGCTGAACGGCCATGTCGCCTCCATCGGCGCCGGCACCGGCAGCGAGTTTTCGGTGCTGCCGGCGCAGAATGCCACCGGCAACTGGGTGAAGGTGACGCAGCGCGTGCCGGTGCGCATCAGCATCGATCAGGCCAGCCCCCGCCCGCTGATCGCCGGCATTTCCAGTCACGTCACCGTCTACACCGACGGCAAGCGGCGCTGAGGCGCACGAGCGTGGCCAGCGCCGCCATCGGGGGAGCGCGGCGGGCCAGTATTGGCCGGCCGCCCCTGGCCGTGCCCGACGTGGCGTCAATGCCGGTGCGCAACCTGTGGCTGACGGTGTTCGGGATCATGATGGCCTCGCTGCTGCAGATTCTCGATTCGACCATCGCCAACGTCGCCATTCCGCACATGCAGGCCGCCCTGGGCGCGACATCGGATGAAGTGAGCTGGGTGCTGACCAGCTATATCGTCGCCAGCGCCGTGGCGATCCCGGCCACGGGGTGGATTTCGGACCGGGTCGGTTCGCGGCGGCTGTTCATCCTCTCCACCGCCGGCTTCGTGCTGTCGTCGATGCTGTGCGGCATGGCGCAGAACATCACCCAGATGGTGCTGTTCCGTGTGCTGCAGGGCATCACCGGCGCCTTCATCCAGCCGCTCAGCCAGGCGGCGATGTTGGATATCAACCCGCCGTCGCGGCAGGCGCAGATGATGTCGATCTGGGGCATGGGGTTGATGGTGGGGCCCATTTTGGGCCCGATCCTGGGCGGCTGGTTGACCGAGAATCTCAATTGGCGCTGGGTGTTCTATGTCAACGTGCCGCTGGGCGTGATCGCGCTTGCGATCCTGGTGGCCGAACTGCCCTCCCGGCCGATCCGGCAGCGCCGCTTCGATCTGTTCGGCTTTGGCGTCATCGCGCTGGGCATCACCGCGCTGCAGCTGATGTTTGATCGCGGCAACCATGTCTATTGGTTCGAATCGATCGAGATCTGGATATACGCGCTGACCATCGCCTGCATGCTGTGGATCGGCGGCGTGCATTTCCTCACCGGCCGGCAACAGAAATTGTTTGATGGCGCGCTGTTCGGCAGCCGGTCGTTCGTGGCGGCCTTCTTCTTCATGGCGGTGATCGGGATGGTGATGTACGCCTCGATGGCGCTGATGCCATCGATGCTGCAGCGATTGTTCGGCTATTCCGTTATCGGCACCGGCTGGGCGATGATGCCGCGCGGGGTCGGCACGCTGATTTCGATGTTCATCGCTGGCCAGTGCATGCGGCGCGGCTATGATCCGCGCGCCATCGTGATGGTCGGTTTCCTGCTGGTCGGGGTCTCCTTCTGGGAAATGTCGACCTGGTCGCTGGCCGTGGACCAGTTGCGCATCGTTGTCAGCGGGCTGGTGCAGGGGCTGGGGCTGGGCCTCCTGTTCATGCCGCTCAACAACAGCGCCTTTGCCAGCCTGCCGCAAAGCCTGCGCACCGATGGCTCCAGCCTGTTGAACCTGTCGCGCTCGATGGGGGCCTCGATGGGCATTGCCATTACCACTGGCCTGTTGGGCCGCAACTGGCAGGCCAGCCACGCCGATCTGGGCAGCCATATCACCGCCTCGGTCACGTCGGTGATCGATTTCTCCACGCTCGACCGCTTCCAGCAGCTGGGCACGGCGGCGATGAGCATGGTCGATGCCCAGGTCAACCGGCAGGCGGCGATGATCGCCTATATCGACAATTATTATCTGATGATGTGGGTCAGCCTGCTGGTGGTGCCGCTGGTGATGGTGATCCGCCGGCCACCGCCGCCGCCCGGGCGCTAAACGTTCATCAGCCAGAAAGCCAGCGCAGCGCATCACTGTGCCACCCCAGCATAACAGTGGTTGACGACTACATCTGTAGTTGATACATCGACGACAGATGTAAACGACTCGGGTGCAGGCCATGGCTGAACGGATCAGCGAAGCCGAATTCCAGGTGATGGAGGTGTTGTGGCGCGACAGCCCGCTCACCGCCCAGGAAGTCGCCGCCCGGCTCGACTCCAGCGGCTGGAGCCTGACCACGGTCAAGACCCTGCTCTCCCGGCTTGCCGCCAAGGGCGCGCTGGCCACGGCCGAAGATGGCCGCCGCTATCTCTATTCCCCCGCGGTCGATCGCGCCGCCATTGCCGCGGGCGAATCGCGCCGGCTGGTCGATCGCCTGTTCGGCGGCCGCCCGGCACCGCTGGTCGCCCACCTCGCTGAACGCGGCGAGCTTTCCCCTGCCGATATTGCCGAGCTGGAAGCCCTGATCAGGGAGCTGAAACAATGAGCGATCTGCTGAACGCGCGCTGGTTGGTGGAGGCGCTGATCGGCGCCACGCTGCTGATGCTGCTGGTGCTCGCCGTGCGCAAGCCGGTGGCTCGCCTGTGGGGCGCCCACATGGCCTATGCGCTGTGGGCGCTGCCGGCGCTGCGCATGCTGCTGCCGGCAATCCCGGGCTGGCAGCCGCTCTATGTGCCGGTCGCCCAGGCCAAGCCGGAGGGGGACATGGCGCTGGCGCTGATGACGCCGGCCGATGCCGCGCTCTACACCCAGCCGCTGCCGGCCGCGACCGTCGAGATGGGTCCGCAGGTCAGCTTCGTGCCGGATTGGCCGACGGTGCTGCTGGCGGCCTGGGCCATCGGCGCCGTGGCCTTCCTGGCTATCCAGTGGGCACGGCACCTGCGCTTTGTCGGCACCGCCGTGCGCGAAGGTGAATTGCTGACGCGGCAGGGCGGGGTGGATGTGATCGTGTCCAGCCATGTGCCTGGCCCGATGGCGGCCGGCATCATCCGCCGCCGTATTCTGCTGCCGGCCGATTTCCTCGCCCGCTACTCGCCGGCCGAACGCCGCCTGGCGCTGCTGCACGAAGGCGCCCACCACGACCGCTTCGACCTGGCTGCCAATCTGGCCGGCCTGATGGTGCTGGCCGCGCACTGGTGGAACCCGATCGCCCATGCCGCCTGGCGCGCCTTCCGTGCCGATCAGGAACTCGCCTGCGATGCCAGCGTGCTGGCCGGCAGCGATGGTGACACCCGTGCCACCTATGGCCGGGCCGTGTTGAAGTCCGCCTGCGTGGCCACGCCGGTTGCCGCCTGCGCCATGAACCACAAGAGCCAGTTGAAGGAACGTTTTGCCATGATGAAGGACAGGAAGCTGGGCCGGTTCGGCCGCACCCTGGGGCTGTTGGCCGTCACCGGCCTCGCCGCCGGCGGCCTGATCGCCACCGCGTCGGGTGCGCAGCCCGCCCCGCCCACGCCAC
>NZ_WNJP01000236.1 GCF_009733735.1 Sandarakinorhabdus oryzae | reverse complement strand
CGCGGTGACCGGCGTGGCGCTGGGGCTGCTGGCCAACGGCATATTGGCGGCGCTCGGTTTGGCCGCGCTGTTGCAGGCGGCGCCGCAACTGTGGACCGGCCTGCGGCTGGCGGGCGCGGCGATGATGGCCTGGCTGGCGCTAGATGCCTGGCGTGGTGCCGCCCGGCCGGTGGCAGCGCCGGCTGCCGATAATGGCGCCCGGCGCGCCTTCCTCACTGGCGCCTTCATCAACCTGTTGAATCCGAAAGCCTATGTCTTCTTCGTGGTGGTGGCGCCACAGTTCATGGCTGGCCACACGCTGGGGCTGCAGAGCGCGCTGGTGCTTGCCTGTATCAGTGCTGCCATCGCCACGGCCATCCACATCGCCATCGTCGCCGCGGCTGCGCGGGCGCAGGCCCTGTTGCAGGATGCAGCGCGGATGCGGCTGGTGCGCCGCCTGTTTGCGCTGGTGATGCTGGGCGTCGCCGTCAGTTTCCTCTGGGCTGATCTGGGTTGAGGCCGAGTCGGCGGCAGACCAAGCGTCAGGGCGCTGAATAGCCACACCCAGGCGTCAACAGCAAAGACCAGGAGCGTGGCCGGCCTGAACTGCCTGACACCTGCAAGGAACCAGACGCTCCTGGCTAATAATGCCAGCAGTTTCCCCGCCATCAGGCCAAGGAGCTTGCTAACAACCGAAGCAGGGTCGAGCGGGACCGAGCCAACGCCGATGCTAACGCGCTTTGGACCTGCGAAGGGACTTTAGCGGATCAAACAAATTGCGGCGCTCCATTGCCGCTTGCGTTTCGCCTCGCTTGACCGCCGCATAGATGCGGCGCCTACAGCGTTCCAACACCCAGGCTTCCGGTTCCGGCCCTGTTACATAATTCTGGAATCGCAGAAACGCCTGATGATTTGACGCCGAGCCGTACATGCGTCGCCAACGAGCCTTCGCTCTCAACGCGGATATCCAGCGTTGACCGCCCGCAAGTCCAACCATACCGCTCCTGGCACGGCAGCTCCGAACGTACCAGGATTGCCACTGTAAGGTCTGTTGAACCGCCTGGAAGTCGGGACGCTTTCTCATCTTTCGGCCAGTTCCATCACCACATCCCATTCCGCATCCGTGATCGGCACCACAGACAGGCGGAACTGGCGGAACATTGCCATTCCGGCCAGCCGCGGCTCGGCCTTCATTTCGGCGAGCGTGACCGGGCGCGGCATCGGCGCCTTCGGGCCAACCAACACCGCCGGGAAGCGGGCTTTCGGATCGCTGGGATCGATGAAATGCTCGCCGACCACCTGGGCGATGCCGACGATCGCGAGGCCCTCGTTCGAATGATAGAAGAACAACTCGTCGCCGACCTTCATGCTCCGCAGATAGATGGCGGCCTGGTTGTTGCGCACGCCATCCCAAATCGTCTGGCCGTCCTTGTTGAGCTGGTCCCAGCTGTATTTGAACGGCTCCGATTTCACCAGCCAGCGCGCCATCTCAGAATGCCTCCGTCCACGCCTCAGGCTTGAAACCGATCAGTGCCACGTCATCGGCTTCGACAATCGGCCGCTTGATCATCGACGGGTTGGCCAGCATCAGCGCCGTGGCCTTGCCCGCATCCAGCCCCTGCTTGTCGGCCTCCGGCAGCGCCTTGAACGTGGTGCCGGCGCGGTTCAACACCGTCTCCCAGCCCCAGCGCTCCACCCAGCGCGCCAGCGCTGCGGCGGGCACGCCGGCCTTCTTGTAATCGTGGAAATCATGGGCGATCCCGGCGGATGCCAGCCAGGCCCGCGCCTTCTTCACCGTGTCGCAATTGGGGATGCCGTAAAGGGTCGTCGTCATGGGCGTCGCCTTACCGGCGCGATGGTGTAAAGTCACGCAACTCGGCCACCGTTGCGGCATCCAGCCGCTTGATCAGCGCCACCACCAGATCGACTGTGCGGTCGAAATCGGCGCGGTCGATGATGCCGTTGTGGGCGTGGGTATAGCGCGCCGGCACCACCAGGTTCACGGTGGGCACGCCGCCGTTGGATTTCTGGATCTCGGCCGAATCATCGCCATAGCCCTGCACCAGGTCTTTCTGCAGCGGCACCTTGATCGCCGCGGCCGTGCTGGCCACCAGCGCTGCCAGCTTGGCGTTGGGCTGGGCCGATGAATCAAAGAGGAAGATGCCCGGCCCGCCGCCGAGCACGGCCTGGGTTTCATCCGGGTTGAGGCCGGGCTGATCGCCGGCCACGCCGCCTTCGATGGCGATGCCGATGTCGGGCTTGATCACATCGGCCGCCGTGTGGGCACCGCGCAGGCCGGTTTCCTCCTGCGTGGTGGCGGCGATGAACAGCTGGTTGGGGTGGCCGTCGCTGGCCAGCCGGCGCAGCGCCTCGATCACCACGGCCAGGCCAACCCGGTCATCCCAGGCCTTGCCGAGCAGGCGGCCATTGGCCAGCGCGGCAAACGGCGCATCCGGCACCACCTGGTCTCCGGGGCCGATGCCCAGCGCCGCGACGTCGGCCGCCGATTTGGCGCCGACATCCAGATAGATGGCAGTGCGCGGCGTGACGCGGGTGCGTTCATCCTGCGGAGTCACATGCACATCGCGGATGGTCGTCACCGCCGTCACCGGGCCCTTGGCGCCGATGATCGTCCAGCGCTGGCCCACCAGCGCCTGATCGAGCCAGCCGCCCAGCATCTGCATGGTGAGGAAGCCCTGCGGGGTCACCCGCCGCACCATGCCGCCCACTTCGTCCATATGGGCATCCAGCATGATGCGCGGGCCCTTGCTGCCATGCTGAGCAATCACGCTGCCCAGCCCGTCATAGCTGATTTTCTGCGCCAGCGGCGCGAGTTCGCGCACCACGATGGCACGCACCGGCTCTTCAAACCCCGGCGCACCGGGCGCATTGGCCAGTTCGCCGAGCAGCCGTTCGGTGCGGTCCCCCGGCGCGGCGTGCACTGGCAGCGCGGCGCAGGCGGCCAGCGCAGCGGCAGTGAGAATGAAGCGGCGCATATTTGTCCCCCTTGACCGGCCAGGGCGCCTGTCTGGCACGCAGCACCCGCGCTGCCAACCGGCTGCGACAGGCTGGCACCTGCGGGCGCGGAACAAAGCGGCTACACCGGCCGGCATGGAGATCGTCTGGTTCAAGCGTGACCTGCGCGTGCACGACCATGCGCCGCTGGTCGCTGCTTGCGCCAGCGGCCGGCCAGTGCTGCCGCTGTACATCGTCGAGCCGGAACTGTGGCAGCAGCCGGATGCCAGCGGGCGGCAGTATGGCTTTCTGGCGGAATGTCTGGCCGATCTGGATCTCAGCCTCGCCGCGCGCGGTGCCCGGCTGGTGGTGCGGGTGGGTGATGCCGTCCAGGTGCTACACGATCTTCATGCCGCGCACGGGATCAGCGCCCTCCACGCCCACGAGGAAACCGGCAATCTGTGGAGTTTTGCCCGCGACAAGGCGGTGCGGCGCTGGGCGCGGGCGGCCGGCGTGCCGGTGCGCGAGGCGCAGCAGCACGGCGTATGGCGGGCGCATGGCAATCGCGATGGCTGGGCGGCGCGCTGGGAAGGGCTGATGCGCAGCCCCCGCCTG
>NZ_WNJP01000235.1 GCF_009733735.1 Sandarakinorhabdus oryzae | reverse complement strand
CGGGCGGGCGGTGGTGGCTTGCGGCCGGGCGGGCCGTGGACGAGGTCTTCGCTGGCGCGGGCCAGCGGCGTGGTGGCGTCGTGCGCGTCGGACAGGCGATCGAGCACGGCGCTCATGTCGGCGATGCGCGTCGCCATCAGGTGCATCACGCCTTCCGGGCTCCGTTGCACCTCGCCTTCCACCTGCATCAGCCGGCTGGCCATGATGGCGCGGCGGAACGTCTCGAACAGGCGGGCCCACACCACCACGTTCACCACGCCGGTTTCATCCTCCAGCGTGATGAAGATGGCGTTGCCGTTGCCCGGCCGCTGCCGCACCAGCACCACGCCGGCCACGGTCGCCCGCCGGCCGTTCTTCGCCGCGTTGAACTGCGCGGCGGTCAGCACGCCGGGGAAGAAGCGGCGCAGCAGCGCCAGCGGGTGGGCGCGCAAGCTGAGGCGCAGCACCTGGTAATCGGCGGCGACCTCCTCGCCCGGCGCCATCAACGGCAGATCGTGGCCGGCCTCCGTGCCCAGTTCGCTGGCCTCAACCGCGGCGAACAGCGGCAGGCTGTCGGTCGGCGTGCGCAGCGCCTGCCAGCCGGCATCGCGGCGGCCCAAGTTGAGGCTGGCGCAGGCATCGGCATCGGCGAGCAGCTTCAGCGCACGCGGCGGCAGGCCGGCACGGGCGAGATGTTCCAGGCTGCGGATCGGGCGGGCGGCAGCGATGCGCTCCGCCCAGTCTTCGCGGAAGCCCGTGATCTGGCGCAGGCCAAGGCGCAGGGCGAGGGTGGCATCAGCTCGGTCTGGTGCCCCCGGCGGGCAGGGCTCGAGCGTGCAATCCCACCCGCTGTGGTTCACATCCACCGGCCGCACCTCTACGCCATGTTCGCGCGCATCGCGGACGATCTGGGCCGGCGCATAGAAGCCCATCGGCTGCGCGTTCAGCAGCGCGGCGGCGAACACCGCCGGGTATCGAGACTTGAGATAGGCCGAAACCCACACCAGCCGGGCAAAGGCAATGGCGTGGCTTTCCGGGAAGCCATAGCTGCCAAAGCCCTTGATCTGGTTGAAGCAGCGCCGGGCGAACTCCTCCTCGTACCCCCGCGCCACCATGCCATCGACGAGCTTGGACTCGAAATATTCCATCCCGCCGTTGTGGCGGAAGGTGGCCATCGATCGGCGCAGCTTGTTGGCTTCGGCCGGCGTGAAATTGGCGGCGGTGATCGCCAGTTTCATCGCCTGTTCCTGGAACAGCGGCACCCCCAACGTCTTGCCGAGCACGTTTTTCAGCTCGTCGGGATCGTGCGGCGGCTTGGGGCTGGGGAAGCTCACTGCCTCGCGCCCCTGCCGGCGCCGGAGATAGGGGTGGACCATATCGCCCTGGATCGGCCCCGGCCGCACGATGGCGACCTGGATGACGAGATCGTAGAATTCGGCCGGGCGAAGGCGCGGCAGCATGTTCATCTGCGCCCGACTTTCGACCTGGAAGACGCCAACACTGTCGCCCCGCTGCAGCATGGCGTACACATCGGGTGCCCGCCACGGCACCGTGTCGAGGCCATAGCTGTGGCCCAGCTGCGTCTCGATGAATTCAAACGCGCGGCGGATGCAGCTGAGCATCCCCAGCGCCAGCACATCCACCTTCATCAGGCCCAGCGCGTCGATATCGTCCTTGTCCCACTCGATGAAAGTCCGGTCCGGCATGGCAGCGTTGTGGATCGGCACCAGTTCATCGAGCCGCGTCTGGGTGAGCACGAAGCCGCCGACATGCTGGGACAGGTGGCGCGGCATCCCCATGATCTGGGTGACGAGATTGCCCAGCCGCGCGATTTCCGGGCTGTCAGGATCAAGCCCGCTTTCGGCGAAGCGTTCGCGCTCCATCTGGCTCGCGTAACTGCCCCACACGGTGCTCGACAGCCGCGTCGTCAGGTCCTCGCTGAGCCCCAACACCTTGCCGACCTCGCGCACGGCGCTCCTGGGGCGGTAATGGATCACGGTCGCCGCGATGCCGGCGCGTTCGCGGCCATAGCGTTCGTAGATCCACTGCATCACCTCCTCGCGCCGCTCATGCTCGAAATCGACATCGATGTCGGGCGGCTCCTTGCGTTCTTCGGAAATGAAGCGGGAAAACAGCAGATTATGCTCGGCCGGATCGACGGCAGTGATGCCGAGCACGAAGCACACCGCGCTGTTGGCGGCGCTGCCGCGGCCCTGGCAGAGGATGCCGCGGGATTGGGCAAAGGCGACGATGTCGTGGACGGTGAGGAAATAGGGGGCGTAACCGGCCTTGGCGATGATGCGGAATTCCTCGGCCAAAAGCGCCATCAGTTTCGGCGGCACGCCGTCGGGCCACTTCTCCCGAGCCTTGGTGAGGGTCAGCGTTTCCAGCCAGCCTTGCGGGCTGTAGCCGGGCGGCACCGGCTCGTCGGGATAGTCATAGCGCAGCTGGTCGAGGCTGAAATCGACGCGGGCGAGCAGGCGGGCGGGTTCCTGCAAGGCGGCGGGGAAATCGCGGAACAGCCGGGCCATCTCGGCGGCGGATTTCAGGTGGCGTTCGGCGTTGGCGGCAAGGCGGGTGCCGGCGCTCTCCAGCGTTTCGCCCATGCCGATGCAGCGGATGACATCGTGCAGCGGGCGCTGCGCCGGGGTGGCGTAGAGCGGCGCATTCAGCGCCAGCAGCGGCACATGGGCGGCATCTGCGACCGCCGCGAGTGCCGCCAGCCGGCGCCGGTCTGCCCCGCCGTGGTGCAGAGCAGCGCCCTGCCACAAGCGGCCGGGGCAGGAATGCGCCAGTTCGGGGAGGCGGCTGTGCTGGCCGGCAACGGGGGGGAGTGCGATCAGCAACAGGCCATTTGAATGGTCGATCAAGTCGGAGAGATGGAGGATGCAATCCCCCTTCTCCGCCCGCCGGTTGCCGGTGGTGAGCAGCCGTGTGAGCTGCCCCCAGCCATTGCGGTGGGCGGGATAGGCGATCACGTCCGGCGTGCCATCGGCGAACACCAGCCGCGCGCCGACGGCGAGCTTGAACGGTGGCAGTTCGGTGCCGGCCTCCTTCGCGGCCTCGGCCAGGTCGCGCACCGCCACATGGGCGCGCACCACGCCGGCGACCGTGTTGCGATCGGCAATGCCGATGCCGCAATGCCCGAGCGCCAACGCGGTTTCCACCATCGCCGCCGGGCTCGACGCACCTTCCAGGAAAGAGAAATGGGTGGCGGCGGCCAGTTCAGCGAAACCGCTTGGCGGCGCCATCATGCGAACAATCCGTGCAGATACCAGCGCGGGGGGCCGGGTTCGCGCTCGTAAAGCCCGTGGCGGAACAGCCAGTAACGCCGGCCATCGGCGGCTTCGACCCGCCAGTAATCGCGGGTCAGCCCGGCGCCGTCCTTGCGGCGCCACCATTCCGCCGCGATGCGTTCCGGGCCTTCGTGGGCCGTCACATCATGCACGCGGGCCCGCCAACGGAAACGGCGCGGCGGGCCGTCGGGCACTTCGGCCAGCACCTCGATCGGCTGCGGCGGATCGAACAGGCGGATGGGCCGCGCGGGCGGCTCGCCGGGTGGCGGGCTGGGCCAG
>NZ_WNJP01000234.1 GCF_009733735.1 Sandarakinorhabdus oryzae | reverse complement strand
CCGCGCGCCGACAGGCGCAAGATCGGCCGGCGGGGCGGCGCGCGCGCCTGCGCGCCGAACCCGTTCGACGTCAGCCGCGGCTTCGCCGCGGCCCCCTTGCCTCCCAAGAACCTCCGCAGAACCCCCAATCTCCCCCTAAACCCCCAACTCCCGCCGCCGTTCCCCTTGCAGGTCAGCGAGCGCGGGAGGGTCAATCACATGCAGCATCAGCCGGGCCCGATGGTGGCGCAGGCCGCAGCGCCGGCCCCGGCCGAGCTCGCGACCCCTGCATTGGCCTGGTATGACCAGATCCGCGCCCTCTTGATCCGCACCGGCCTGCCGCCCGAACCCGCCGTCTATGATGTGCTGTGGCGCTATGTGCGCGGCGAGGATCACGAATTGTCCCAAGCCATCGACACGGCGCTGGCCGGCGACGGCCTCACCCTGTCGGTGCTGACGGGCCTGCGCGAGGCCCTGCTGGGCCAGATGAGCGAGGCCCAGGTCAACCAGCTGATTGCCGAAGCCCATGGCCAGGCCGAGGCGCTGACAAGGCGCATCGAGAGCGGCCAGACCGATCTGGCCGATTATGGCCGCGCCATTGCCGACGGCGGCGAGCGGCTGGCCGGGCCGATGGATGCGACCATGCTGGCCGGCCTGCTGGAACAGTTGAGCAGCGCGACCTCCACCATGCAGGCCGCCAACAGCCGCCTGATCGAAGAGCTGGAGCAGGCCGCCGCCGAAAGCCGGGCGCTGGCCGACCGGCTGATCCAGGCCGAACGCGCCGCCATCACCGATGCGCTGACCGGCGTGTTCAACCGCCGCGGGCTTCTGCTGGCGATCGAGAAGGCCCAGGCCGAGGCCGCTGCGGCCGGCGCGCCACTGGCGGTGGCCGTGGTCGATATCGATCATTTCAAGCGCTTCAACGATCGCTTTGGCCACGCCATGGGCGATGATGTGCTGCGCTTCGTTGCCCGCCACCTCGCTGATCGGCTCGAGCCCGACGGCGGCTGTGTCGGCCGGTTGGGCGGCGAGGAGTTCGTGGGCGTGATGCCCGGCGCCACTGTGCAGGCCGCCGCTGGCCGCATCGATCGCATCCGCGCCGATCTCGCCGGCCAGGTGCTGCGGAGCGCAGTCGATGGCAGCAGCATGGGCCGCATCAGTTTCTCCGCCGGGGTTGCCGAACATCGCGCCGGCCGCAGCCCGGACCATCTCATCGAACGGGCCGATGGCGCGCTCTACACCGCCAAGCGGCTCGGCCGCGACCGGGTGGTACCCGACCGCGGCTGAGCGCCGGAACTTGCAAAAGGGGCCCTGAAATCTGAAGTTGACAGCCGCGCCGGCCTGACGCACTAGGCCGCCTCCCGACAGGCACGCCCGTTGCATCTGTGGAGGGGTGGCCGAGCGGTCAATGGCAGCAGACTGTAAATCTGCCGGGTTTCACCCTACGTTGGTTCAAATCCAACCCCCTCCACCAGCCTGTTTTTCCGATGATGGCGTCGCCTTAGCACTCGGCTGCAGGCACTGCGGAATGATCTGCTGTCGATCAGCGCCGGGCCGCTTTGCCCCGCTTTTGGCCCGTCTCACCGCCAAAGTGCTGAATTTGCGAATCAATTCCGTTATGCTCCCGCCCTTGTCCACCGAAAGGGAGCCCAATGCGAATTGTCATCACGTTCATCGCTGCACTCGCTGTTGCCGGCCCGGCCTTGGCCGGGATCACGGTTGGCGCCACCGTCAAGGACACATCGGGCGGCATTGTTGGCACCATTGTCAGCACCGCCGATGGCAATGCCGTGGTCGATACCGGCACCAACAAGGTGACCATTCCGCTGACCAGCTTCGGCGATCGGCCGGAAGGCCCACTGCTGGCCATGACCAAGTCCCAGCTTGATGCCGCAGCCGACCAGGCAGCCGCCGCACGCAAGCAGGCACTGGCCAACGCCATCAAGCCCGATGCCGAGGTGCATGGATCTCAGGGCGCCGTGATCGGCACCATCACCAAGCTGGATGGCGACAGCGTGATCATCAAGGGCGAGGCCGGGCTGGCCCGAATTCCCACGTCGGAGCTGTACATGAAAGCCGATGGCCTGCACTTCGGCATGAACGCCGCCCAGTTCGAAGCGGCGGTGAAGGCCAGCATGGCCAGTGAGGGCACCCCGTCCTGAAGGGCTGGCGGAACGCCGCCGGCGCGGCTATGCCGCCGCCATGGGCCGCAGACCTCACCCCAAGAACAGCCAAGGCCAGAAAAGCCCCTTTCCGCGGCTGTATGGCCGGCATGCGGTGTTTGCCGCGCTCGACAATCCGGAACGCAGTTTCCGAAAATTGTGGATGACACCGGCGACCGCCAAGACCATCGTCATCCCGCCGGGCCTGCAGGTGCAGATTGGTGACGATTATGATCTGGGCCGGCTTTGCCCGGCCGATGCGCCGCACCAGGGCTATGTGCTTGAGGTGGAGCCGCTCGAGAATGTCTGGCTGGGCGACATATTGAAACAGGCCGATGATGGCGACAACCGGCCGATCATCGTGCTCGACCAGGTCACCGATCCGCACAATGTCGGCGCGCTGATGCGATCGGCGCTGGCCTTCAACGCCCGCGCCATCGTGACCCAGGATCGCCACAGCCCGGCCGAATCGGGCGTGCTGGCGCGCTCGGCCTCCGGCGCGCTGGAAGCGTTGCCGTGGGTGCGGGTGGTCAACCTGGCCCGGGCGCTGGGCGAGATCGGCGAAGCCGGCTTCTGGCGCATCGCGCTGGATGGCGATGCGCCTGACACGCTGGAAACAGCGCTGGGCACCTGCCAGCCGGCGCTGGTGCTGGGCAGCGAGGGCGAGGGCCTGCGCCAGCTGACGGTGGAAAATTGCGACCAGCTGGCCCGGTTGCCGATCAGCGGCGTCGAAAGCCTGAACGTGTCGAACGCCGGCGCCATCGCGCTCTATGCCTGCGCGCGGCGCGGGCTGTGACCGACATTGCCGCCCTTGCCGCGGCCTATACCGCGGCGTGGAACAGCGGCCAGCCCGACGCCGTGGCCAGCCATTATGCGCAAGGCGGCGTGATCATCATCAACGATGGCCCGCCGTGGCCGGGCCGTGCCGGCGTGGCGGAGATGGCGGCCGGTTTCCTGGCTGATATCCCCGACATGGTGCTGCACTGTGACGGCGTGCGTGCCGCCGGGCGCACGGCCATCTATCTGTGGACCTTCACCGGCACCCACGCTGGCAGCGGAAAGCCGGTCAGCGTTTCGGGCTGGGAGGCGTGGGAGCTGGACGGGGCCGGCCAGATCGCAGCGTCGCGCGGCTGGTTCGACGCCGAGGATTACGCGCGCCAGACCAGCTGAAGGCCGCCGATCAGAGCTGGCCGCGCCACAACAGCACGCCCGCGGCTGCCGCCCACAGCGCCTGCGCCACCACCACCGCGCCAAAGCCGATCACGTTGAGCGGGATCAGGCCGGTGCCGCCGGCCAGCGGCACCACCAGCAGCAGCAGTGCGCCCCACGCCAGCGGGCGATGGCGGGGCCACACCGCGAGGCCCCACAGCGCCAGCGCCAGTGCCCAGGCCGCGGTGCCTATCTGCGCCCAGGCCTG
>NZ_WNJP01000233.1 GCF_009733735.1 Sandarakinorhabdus oryzae | reverse complement strand
CCGCTTCGGATCTCGACACGCTCGGTGTGGTTGGATCAGGTCTGGCATCTCGACGGGCGTCGCCCTGGCAGCAACCGAGCTGACTTCTCGCTCGACTGGAGTTTTGTTCTTGCTGACGACAGCCGGTTCAGTGATCCGCGATGGGCTGACTGGCGAGAGGCGGCGAAGCTGTTCCTGTGGAGCCTGAAGCTCGACCCGCCTCCTGGGTACCGCAACGCTCATGAAATGACGATCGTCTCCGTCTTCAATAGGTTGCGGATGCTGATCCGCTGGATGGCGGCGCAGGGATATCGGTGCTTTGCCGATCTCGACCGCGACGCCTGCGACCGGTTTATGACGGCGATGGCGCAGCGTCCGGGCCGCAAGCCGGGTAAGCCGCTGAAGAGCACCACGCTGCAAAACCACGCCAATCTGCTGACGCGCCTTTATCTGCAGGGAGCAAAGTTCCCGGAAGTGGCGATCGCCGATCCATTCCCGGGGATCGCGCCGCCGTTCGTTCGCCGCGACCGGGGCTGGCTGCCTTATACGCCGGACGCGATCGCTGTGCCCCTGGTCTCGGCGGCGCTGCGACTGATCGGGACCCCGGCCGACGACGTCATCGCTCTGCAGGCCCAGGCGCAGTCCGTCTATGACCATGCGCTCGCTAACGGGATCAGCCAGACGAAGGCCGGCTTCATCGTGACCGACGCAATCGCGCCGTTCACCTTCGCGACACTGCCTGGGGAGGAAGCTGCCTGGCACGAGGCGCCGGTCACCAGCACCAAGCAGCTGCGCTATGTCGCCGATCGCATTTACGACGCCTGCTTTGTGGTGGTCAGCTATCTTGTCGGCGCCCGGATCTCGGAGATCCTCGGCCTTCAGGTCGGCTGCATCCAGCAGCATCCTGCCGGGGACGGCAGCGAGAGCTTCGCCTATCTCGTCGGGCGGATTTACAAGACGGCGCGTGGCATCGATGGCGAAGCCCATCGCTGGGTTGCGCCGGCACCCGTCGAGCGGGCTGTCGTGGTGATGGAGCGGCTGACCGCCCGCCTGCGGGCCCAAAGCGGACGAGACGATCTCTTCCTGGCGATGGCCAGCAACGGGTTGGTCGGTCCTGCCGCCCGCATTGACCTCCCCGTCGGCTCCACGATCATAAGGCGGCTGAATGATCTGTTTGCGCCGTTCATCGGCCTGCCGGACCACGAGGGCGAGCCTTGGCATCTGAACACGCATCAGGGCCGCAAGACGTTTGCCCGCTTCGTCGGCAAACGCGACCGCACAGGCCTGCATGCGCTTCAGGCGCACTTCGGTCATGTGACCCGGGCCATGACCGATCGTGGCTATGTCGGAACCGACTTCGCGCTCGACGATCTGATCGACCGGCATACTCAGGAAGAAACCTGCGCCGCCCTGGAAGAGGTGCTAACGGCGACGGCGCTCGCCGGCAAGGGTGGACGCATGATCGCCGCTCGCTCGCAGTTCCGCGGACGCACACGCGACGGCGATGTCCAGGCTTATGTCCGCTTCCTGATGGAAGAGACCGACCTCCGCCTTGGGGTCTGCGACTGGGGCTATTGCGTCTATCGCGTCGAAACGGCTGCCTGCTTTGGCGACGAGCGTGGCCCGAATCCTGTGCTGAGAACCGAAAGCACGTGTCTCACCTGCGCCAACTTCGCCGTCACCGCCAGGCACAGGCCTGTCTGGCAGGCCCGCCGCGATCGCAATGCCGATCTTCTCGGCCATCCTGACCTGGACCCGGTCAGCCGGCAACTCGCTGAAACACGGATTGCCGAATGCGATCGCATCCTTGGCGAACTCGACCATGGAAAGGATGCTCGCCATGACGCGTAAGACCAGCAAAATGCCGGCCCTCACGCCTGCCGAAAAACGCCTGCGCAACACCCACTGCAAGCTGCGCGATGCTCTGGAACGGCTGGTGAAGGGTCTGCCCACACACACGGACCTGCAAAAGCGATCCTACCGGCTGACCGTCGCGACGCTTGCACGCGAGGCGCGTGTCGGTCGTAACGCCATCTACACCAACCATCGCTCGATGATCGATGAGTTGCGTCGCGCCAGCGATCGCAAGATCGTCCCCGAAAAGTTGGCGGCCTGGGAAGACAAACTCGCCCAGCAGCGCACTCTGATCCAGGTCTTGCAGATCGAAGAGCGGCGCATGGTGACGGAAAATGCCGCACTGCTGAAGCGCATCCTCGAAGCCGAAACGGAGGTTGAGCGGCAGAAGCGTCATAACGCCCGCCTGATCGCCGAGCGCGATCGCGCTGCGAAGCCAGTGCCGCTCGCTCGCGGGCCGAAATCCTGACGTTGTCTACGTTGCCGCTTCGTGTCGCCGCGCTCGCCGAAGGATATTTGTCGCCCCATCCATTGCCTGCGACAATCATGCGCGGCATGATCTGCGGCATGCTTGACCCCTTCGATCCAGACAGCTTCATTGTGCGCGCCGAGGTTCATATCCTCGACATCGAGCCCAGGATCAGCCGCACTCTCGAGCTGCCAATCACTCTCAACCTCGCCCAACTCCACGAGGTGCTGCAAGCCGCCTTCGGCTGGACCGACAGCCATTTGCATCAGTTCAATATCGGCGGTCTCATCTACGGGGCCCCGGAGTTCAATGAGGACGGCCTGTCCGACAGCCGGATCTTCGAGGCGACCGAGGTCAGGATGATCGACCTTCACTTTCCCTACGATCCCGACGAGAGCCCTCTTACGATCCTTTACGAATACGACTTTGGCGACAATTGGCGTCATCGGCTGCGGCTGGAGCGCGTCGCGCGCGAGGAGGGGACCAAATATCCGCGCTGCGTCGCCGCCAAACGTTCAGGTCCTCCCGAAGACTCTGGTGGGCCTTCAGGCTATGCCAACTTCCTCGAAGCCTGGCTCGACCCCGATCATGAAGAACACGAAGCCATGCATCGATGGGCTGGCCGCAAGTTCCACCCGGAGTCCTGCAATCTCGACGACATCAACAAGGCTATCGCCAAAGCACTACGCGCATCAAAGCGCGACTATCGCTTCCGTCGAGAAAGACATCGGGATTGACTCCCACCGGCTGCGATTCAAAGCCAAAAATACACCCAAAATGCAGGATGCAGCCAGAAAGGCCACAGAATCAGAGTCATCCAGCTAACAGGACACTTGACGCATAATCTAAAACATGCATCCGCTCGACCAGTTCCGCGCCTTCCTGGCTCTGCGCGAGAAGGGGCGCTCCGAGGAGGACATCGCCGCGGCGTTCTTCGTCGGTGTGAACGTGGTGAAGCAGCGCCTGCGCCTGGCGTCGGTCGCGCCGGCCTTGCTCGACGTCTACGCCGAGGACGGCATGTCGCTCGAGCAGCTCATGGCCTTCACCGTCACCGCCGACCATGCCCGCCAGGAGCAGGTCTGGCAGGCGATCTCCGGCTCCTGGCAGAAGGAGCCCTATCAAATCCGTCGCATGCTGACGGAGAAGACGGTGCGCGCTTCCGACCGGCGGGCGGTGTTCGTCGGCCTCGACGCCTATGAGGCCGCCGGCGGCGTGGTGCTGCGCGACCTGTTCCAGTCCGATGATGGCGGCTGGCTCGAA
>NZ_WNJP01000232.1 GCF_009733735.1 Sandarakinorhabdus oryzae | reverse complement strand
AGCCGTTCGGCATGGCCGTCGCGGCCGACGGCCTGCGCCACCAGTGCATGCATGTCGAGATCGGCAGCGTCGGCCGGCAACAGCACCCAGGCCAGCGCGCCGGCCCAATCCAGCCGCAGCCGGGCAAATTGTGGCAGCAGCGCGGCCAGCGCCGGGGCGCTTGTGGCGGGCAGCGGGCAGCGCCAGATGATGTCATCGGGCGCGATATGGCCAGCCAGGCTGGCGGAGGCGGCCCACAGGGCACGGCTGTCGGCGTCCTCAATCACACTGGCAACGGGCAGGCGCGCGCGGGCGGCGTCCACCAGTGCGGGCAGGGCAGCGGGGCTGGCCTCGATGCGCAACTGCACTTCGCCCTCACTCCAGGCGGCGCCGGTGATGCCACCGTCCACCATCAGTGCATCGGCCATGATCCGCACCGCCTGGGCTGCCGTGTCAGCCGGCAGCAGCAGCGTCGCCTGCGCGGGCGCCAGCGGCAGCACCTTCAGCGTGATCTCGGTGAGCACCGCCAGCGTGCCGCGCGAGCCGGTGAGCAGCCGCGGCAGATCAAAGCCGGTGACATTCTTCAGCACCTTGCCGCCGGCCGTAAAGATCTCGCCCCGACCGGTCACGCCCGAAAGGCCCAGCACATGATCGCGCGCCGCCCCGGCAAAGGGCCGCCGCGGCCCCGAAAGGCCGCTGGCCACCGCACCGCCGATGGTGCCGTGGCCGCGATCCCAGATCGCGTCGGGCGACGGCGGCTCGAAGGCCAGGCACTGGCCGGCCTTGGCCAGGATTTGCTGCACATACAGCAGCGGTGTCGAGGCCGGCACGGTGAGCAGCAGTTCGCCGGGATCGTGATCGACAGGGCCCGCAAGTCCGGTCAGATCGAGCGCGGAATCTGCAGGGCCCGGCCCGATGCCAGGCCGGCTGCCAGTGCCGGACACGGCCAGCGTTTCCCCGCGCGCCGCCGCGTCGCGGATCATCGCGGCGAGGTCCTCGGTCGTGGCGGGGCGATAGGCCATCAGAAGCGGGGGATTTCGGGAAACGACACGCGCCCGCCATGCACGTGCATGGCGTTCATTTCGGCGCAGCGGGCCAGCGTCGGGAACAATTTGCCGGGGTTGAGCAGGCCGTTTTCGTCAAAGGCGCATTTCAGCCGGCTCTGCACGTCGAGATCGATGGGCGAAAACTGGTGGGGCATCAGATCGCGTTTCTCGACGCCCACACCATGCTCCCCGGTCAGCACGCCGCCGGCATCGACACAGGCCTTCAAGATCTCGGCGCCGGCCGCTTCGGCGGCTTCGGTCTGGCCGGGCACGGCAGCATCATACATCACCAGCGGGTGGAGATTGCCGTCGCCGGCGTGGAAGACATTGGCGACGCCCAGGCCATGGCGCGCGACGATGGCGCTGATCTGTTCCAGCACCGCGCCCAGCTGGCGACGCGGGATGGTGCCATCGACACAATAATAGTCCGACGCGATGCGCCCCACCGCCGGAAACGCCGCCTTTCGCCCGGCCCAGAACAGCAGCCGCTGCGCTTCATCAGTGGACGCGCGCAGGTGGCAACAATTGTGGGCCCTGGCGATGTCGCTGATGCGGGCGAGCTGGTCGTCGACCTGGGCCGCGGTGCCGTCGGCCTCGGCAATCATCAGCGCGGCGACATCGGTGGGATAGCCGGCCTGCACGAAATCTTCCGCGGCGCGGATGGCCGGTGCGTCCATCATTTCGAGGCCGGCCGGGATGATGCCGGCGGCGATGATGGCGGCCACGCAATCGCTGGCATCGGCGACGGAGGGGAAGCCGAGCAGCAATGCGCGTTGGGTCGCGGGTTTGGGCAGGATGCGCACTGTGGCTTCGGTGACGACGCCGAGCAGACCTTCGGAGCCGCAGACCAGCCCGAGCAGATCATAGCCCGCCTGTTCCTGCCCCGGGCCACCCAGCCGCAGCACATTGCCATCCATCAGCACCAGCTCGACGCCCAGCAGGTTGGGGCTGGTTGTGCCATATTTCAGGCAATGCACCCCGCCGGCGTTCTCTGCGACATTGCCGCCGATCGAACAGGCAATCTGGCTCGATGGATCCGGCGCGTAATAGAAACCCTTGTGGGCAATGGCCTGGCTGACGGCGAGGTTGGTGACGCCGGGCTGCACCACGGCGCAGCGATTGTCGTAATCGACGCCGAGGATGCGGTTGAAGCGGCTCATGCCCAGCACGATGCCATCGGCCAGCGGCAGCGCCCCGCCGGACAGCGAGGTGCCCGATCCGCGCGCCACCACCTTCACGCCGTTGGCGTGGCACCAGGCCAGCACCCGGCTCACCTGGCTTGTGGTGCGCGGCAACACCACGGCCAGCGGGCTCTGCCGGTACATGGCGAGCCCGTCGCTGCCATAGGGCGAGACGCCGTCGGCATCGGCAATCACCCCGTCAGGCACAATGTCGGCCAGTGCGGTGGCAATCTGCGCCTGGCGGGCGATCACGCCGGCATCAGGGGTGGGCATTTTCATCGCCGGCCAGCTTCGCAGCATGGCGGCGGCTTTGTCGAGGCTTATGCTCAGGGCCGCGGCGGGCGAGGGTAGAGGATGAAGTCGCCTTCGTTGCTGATCACCGGTGCGCCGGCAACGCGATGGGCGGCGGCGGCCAGGCGGGTGATGGCATCTGCGGGCAGGGCGAGCGGATGCTCGTCGGGGTGGGTGGCGGCTTCGAAGCCATAATCCTTGCCCGGCGTTGTCGTCATCTCGATGTGGGTGCCAAGCACGGCGGCGATGGGATGGCTTTGCGCAAACGCAACCAGACGGTCGGCGCTGGCGATGAAGGTCGCGAACTGGTCGGTCGGCACATAAAGGCGGCCGGCATAGAGCATGTCGCCGGAGAGCAGCAGGCGCGTGCGCGGATCATAGACCATGATGTGCGCCGGCTCGTGGCCGGGCGTCGGGATGATCGACAGCGGCCGGCCGCCGAGATCGAACGTCGCGATGTCGTCGGGCCAGCGCGTGATGCCGAAGGCGGAGGCGACGTCCTCGGGCTTGAGGCCAACGACGGTCGTATCAGGCCGGCCGGCGAGCTCGCTGTCCCCCTGGTGGTGATCGCCATGGCTGTGGAAATGCGCGACGGTGAGCGGGATGGCACTGCGGCGGTGGCTGGCCAGCCAGCCGGCGATGAGCGCATCGACCGTGGGCCGGATGGCGAGCCCGCCGGCGCCGGTGTCGAGCAGCAGCGCGCGATCGGTGCCGAACAGCAGGTAGAGAAACGGCGCTTCGAAATTGGTGTGCACCGATTGGCGGATCACGAACGTGTCGGCATCGATGCGCTGCACCTGCATCTGCGGCTCGCTGGCGATGGTGCCGTTCATCCAGGGCAGGAACGCGGGACCGGCGGCGCAGACGGGGGCCGCCATGGCCAGCAGCAAGCAGAGCAGGGGCAGGCGCATGCAGCATCTCCGGTGGTGGGGCGGCCAGCCTGCGCTCTGGCTGCGGTCGGTGTCGATGGGGCGTCCGCCCCAGCGTCGCTCAGGGCAGCGCCGCCAGTTGCGCGGCATAGAGCGCTATGCGGTTGCGCACCGCGGCTTCGTCGCCCGTGTTGGCCGGCAGGCCCAGCGCCGGCAGCGTCTCGCGCG
>NZ_WNJP01000231.1 GCF_009733735.1 Sandarakinorhabdus oryzae | reverse complement strand
GGCGCAGATTGTCGGCCATGTCGGCGCGCAGCCGGGTGCGCTGGGCCGGATCGGCGATGCGGGCGCGGATGGCGTCAATGCCGCCGGCCTGGGCCCAGCCGGGCAGCAGCGCTGCCAGCAGGCCGGTGCCGCTGGCCGTGTAGGGATATTGATCGGCCGTCACGTCCTGCCCGGCGGCGCGGGCAGCGTTGATGCGGGCAACGACTGTGGCGGACTGGCCCTGTACATCGGCGCCCAGCGCCTTCAGATGGGCGAAATGCACCGGCATCCCGGCGTCACGACCGATGCGCAGCACCTCATCGACCGAGGCGAGCAGGCCGATGCCATAGCTCGATTCATCGCGCTGGTGGGTGTCATAGAGGCCGCCGCGCCGCCCGGCCTCGCGCGCCACTTCGATCACCTCCTCGGTGCGGGCATATTTCTGCGGCGGATAGAACAGCCCGGTCGAAAGGCCGAGCGCGCCTTCGCACATGGCCCCGGCGACCAGCGCCTGCATGCGCGCCAGTTGGGCCGCGTCTGGGGTGTCGTCGCCGTCGCCCAGCACCTGCCGCCGCACCGAACCAAAGCCCACATAGGATGCAAGATTGGGCCCGATCGGGTGCGCGGCCAGTGCCGCCGTCTGGCCGGCGACATCGGGGCTGCCGGCGCCATCATTGCCGACAACAATGGTGGTGACGCCTTGCGCCAGCCAGGTGTCGAGCCGACGGCTGCCGGGATCGGGCGCATCCCAATCGGCATGGGTGTGCGGATCGATGAAACCTGGCGCCACGATCAGGCCGCGCGCCTCGATCACCCGCTTCGCCCGCACCTTGCTGCCCTTGCCGACCACGAGGATGCGATCGCCGCTGATCGCCACGTCGCCCACAAAGGCGGGCCGGTCGCTGCCGTCGTGGATGATGCCGCCCCTGATCAGTAGATCGGCCACCGGTGGCGGCGCCGCGGCACCCAGCAAGAGGCCGGCTGTCAGCAACCGCAGGGGGGCAATCGTCATAGGGCGGCGCTCAATTCCTTGATGTCCTTGTTGAGGATACGGTCGTTGTCGCTGTAGTCCACCGGGCAATCAATCAGGTGCACGCCCGGCGTCGCCAGGCAGTGCGCCAGCAGGCCGGGCAGCATGCCAGCGCTGGTGACGCGGTGGCCGTTTGCGCCATAAGCCTTTGCATAGGCCACGAAATCCGGGTTGCCATAGCTGAGGCCCCAATCCTGGAAGCCCATGTTGGCCTGTTTCCAGCGGATCATGCCATAGCTGCCGTCGTTCAGGATCAGCACGGTGAGATTGAGGCCCAGGCGCACCGCGGTTTCCATCTCCTGGCTGTTCATCATGAAACCGCCGTCGCCGCACACCGCCATCACCTTGCGGTCGGGATAGACCATGCAGGAGGCCATGGCCGATGGCAGGCCGGCCCCCATCGTGGCGAGCGCGTTGTCGAGCAGCACAGTGTTGGGCCGATAGGCGGTGTAGTTGCGCGCGAACCAGATCTTGTAGACGCCATTGTCGAGCGCGATGATGCCGTCCTCCGGCATCGCCTGGCGGATCTGGCTGACCAGAAATTGCGGATAGATCGGGAAACGCTGGTCCCCGGCTGCGGCGTCACGATGCGCCACTTCGGCGGCACGCGCTTCCAGCATGCCGGCACAATTCCAGTGCGGCTGGACCTGGATCGCCTCCTTCAGCTGCCAGACTGCATTGGCGATATCGCCGATCACCTCGATCTGCGGGAAATAAACCGGGTCCACCTCGGCCGAGCGCACGCTCATGTGGATGACGGTGGCACCGTCCTGGGTCATGAAGAAGGGCGGCTTCTCGATCACGTCGTGGCCGATGTTGACAATGACATCGGCACGGCGAATGGCGGCATGGACGAAATCTCCTGCCGATAGCGCCGCGCAGCCGAGGAACTTGGGATGGCGTTCATCGATGACGCCCTTGCCCAGCTGCGTCGTCAGGAACGGAATTCGCGTCTTTTCAACGAATTCCAGCAGCATCTTCGATGTCATCGTGCGGTTGGCGCCCGCGCCGATGACGAGGATGGGGGATTTCGCGGCCTCGATGGCGCGCACGGCCGCCTGCACCGCCTTGGCATCGGCCAGCGGCCGGCGGGCATAGCTTGGCCTGAACGGCACCGCGTCGGTGGGATCGTGGGCGATGTCCTCCGGCAACTCCAGATGGGTGGCGCCGGGCTTTTCCTCCTGCGCCAGCCGGAAGGCCTCGCGCACCCTGGCCGGGATATTGTCGGCGCTGGCCAGTTGGTGGGTATATTTGGTGATCGGCCGCATCATGTCGACGACGTCGAGGATCTGGAACCGGCCCTGCTTGCTGCGCTTGATCGGCTTCTGGCCAGTGATCATCAGCGTCGGCATGCCGCCCAGCGTGGCATAGGCGGCCGCCGTCACCAGGTTGGTTGCCCCCGGCCCCAGCGTGGCGAGGCACACGCCCGCCTTGCCGGTGTGACGGCCGTAGGTGGCAGCCATGAAGCCGGCGCCCTGCTCATGCCGGGTGAGGATCAGGCGGATCTGCGTGGACCGGCCCAGGCTGTCGAGAAAGTCGAGATTCTCCTCGCCCGGCACGCCAAATACATAGTCGACGCCCTCCGCTTCCAGGCATTGCACCAGCAGATCAGACGCCTTGGTCATCGCTCAGTCTCCGCCCGTCTGCGCCTGTCGCCGTCCGTCGGCGCGGGCACGCAGACCGGTGGCATCGTGGATGGTACCGGCCGCGCCCAGCCCCCAGCGCGGCATGTTGTTGTAAACGCTTTCATACTGGCCGGGCTGGATCAGATAGGTCTCGTGCCAGATGCCGACATCGCCGTTGGAGCCGACCGCCGTGTTGAAGCGCTGCCAGGCCGGCAGATGCAGCTGGTCACGGCCGGTGGCAAAGGCCTGCAGATGATCAAGGCTGCGCCAATATTGCACCAGCATGGTCGCCGGAAAGCCGACATGGGTACGGCTGTGCAGCAGGCCCAGGTCCGGCCGCTTCGACAGCTCGGCAATCATCGGCCCCATCGCGGCAAAGGTCGGCCCCCAGCTGTTCACCTTCCACAGCCGGTTGATCCGGATACCGATCAGGAACAGCACGAAGCTGCCTTCGATCTCGGCGCAGATGCGCCGATCGATGATGGCGGCGCTCATCAGATCAGGAACCGGCTCGCGGCACAGGCAGTGCGCGCGGCATCGGGATCGGCAAGGGTGAATATCCGGTCCCGCCAGCTTTCCACGCTCATGGTGACAGCTCCTTCCCCACGGGTTGCAGTCCAGCGGCCCGATGCTCACCGCCACATTCGGCGGTTGACCGTCACCGGTTGCAGTCGCTGCAACATGGCCATCAGACTATCAGAAACACGGAGGGACAAAAGCAGTTCAGGCAGCGGTCGCGTCAAAGCTCCAGACGCCCGGACCGGTGGGCAGCCCGGACCAGCCACGCCGGGCCAGCATGACGGCCACATCGGCCTCGCCCTGGCGCCAGTGCAGCTCCATGCTGGCGCGGCCGAACTCGCGGCCCTTGGCGCTGCCCTGCCAGGGCTGATCGCGATAGATCAGCTGCGCCACCACTGCCCGGCGCCCCCGCGCCAGCCGGTCGAGCAGCCGCGCCTCGGCGCTGTCGCGCAGTTCAG
>NZ_WNJP01000230.1 GCF_009733735.1 Sandarakinorhabdus oryzae | reverse complement strand
CGCAGGCCGGCACCATGGCGAGGCAGGCGCGCGTGGGTGGCGGCAGGGCCGGGCCCGGCGGCAAGGGCAGCACCTGCCAGCCCAGGATCTCAGCCAGCAGGGTCACCGGCTCCGCCACGTCGGCGGGCAGGCCGAACAAGGCCAGGCGCGGTGCGGCCGGTGCCGCGACGTCGCCGGGCTGGCAGACTGATGCCTCTGCCCTGCACGACTGACCTGCTGTTGCCACCACCCGCTCCTTCGCCCGCGCGGCATTGCCGCGATCTGCAAAGAATAACGGCAGCGGCGGGCGGGCTTGATGTGCGACACGTCGCCATCATCAGCCCGCGAAGGTGAACAATTGTTCCAGCGCCATCAGCGGCACCGGTGGCACCAGCCGGTCCAGCCCATGGCGCGCGAGCTGCCGGCGCATGTCCGGATCAGCCACATCAACGTGGATCACGCCTGCCTCAGGGCGCAACGCCAGGCGCACGCCCTCGTCAGGCGCGCTCACGACGCTTTGGGCAGCCTGTCCCTGCACCCGCCAGCCCAGGATTTCGGCCAGCAGGCACAGTTTCTCGGCCTCGTCAGGCGGTAGGCCTGACAGGCTGATGCAACGACTGAAGCACGCGTCGGCCCTCTCCGACGATGCCGGCCATAAAATGAACACGCTGCTTCCCCAAAAAAGCGGACCCTGGGCCGAGTGGTTAACCGGTTGCTAACACAGCGCAAGGTGGAGTTTGGTCCATATTGGATGCGATCTGGGTCCATCCTGGCAGGCCGCCCGCCATCTCGACAGCCGGCTGGCAATTTGCTTCCATGGCGATCCACGCGAAAACAGCGCCATGGCGCATTGAACCAACGCACAGGGGGACGGATCATGTTCAGCCACATCATGGTGGGGGCCAACGACACGGCCGCATCAAAGAAATTCTATGACGCCACCTTTGCCGCCATGGGCATTGGCCCCGGCCACGCCGACGACAAAGGCCGGGTGTTCTGGATGACGCCGACCGGCATCTTTGCCATCACCCCGCCGATCGACGGCAACCCGGCCTGCCACGGCAACGGCAGCACCATCGGCTTTGCCATGGCCAGCCCGGCGATGGCCGATGCCTGGCACGCGGCCGGCGTTGCCAACGGCGGCACCGCCATCGAGGATCCGCCCGGCGTGCGCCAGGGCGGCATGGGCGCGCTCTATCTCGCCTATCTGCGCGATCCGGCCGGCAACAAGCTGTGCGCGCTGCACCGGATGCCGGCCTGATGCGCGCGCTCACCCTGCTGGGCGCGGCGCTGCTGCTGGCCGTGCCGGCAACGGCGCAACTGGTGAAGGACAAGCCGACCCTCACGCTGGCCGCCGCCCGCATCGTCACCGATGCCGCCCAGGCCGAGGCCGACAAGCGCGGCCTGAAGGTGACGATCGTGGTGGTCGATCCGGCCGGCGTGCCGATCGCCCTGCGCCGCATGGACGATGCGCCGCCCGCCGGGCCGGACATCGCCACCGGCAAGGCGCAGACGGCGGCGCGCTTTGGCAGTCCCACCGCCCTTTATGAGCAGCGGCTGCAGAAGGAAGGCCAGCTGCGCTACCTCACCTTCCCGGGGGCCATGGTCGCCTCGGAAGGCGGCATTCCGCTGAAGCGGGACGGCAAGACCATCGGTGCGGTTGGCGTGTCCGGTGGCACCTCCCAGGAAGACGGCCTGATCGCCGCCGCCGGGGTGGCCGCGCTGGAGGCGGCGCTCGCTTCGGCCAAGTGACCGCCGCCAACGGCTGAATCCGGCCGGCCCACCTGCGCCCTCTTGCCGCTGGTGGGCCGGCCGCGCTATTGAGGCGCGCAACACAACACAGGAGAGACTGCCATACCACCGCCCCCACGCCGCATGATGAATGCGCCCGCGCCGATGACCGGCCCGCGTTATGATGAGTTCATCAACGTTCCCAAGGTCCGTGTCATCGATCAGGACGGGGAAAATCTGGGTGTGCTCTACACCCGCGAAGCCATTGCGATCGCACAGGAAGCCGGGCTGAACCTGGTGGAAGTCTCCCCCGGCGCCGATCCGCCGGTGTGCAAGATCCTCGATGTCGGCAAGTTCAAGTATGAGGCCCAGAAAAAGGCCGCTGCTGCTCGCAAGAACCAGAAGACGCAGGAGATCAAGGAGATCAAGATGCGTCCGAACATCGACGAGCATGATTATCAGACCAAGATGAAGGCCATCCACCGCTTCCTGGAAGAAGGCGACAAGGTGAAGCTCACCCTGCGCTTTCGCGGCCGCGAGCTGTCGCATGGCGAGCTCGGCCTGAAACTGCTGGAGCGTGTGCGCGACGAGACCGCCGAACAGGCCAAGGTCGAACAGTTGCCGCGCCTGGAAGGCCGCCAGATGCTGATGGTGATCGCGCCGAAATAAGCGGGCGTTACCGTTGATCATGAACGCCGCCGGCTCACCCCGGCGGCGTTTGCGTTTCGGCGGCCACGGCGCTAACGGGCGGCCATGTCATATTTTGCCCCCGCCCTCGAAGGCACCAAGCCTGATCAATATGCCCAGCTGAACCAGCAGCTTGCCCTGCTGATCGGCGACGAGCGCGATTTCGTTGCCAACATGGCCAACATGGCGGCGCTGCTGTTCCACCAGCTGCCTGATCTCAACTGGGCCGGCTTCTACCTGATGAAGGAGGGCGAGCTGGTACTCGGCCCGTTCCAGGGCAAGCCGGCCTGCATCCGCATCCCGCTGGGCCGCGGCGTGTGCGGCACGGCGGCGGCCACCCGCGAAACTCAGGTGGTGCCCGATGTCCACGCCTTTCCCGGCCATATCGCCTGCGATGCCGACAGCCGGTCGGAAATTGTCGTGCCGCTGATCAAGGACGGCGTGGTTGTCGGCGTGCTCGATCTCGACAGCCCAAGGCCCGGCCGCTTCGATGAAGACGACCGGGCCGGGCTGGAAGCCGCAGCGGGATGCATACTGGGTGCCAGCCTGATGGTCTGAGCCCGCGCCGACCGGTCCCTAAGGGGGCCAGAACCGGCAGCCACGGATCAGATCATTTCTCCAGCTTCACGATGACTTCGTGGCGCTGGTTGGCCATCGACGCATCGATGCCCTTCAGCGCGGCGGCGCGCTGTTCGGCCGAAAGATCCTTGGAGGCTTCGATGGCAGCGCGGGCCGAGGCCATGGCCGCCTGGATCTTCTTCTGCATTTCCAGGCCGCAGGTGGCGAGCTGACCGAAATCGGCGTCGGCCGGCAGCTTCACGCCTTCGCGGTCGCAACGGGCCCGCATGTGGGCCTTGACCTCGGCAATGCGGGCTTCCGCCTGCTTGCCGGCCATTTCGGCGTGCCTGGCGGCCATTTCGGCCATTTCCTGGTGACGGATCATCACCATCTTCTTGCCGTCTCTGGTCTCCATCACCTTGACCATCTCGCCGTGGCCCTTGCCGTGCATCATCATGTCCGGCTCGGCGCCACTGATGTCGTCGGTGATCACCTTGCCGTCCTTGACGACCATCTTGTGGATCACCTTCTCGCCCGGCGTGGCGCCGGCCTTGTGGTGGAAAACCATCACCTTGGGCGCATCCGGGGCATCGGGAGCATCCGGCGCCGACGGCGGGGCAGGCGGCGAGGGCGGCGCCGGCGCGGCCGGGGGTGCGGGC
>NZ_WNJP01000023.1 GCF_009733735.1 Sandarakinorhabdus oryzae | reverse complement strand
CGCGCCACCGTCGATCCGCGCGCCGCCGCCACGCTCGCCCAGGCCATCCGCGCCCAGGTCGCGCCCTGCTGGAACCCACCCGTCGGCGGCCGCGACGTGCGCCGCATGACCGTGGTGGTGACCGTGCAATACAGCCGCGATGGCCGCGTGATTGGCCTTCCTGTCGCCGGCACCCCCACCGGCATGACCGCCGCCAACGCCGACTATGCCCGCGCCTTCACCGAAACCGCCCGCCGCGCCGTGCTGCGCTGCCAGCCGTTGAAGCTGCCGGCAGAGTTGTACGATTTGTGGGCGAGCGTGGAGATCAATTTTGATCCGGAAGAGATGACCTGATAACCCCCAGCGACACGCGATTGACTTGCGTCATATTGCAGATGATGTTCTGCTGACTTGCTGTCGGAACTGGAGTTTGTCGATGCGTTGCCTGCCGGCCATGCTGCTATTGTTGGCGGCTTCACCCGTCGTGTCCCGTGAACTGGCAGTTCCGCTCGATAAGGGCTGGCAGCACGCGCAGACGGGACTGATCCTGCCGGCCCGCATCGACGGATTGCAGCGGACGGAGCTGAGCGATGCCACTGAAGGTGAACACGACATCGCCGCCCAGTTCGAAAGCGAAGACGGCAATGTCACGGCCACGATCTTTCTCTATCATGCCGCAATCCCCGACGTGGCGATGTGGTTCGAACGGTCGGAGACCGCCATTGTGAGCGGAGAGCGCTTCCGCAACGCGGTGCCCATAGCGGTCAATCCGACCGCCTTTGCCGTTGGCAGCGCTGGCCCAGGCCCGGCGCTGCGTCAGACCTGGGATGTTCCCGACAGCGCGTTCCGCAGCACCGCCTTGGCCGTCATGCCTTTGGGCCAATGGCTGGTCGCGGTGCGGCTGTCTTCGCACTCGCTGTCGGGCACTGCGCTGAATGAGCGACTGCAATCCGTGATCAGCGCCGTGGTCTGGCCCGCAAATGCCGCACCGAATGCAGTGGCGTCGGTGATGCAGCCGTGTTCGGTGCCACTACGCTTTACCAAGGCAAAGCGCATGAAGGCCGGCCGAGCCGGTATGCTATTGTCCCTACTCGGGGCGGCGGTCGAGAAAAAAGGGCCGCCGGATGCCCCGGCAGGGCCGCCACCGACATGGTGCCGCGACGGTGAGGTGCGACCTGATTATTCAGTGTATCGCGCCAATGCGGCAACAGATGCCTATATAATGGCAATCTTTGACACCGGTCGAGTGGTTCGGATTCGACCCTCTCTTTCTGGTCTCATGTCGAGCAGTGGCAAGCGAAGCTGGTCTGTCGAGGTGGTCGATGTAAACGGCAACACATCAATCTACGACGATTTCACCTCATTGCCGGCACCAGAGCAAGCCTGGGCACTGATCAATACCAGCCAGCCATCCGGCATAGTGTCAGGCAAGAATGCGACAGTCGAAGCCACACCCAAGTGACGGCTGCGATATTGCTTTACGGCAGCATTTTCAGCGATCCGCCTCCCACACGAACCGCCCTTCCTTCATCGTCCCCACCACCTTGATCCCGCGGATGCGCGCCACCGGTGTTGTCAGCGGGTTGGCACTGAGCAGGGTGAAATCGGCCAGTTTGCCGGCTTCGATGCTGCCCCGCCGCCCTTCTTCGCGATAGGCCCAGGCCGGGTTGATGGTCAGCGCCTTCAGGCCGGCCCAGGCGTCGAGGCGCTGGTTGGGGCCCAGCACGAAGCCACTGCGTGTGGTGCGGGCCATGCTGGTCCACAGGATGAACATCGGATCCAGCGGCGTGACGATGAAATCGCTGTGGTTGCTGGCGTGCAGGCCGAGCGCCATCGCGCTCTTGATGGGAGAGATGTGGGCGGCGCGCTCTTCGCCGAAGTTGCTGCGGTGGACGTCGCCCCAGAAGAATGTGTGATTGGTGAAATAGCTCGGCGTGATGCCGAGCGCGGCGTAGCGCGGCAGTTGATCGGGGCGCTGCACCTGGCTGTGGATCACAATCGTCCGGTGATCGGCGGGGAGCTTCAGCGTGTCGACCGCATTGATCACGTCGTCCATCGCGGCATCGCCATTGGCGTGGATGAACAGTTGCAGGCCAAGGCTGCTGGCGGCCCTGGCAGTGGCGAGGAAGGCGGCATAGGGCTGGATGCCCTGCGCCCGCCAATTCTCCTGTCCGTTGGGGCCGCCGTGCTGATAGGGCACACTCATATAGGCAGTGCGGCCTTGCGGGCTGCCATCCTGGGTGATCTTGATGCCCTGCAGTTTCAGGCGACCCTGCCATTGGCCGAACGGATAGGCGGGATTGCCGGCCCAGCGCTTGAAATCGACGAAGCTGGGCAGCGCAACCACGTCGAGCACAAGCCGGCCCTGTGCGGCGGACGCTTCCAGCAGGTCGAGATCGGCGATGTTGCTGAAGCCATCATTGGCCAGCGTGTAGCCGTTCTGCGCATAGAGGCGCTGCACCGCCGCCAGATTCTGCAGGCGCTGCGCCCGCGGCGGCGGCTTCAGCGCTGGGCCGGCCAGCATCAGCGCACTTTCCCAGAGTTGGCCGTTCGGCGTGCGCCCATCGGCTTCGCGGTTGATCAGGCCGCCTTCGGGCGCCTTGCTGTCCGGCGTCACGCCGATCGCTGCCAGCCCGGCACTGTTGAGCACGGCGCCGTGGCCGGACACATGCATCACCAGCACTGGCCGACCCGGAAAGCGCGTATCGAGATCGCGGCGATTGAGGTCGCGCTTGTCGCTGAGCAGGCTGGCATCATAGCCCCAGCCCACCAGCCACTCATCGGGCGCAATCTTCAGCCTCGCCTCGCCCTCGGCCAGCTTGGCCACCAGATCGGCGATGCTGGCCACGCTGCCCACCGGCGCACCCGACACATTCACCCGCCGCGCCAGATCGACCGCCATCATCAGATGGCTGTGCGCATCGACCAGGCCGGGGATCAGGGTGCGGCCCTTGAGATCCAGCGGCGGCGTCCCCGGCCCGGCGACCCGGCGCGCCTCTGCCAACGGCCCGGCGAAAGCGATCCTGCCGCCCGCCACCACCACCGCGGCCACCGTCTGCGGCCGGTCGCCCACCATGGTGAGGATCGGGCCGCCGTGGATCAGCAGGTCAGCCGCGCCGGCCGGGCTGGCCAGCAGCACCGCCAGCGCCAGGCGCTTCATTTGGCCGGCTTCAGATAGCGTTCGAACCAGTCCAGCGTGCGGCTCAAGGCATCGAGCTGGTTCTCGCGCTTCTGGAAGCCATGGCCTTCCGCCTTGTAGAAGATTGTTTCGACCGTGTTGCCCTTGGCTTTCAGGATGTCGGCCACCTCCTGCGCCTGGCCGCGCGGCACGCGGATGTCATTCTCACCCTGCAGGCTGAGCAATGGCGCGCTCGCATTGCGGATGAAAGTCAGCGGCGAGGCGGCTTCATAGACGCCCTTATACTCGTCGGGCGCGCCCAAGAGGCTGCGCTGATAGGCCTGCAGGCGGGCGTCCTCATGCTCCCACATGGTGCGCCAGTTGATGATGCCATATTGCTGCACGGCCGCCGCGAAGGCGCCCGGCGCCTTGCCGATCGCCATCAGCGTCATGAAGCCGCCATAGCTGCCGCCGGTGATACCAACGCGCTTGGCATCGACATAGCCGGTGGCGACAAGGAAATCCTTGGCCGACAGCACGTCCTTCAGATCGCCGCCGCCCAGATCCTTGTGGTTGGCCTCCTGGAAGGCGCGGCCATAGCCGGTGGAGCCGCGGAAATTGGGTTGGATCACCAGATAGCCGCGGCTGGCGAACAGCGCGGCGGTGCGGCTGAACCCGTCCTGGCTCTGCCCGGTGGGGCCACCGTGCGGAATGACGATCGCCGGTGCGCTGCCATCGCGCTTCAGGTTGAACGGCATGGTCAGCACGGCGCTGAGCAAGGTGCCATCAAACCCCTTGAAGGTGACGATCTCGGATTTGGGCAGATTGGCCGGCGTCAGGCTGGCCAGCGCCGTCTGTGTGATCGGCTGGCTGGTGCCGGTTGCGATGTCATAGCGGAACAGGTCCGATGGCGTGTCCGCCCCGCCATGGCCGAAGATCAGGCTGCCGCCATCGGGCGCGAACGAGGTGCCAAAGCCGACATTCACCCCCGGCGGCAACGGCAGCGGGCGAATCTGCAGGCTGGCCGTATCGACCAGCGCCAACGTGGAGCGGCCATCGGCGTTGGTGCGCACCAGCATGGTCTTGCCATCCGGGCTCATCGCGCCAGTCACCTGTTCCCACGGTGTCGCCGCCAGCCAGCGCAGCTTGCCGGTGCCGGCATCGAGCACGCCGGCATGATCCTGGCCGGTGCCTTCATCGCTGGTGATGGCAATGCGGCTGCCATCCGGGCTGGCGGCAGACGCGCCTTGATTCACGCCCTTCTTGCCCAGCAGCAGGGCGGCCTGACCGGTTGCCACATCAATACGCCACACCTGGCCTTCGCTGCCGCCCGTCGTGGTGCGGTTGGCGATCAGCGTGCGGCCGCCATCGGTGAAGGCCACCGCCTGCCAGTTCCACTGCGGATCGGTTTCGGCGGTGATCAGGCGCAGCTTGCCGCCTTCAAGCACAGCGAGATTGGTCTGCGCTGCGCCCTTCTGCTTGTGGCCGACGGCGATGGTGCCATTGGCGGCGATCAGCGGATCGGATTCGTCGACATCATCGCTGTGCGTCACCTGCTCCACTGCACCGCCGGCGGCGGGTACGCGGTAAAGGTCGTGATACTCGTTGCCGCCCTTGTCCTGCGTGAAATAGAGCCAGCGACCATCGGCAGAAGTGGCCAGACCGCTCTGCACGTCATCGGATTGCACCATCTGCACCGGCCAGCTGCCGCCCGCCGCCATGCGCCAGATGTTGAACCGGCCCGACAGGTTGCTGACCAGGAAGATGGTCTTGCCGTCGGGGCTCCACACCGGATCGATGGCGCTGCGCGTGAAGATCAGATCGGCCACCGGAACCGGGCGCGCTTCAGAGTTGATGGGCGAAACCAGGCTGGCCGGATCGGTGAGCGGGCGCGGCGGTGTCGGCACGGCGGCAAGCGCGGGCGCCGCGGCCAGCAACAACGCGGCGCGCAGCATGGTGTGGCGTATCATGATCGTCCCCCAATTTCTGTATTATCAATACAATACGCAATCGTTGCACAGCAGTAGCATCCGGCGCAAGGGCAGGTGCAGTTTAACTCCCGTTCAGCTTCCCCCCCTGATATGAACATGTCATGCGCTCGATTCTGCTTGCTGCCATCCTGTTGGCCTCCCCTGCCCTGGCGCAGACGGCCGCGCCCCTGGGCGCTCCGCTGCGCGTGGATATCAACGCCGGCCTGATGCAGCCGATGCCCATCGCCGTGCCGGCCTTTGCGCCGGGCAATGGCGCCAGCACCGAGGCTGGCACCACCACCCAGCTGGGTGAGCGTGCCGCCCAGGTGATCGCCAATGATCTCAAATCCTCCGGCCTGTTCAAGCCGATCGATCCGGCGGCCTACACCACCACGGTGGGCATCGATGATGTGCTGAAACCCGATTTCCCCGCCTGGCGCACCATCGCGGCACAGGCGCTGGTCACCGGCACAGTCACCGCCAATCCCGATGGCGGCATCACGCTCGCCTGTTATGCCTACGACGTGTTCGCCGGCAGTGAGATCGCGCGGCAGGGCTTTGTCACCACGGCGGCCGGCTGGCGGCGGGCAGCGCACAAATGCGCCGATCTCGTCTATTCGCGCCTCACCGGCGAGGCCGGCTATTTCGACAGCCGCATCGTCTATGTCAGCGAAACCGGCCCGCGCACGAAGCGGATCAAGCGGCTGGCCATCATGGATCAGGACGGCGCCGGCCACCGCTTCCTCACCTCGGGCCAGAATCTCGTGCTGACCCCGCGCTTTGCGCCCGGGCAGCAGACGATCACGTACATGAGCTTCGAGAACAACCGCCCGCGGGTGTGGCTCTACACGCTTGGCACTGGTCGCCAGGAAGCGGTTGGCCAGTTCGCGGCGATGACCTTTGCGCCGCGCTTCTCACCCGATGGGCAGAACCTGGTGTTCTCGATGGCGGTGGGCGGCAATACCGATATCTATCGCTTCAACATCGCCACCCGCAGCGTGACGCGGCTGACCAGTGGCCCGGGCATCGACACCTCGCCGAGCTATTCGCCTGACGGAAGCAAGATCGTGTTTGAAAGCGATCGCGGCGGCAGCCAGCAGGTCTATGTGATGAACGCCGATGGCAGCGGCCAGAGCCGCATCAGCTTTGGCGAAGGCCGCTCGGCCAGCCCGGTGTGGAGCCCGCGCGGCGATTATATCGCTTTCACCCGCATCGGTGGCGGCCGCTTCGGCATCGGCGTGATGCGTCCCGATGGCTCGGGCGAGCGGCTGCTGACCAATGGCTATCAGGATGAAAGCCCGGCCTGGTCCCCCAATGGCCGCGTCATCCTGTTTGCCCGCGGCGACCGGTCGGGGCGCTCGGGCTTGTGGTCAGTTGATATTTCCGGTTTGAATGAACGTCGTATCGCGACGCCGCTGGATGCCTCTGATCCGGCCTGGTCGCCACTGTTGCCCTGAATCACAGACGCCAGATGGAAAGGAGCCCCCCAATGACCCGCCACCTGCCCAAGTTCACCCTGATGGCCACGCTCGCCCTCACCCTTGCCGCCTGCGGCGCCAAGAAGAAGGTGGAACTGGAAGCCCCGCCTGCCACCGCCCGCCCGGAAGCGGCGCAACCATCGATCCCGATCCAGGGTGACACCACGCCAGGCGTCGCCAACAGCATCATCCCCGGCAGCCAGGAAGACCTGCGCGACAAGGCCGGTACCGACACGGTGCTGTTTGCCTATGACAGCTATGAACTCGATCCCGATGCCCGCGCCACGCTGACCCGCCAGGCCGCCTGGCTGCGCGCCAACCCGTCGGTGCGCGTGACGCTGGAAGGCCATTGCGACGAACGCGGCACCCGCGAATACAACCTCGCGCTGGGTGATCGCCGCGCCAATTCGGCGAAGAACTTCCTGGCCAGCCAGGGCATCGATGTCGCCCGGCTCACCACCATTTCCTATGGCAAAGAAAAGCCGGCGGTTGATGGCAGCGACGAAGCCGCCTGGGCGCAGAACCGCCGCGCCGTGACCGTGGTGATGAGCCGCTAAAGGCCCCTTCCCCACAGCGGCGCAAGCCGATAACAGGCGTGTCCATGCGGATCATCCACATGGGCACGCCTTTTTTCGCGGTGCCGGCGCTCGATGCGCTGGTGGCGGCCGGGCACGAGATCATCGCTGTCTACACCCGCGCGCCAAAGCCGGCCGGGCGCGGCAAGCAGTTGCAGATGAGCCCGGTGCACGCCCGCGCCGACGCGCTGGGCATCCCCGTCTTCACCCCGCGCACCTTCCGCGATCCGGCAGCCGTGGCAGAGTTCCTTGCCGTTGCGCAGGATTGTGATGTCGCCGTGGTCGCCGCCTATGGCCTGATCCTGCCGCGCGCTATTCTGGATGCACCGCGTCTGGGCTGCCTCAATATCCACGGTTCGCTGCTGCCGCGCTGGCGTGGGGCGGCGCCGATCCAGCGGGCGGTGCTCGCCGGCGATGCCGTCACCGGCGTCACCATCATGCAGATGGAAGAAGGGCTCGACACTGGCCCGATGCTGGCAAAGGTCGAAACGCCCATCGACGGCAAGACCAGCGGTGAGCTGTTCGCCGAGCTGGCGACACTGGGCGCGGATCTGCTGCTCGACGTGCTGGCCAACCCCCGCCCGGCCGTGCCGCAACCCGAAGCCGGGGTGACGCTGGCGCCGCGCATCGACAAGGCCGAAGCGCATCTGGATACCAGCCTGCCTGCCGCCGAGCTGGAACGGCAGGTGCGCGGCTTCAACCCGGCGCCTGGGGCGTGGGCTGAGATTGGCGGCGAACGGGTGAAGATCCTTGCCGCCAGCGTGGAACCGGGCGGCGCTGCACCGGGCGTCACCGTGGATGACCGGCTCGGCATCGGCACGGGCGATGGTATCCTGCGCCCCACGCTGGTCCAGCGCGCCGGCAAGCCGGCCATGCCGGTCAAGGCGCTGCTCAACGGCTGGCGCGTGCCGGCCGGCACACCGGTTTCGTGACACGCTTCCGCTTCACGGTGGAATATGATGGCCGGCCGTTCATGGGCTGGCAGCGCCAGGGCCATGGCCCGTCGGTGCAGGCCGCCATCGAGGACGCGATCCTGAGCGTCACCGGCGAGGCTGTCGAGGTCATCGCCTCGGGCCGCACTGATGCCGGGGTCCATGCCCGCGCCATGCCGGCGCATGTCGATATCGAGAAGGCCATCACCCCGTTCCGGCTGATGGAGGCGATCAACGCCCGGCTGAAGCCGCAGCCCGTCGCCATCCTGGCCTGTGCCGAGGCCCCCGGCTGGCACGCGCGTTTCGATTGCACCGGGCGGCGCTATCGCTATCGCATCATCAACCGCCGCGCACCGCTCACCTTCGATGCCGGGCTGGCATGGCGGGTGCCGGTGGCACTGGATGCCGAGGCCATGCACAGCGCCGCGCAAGTCCTGGTTGGCCGGCATGATTTCACCACCTTCCGCTCCGCCCAATGCCAGGCCAATTCGCCGCTGCGGACGCTGGACAGGCTCGATGTGACGCGCATTGAAGACGAAGTGCATATCTTTGCAGCCGCGCGCAGTTTCCTCCACCACCAGGTGCGATCGATGGTCGGCTGCCTGAAACTGGTCGGCGAAGGCAAGTGGGGCGCCGATGATCTGGCCGCCGCCCTGGCCGCCCGCGACCGTGACGCGCTGGGCGTCAATGCGCCGCCCGATGGTCTCTCGTTCGTTGGCGCCACCTACGCCGAACTGTCGGTGGGCTTTACAGGCTGAAAAACGGTACCGGACGCCTGTCGCGCCTTTTCAGCGGCTTGCGGTGGCTTCCGTTACTGGCACGAAAATTGCAACAAAGGTTAAAGATGATTTAAAGCAAGCCAGAACGACATGCCCAACACACCGCATCTCGTTCATGCCCAGTCCCCGACATCGCGCCTGAAGCGGTCACGGTGGTTGCTCGGCATGATCCTCGGAATCGCCAGCGGCGGGCTGGTGGGTTGGTGGCTGGTGGGCTGACCTTTAACGCCAGCACGTCTGTTGCTATTGGCTGGCTCAACGCCAGCCAAGCGCTTCCGCCATGATGTGGAAGATGACGTTCTGCTCCATCACGCCGCGCACCAGGTCAGCGCGTGGACCCTCGGCAAACAGCGCCACATCCTCGCCGCCGTGGCTTTCCGACGCGGTGCCATAGGTCTTGTTGGCGAGATAATTGGGATCAGTGGGCGGCAAGGTGCGGGACAGGCCGCGCGAAACGAACGGCCCATTGGCATAGCTCAGCGTCGTCATCGGCTGGCCGCGATCATCCAGCGCATAGCCTTCGGGGCTCAGCCCGCCATCGCCTTCCCCGCCACTCGCCGGCGGCTTGATATAGCCCAGTATGTCGTTGCCGCGCTCCGGATAGCCGGCCATCGTCAGCACATGGCTGTGATCGGCGGTGACCAGCACCAAAGTGTCATTCAGGTTCACGCGCTTCAGCACTTCGGCCACGGTGGCGCTGAACATCTGCGCTTCCTTCAGCGCCCGATAGGGATTGCTCCCGTGGTGGGCGTGATCGATGCGCCCGCCTTCGATCATCAGATAATAGCCCTTGCCGCTGGCCTTGCTCACCGCCTGCAGCTTGGCCAGCGCAAAGCCCGCCATTTCCGGGAGGCCGGGCTCGGCATCGTCCTTGCGATCGACTTCGAAGCTGATGTGATCCGGGTTGAACAGGCCCAGCACCGGCGCCGTGTCGCGGCTGTTGAGCGCGCGCAGGCCCTTGGCATCAGCAACAAATTTGCCCTGCGGCCAGGCCTTCACCCATTCATCCACCAGATTGCGGCCATCATCGCGCATGCCGCCCTTGCCGGCCGGCAGGAAGCGCGCCGAACCGCCGCCCAGCGCCACATCGAAACCGCCCTTGAAACCGACCAGCTGCGCCGCCAGATCAGGGCAACCCGAAGCGCGATCGGCCGCCGGATAGGCCTTGTCTGCCCCTTCCCAGTTGCGGTTGGGCACATGGCCATAGACCGCGGCCGGGGTGGCGTGGGTGATGCGCGTGGTGGTGACGATGCCCAGGCCCATGCCGTGGGCGCGGGCGATCTCGGCAAAAGTGCGCGGCAGTTTTTCCGGCGTCTTGCAGGCCTCAGCCCCTTGATTGGCGCCGAAATTGATGACGCCGATGCGGGTCTTCACACCGGTGTTGAAGCTGCTGGCGGTGCCGGCGCTGTCCGGCACCTGGGCGTTGCTGTTGTAGGTCTTGACCAGCGCCGTGTTGGTCATCCGGTCCCAGGCCAGATTATTCTCTTCGCCCGACGCCGGCGCGCGGCCATCGATCGGGTGCTGTCCATCAAAGATGCGCGCGGCGGTGATGGTGGTCACACCCATGCCATCGCCGATCAGCAGGATGACATTCTTCGCCCGCTTCGGCCGGTTGACCACAGCCAGCCGGGCCTGCAGGGCGGCTCGGCCGCCCTGCCACCAATCATCCTTCACCGGGCTGTCGAGTACCGGAGCGGCGGTGGCAGAGCTGGCGAGCATGGCCGCCATCAAGAATGTGCGCATCATCATGGATAACCCCCTGCCCCGCTGATGTTACAGCAATTTGATATCGCGCAGCCGTTCCATCAGATAATCATGCGCGGTGATCGGCGGCTCCTCTTTCGGACCGCCAGGCAGCGCCCTGATCAGATAATCCGGGCGGAAATGCAGGAAGAAGGGCGTTGAATAGCGCGCCACGCCCATGCGTTCCGGCGCCGGATTGACCACTCGGTGCGTGGTGGACGGCAGCCGATGCCCGGTCAGCCGTTGCAGCATGTCGCCGATGTTGCAAACCAGGCTGCCCGGCGGCGCATCGATGAAGCGCCATTCGCCATGCTTGTCGAGCAACTGCAGCCCGGCTTCCTCCGCCCCCAGCAGCAGGGTGATGACATTGATATCCTCGTGCGCGCCGGCGCGGATGGCGCCCGCCGTCTCGGGCGGGACTGGCGGATAATGCAGCAGGCGCAGGATCGAATTGCCGTCACGCACCGGATCGGCGAAAAAATCCGCGTCCAGCCCCAGATGCACGGCGATGGCGCGCAGCAGCGTGGCGCCGGTCTTGTCGAGCGCGTCGAACAGCGCGCCCACCGCGTCGCGAAACTCCGGGATCTCGCTGGGCCACAGATTGGGCGGCATCACAGCGGCGTGAGCGTGCCCGTCCGGCAGCTCGCGGCCGACGTGCCAGAATTCCTTGAGATCAGCCTTGGCGTGGCCCTTGGCGGCCTCCACCCCGAACGGCGTCAGCCCGCGCTGGCCGCCGCCGCCAGGCACGACATAACGGCGCTTCACCTCTTCCGGCAGCGCAAAGAACGCCCTGGTGGCGGCATTGGCGCGATCGATCAGGCCCTGATCGATGCCGTGATCGGACACCACGGCAAAGCCGGTGCGGGCAAAGGCGTCGCCAAAGCCGGCGGCGGCCGCGGCCAGATCGGTTTGGACCAATGACAGTGGAATCGGCTTGATGTCGGCAGAAAGCGTCATGCCCGTCCTTTGCCCCGGATTTTTGCGCATCGCCAGCCCTCATGAATACGGATGCTGCCGGTTGACCGGCCGCCACGGCGCCCGCCACAAACAGGGGCATGATGCGCGCTGCCTTCGCCCTCCTCGCCCTTCTCGCTGTGCCGGCCCTGGCCGATCCGATCCCGCCGCCGGTCGCCGCGATGATCGACGCTGCGGCGGCCAATCCCGACCAGCTGCGCGTGGTGGCCGAGATTGCCAGGAAGACCAATCCGGCCAGCGTCGCCGAAATCGACGCCAGGTTGGCTGCCATCAACGCGGCGGCGGCGAAGGCCCGCGAGGAGCGGTTGGCGGCGCAAGGCGCGCTCGATGGCTGGACCGGCAACGGCGAAGTGGGCGGCTTCATCTCCACCGGCAACACCAACAACCGTGGCCTTGCCATCGGCATCAACATCGCCAAGGAAACACGGCACTGGAAACACGCGTTTCGCGGCCAGGTTGATTACCAGGAGGATCAGGGCGTCACCTCGCGTGAGCGCTATTTCACCGGCTATGAAGGCAATTGGAAGTTCAGCCCGCGCGGCTTTGCGGTGCTGGCGCTGAGCTTCGAGAAGGACCGGTTCTCCGGCTTCACGAGCCGTTTCACCGAGGCGCTGGGCCTGGGCTATCGGCTGATCGACGGCAAGCGCGTCACCCTCGCACTCGATGGCGGGCCGGCGCTGCGGCAGACGATGCTCACCACTGGCACCAGCCAGTCCGAACTGGCGGCACGCGCGGCGCTGAACGCGAAATGGGTGATCACGCCGGCCATCAGCCTCACCGAAACCGCGACCTACACCAGCGACCAGCGCAACAGCTCGTTCCTGTCGCTGTCGCAATTGACGGCGCGGCTCAACGGCCGGCTTTCGGCGCGCATGTCCTACCAGGTGAACAACGAAAGCAACCCGCCGGCCGGCCGCGAAAACACCGATACGGTGACGCGGGCCACGCTGGTCTACAACTTCTGAAAGCTGGTTGACCCGTCACGGAGCCGCCCGTATAGCAGCGCCTCCAAAACGCCATGTGGCAGCGTAGCTCAGTTGGTGAGAGCGCCGGATTCATAACCCGGAGGTCGGCAGTTCAAATCTGCCCGCTGCTACCATCCCCCACGGATCCGCGATGAAAAATCCCCCCGCCTGGTCGTTGGTCGTCCATGGCGGGTGTGGGCAGTTGTCACCCGAAACCCTGCCCGGCCCGGAAGCCGAATGCCGTGCCGGTCTGTCGGCTGCACTGGCCGCCGGCAAGGCCGTGCTGAGCGATGGTGGCAGCGCCGTCGATGCCGTGGTCGCCGCGGTGAGCGTGTTGGAAGACCATCCGCTGTTCAACGCTGGCCGCGGCGCCGTGTTCACCGCCGAAGGCCGCACCGAGTTGGACGCCGCCGTCATGGACGGCGCAAGCCGCAAGGCCGGTGCGGTGGCCGGCGTCACCCGCACCCGCAACCCGGTGCAACTGGCGCGCGCCGTGATGCAGCGCAGCCCCCACGTGCTGCTGGCCCGCGACGGTGCCGACGTGTTTGCGCTGGAACAGGGCCTGCCCCAGGTCGAACCCGGCTGGTTCCGCGTCGAAAGCCGCTGGCAGGCGCTGCAGATGATGAAGGCGGCCGCAGCGCGCGGCGAGGAATTGTTCGACGCCGATCTGAAATATGGCACGGTCGGCGCCGTGGCGCGCGATGCGCACGGCCATCTGGCCGCCGCCACCTCGACCGGCGGGCTGACCGGCAAGCGCTGGGGCCGCATCGGCGATTCACCGCTGATCGGAGCCGGCACGCTCGCTGATGACCGAAGCGTTGCCCTCTCCTGCACCGGTTCCGGTGAGGGCTTCATCCGCGCCGGGGTCGGCCACGAGATGGGCGCACTGGTGCGGCTGGCCGGGCTGTCGCCGGCACAGGCGGCAGAACGCGCGCTGGCCGATGTGAATGCATTGGGCGGCACCGGCGGCATCATCTTCATCGGCAGTGATGGCATGCCGGGCTGGGTGTTCTCGACGCCCGGCATGTTCCGCGGCCGCGCCACAGCCTGTGACGAGGATCAGGTGGCAATCTGGGGCAGCGAAGGCTAAGTCTTGCTCCCTGTCCTTTGGGGAGAATTTGCCGTGTCCATTCCTGCTGCTTGGGCCAACCGCCTGTCGATCCCGGTGATTGGCTCACCGTTGTTCATCATCTCGGTGCCGGAACTGGTCATCGCCCAGTGCAAGGCCGGCGTCATCGGCAGCTTCCCCAGCCTCAACGCCCGTCCGATCGAACAGTTCGAGGAATGGCTGCAGCGCCTCAATAGCGAACTCGGCCCCAATGATGCGCCCTATGCGGTGAACCTCATCGTCCACAAGTCCAACGACAGGCTGATGGCCGATCTGGAACTGTGCGTGAAGTACAAGGTCCCGATGATCATCACCTCGCTGGGCGCGCGTGAGGACGTGAACGAAGCCATCCACAGCTATGGCGGCATCGTGATGCACGACATCATCAACAACAAGTTTGCGAAGAAGGCCGTGGAAAAGGGCGCCGATGGCCTGATCGCGGTGGCGGCCGGCGCGGGCGGTCATGCCGGCACCACCAGCCCGTTCGCGCTGATCCAGGAGATCCGCGAATGGTTCGATGGCCCGCTGGCGCTGTCCGGCTCGATCGCCACCGGCGATGCGGTGCTGGCCGCGCAGGCGATGGGCGCCGATTTCGGCTATATCGGCAGCGCCTTCATTGCGACCAAGGAAGCCCGCGCCGCCGAAGGCTACAAGCAGATGATCACGACAAGCGCCTCGTCGGACATCGTCTATTCCAACCTGTTCACCGGCGTGCACGGCAATTATCTGCGCCCATCGATTGTGGCCGCCGGCATGGACCCGGACAATCTGCCGACCAGCGATCCGTCGGCGATGAACTTTGGCAGCGGCGGCAACACCGACGCCAAGGCCTGGAAGGACATCTGGGGCTGCGGCCAGGGCATTGGCGCGGTCAAGGAGGTGTTGTCGGCCGGCGAGTATGTCGCCAAGCTGGTGCGTGAATACAACGCCGCCAAGGCGCGGATCGGCCTGTCCGCCGTGGCCGTCGCAGCGGAGTGATGGCGATGCATATCGAACTCACCGCCCGCACGCGGGCCGTCTGGCTTGCTGGCGCCATCGTGATGGGCCTGCTCAGCCAATGGTGCATGGCCTTCGGACCGTGCGGCGCGCCGGTTTAGCCGAGGGGCGGTTTGAACACAAAAAGGCCGGCGATCCTGATGGGGACCGCCGGCCTTTTTGTGTGCGCAGAAGGCGTCAGCCGATGCGTTCGGCGCCCTTGGCCCGCTTGTCCTCTGCGGCCGCTGCCCGCGGCTTCACGCCCAGGCTGATAAGCAATGAGGAAGACACGAAGATCGACGAATAGGTGCCGACGATGATGCCCAGAACCATGGCGGCAGTGAAGCCGAAGATCACTTCCGGGCCGAGGAACAGCAGCGCCAGCAGCGCGGCGAGCAGCGTCACCGAGGTCATCACCGTCCGCGGCAGCGTCTCGTTGACCGATAGATCGATGATGCCCTTGATGTCCATCTGGCGATATTTGCGCAGATTCTCGCGGATACGGTCGTCGATCACCACCTTGTCGTTCAGCGAATAGCCGATGATGGTCAGCACGGCGGCGACGATGTTGAGATCGAATTCGAGCTGGGTGAGCGCGAAGAAGCCCATCGTCACCACCACGTCGTGCACCAGCGCCACCACGGTCGAGACGCCGAAATACCATTCGAAGCGGAACCAGGTGAACAGCGCCACGAACAGCATCGACAGGCCGACGGCCCAAAGCCCATCATTGATCAGTTCGTTGGAGACCTTGCCCGACACGCTTTCGACGCGGGCGAACTTCACCCCCTGATAATCCTTCTCCAGCGCCGTGCGCACCTTGGCAACGACGCGCTGCACGGCGGCCTGGTCGCCTTCCGGCAGCGGCAGCCTGATCAGGATGGTCCGGTCGTTGCCGAACTCCTGCAGCGCGGATTCGCCCACGCCCACGGCATTCACCCGGCCGCGCAGCGCGTCGAGCGGCGGCGCCTGGGCGAACTCCACCTGCATGGTGAGGCCGCCGACGAAGTCGACACCCAGGTTGAGGCCGCGCACCGCCAGCAGGCCGGCCGCGCCGATGGTGAGCAGCAGCGTCAGCCCAAAGGCGATGAAGCGGAGTTTGACGAAGCCGATGTTAGTGTTGTCGGGAACAAGCTTGAGCGGCATGGGTGTTTCCTCAGATGCTCAAGGTGGCCGGACGCGCCGACGACAGCCAGCGCGCCGCCATCCAGCGCACGATGGTCACGGCGGTGAACACCGAGGTGGCAATGCCGATCGACAGCACGACGGCAAAGCCCTTGATCGGGCCGGAGCCAAACAGGAACATGATGATGGCCACGATGATGTTGAGGCTGTTGGCATCCCAGATGGTGCGGGTGGCTTCCTTGAAGCCGGTCTCCACGCTGGTGATGACGCCCCTGCCCTTGCGCTGCTCTTCGCGGATACGTTCGTTGATCAGCACGTTGGCATCCACCGCGGCGCCGATGGTCAACACCATGCCGGCGATGCCGGGGAGCGTCAGCGTGAAGCCGGCGGCCGACATGATGCCGAGGATCATGACGACGTTGATCGCCAGCGCGGCCACGGCAAACACGCCGAAGCGGCCATAGCAGAGCACCATCAGCAGCGAGACGGCGAGCACCGCCACCGCCGAGGCAATGGCGCCGGCACGGATCGAGTCCGCGCCCAGATCGGGGCCGACCGTGCGCTCTTCCACCACCTTCAGCTCCACCGGCAGCTTGCCGGAGCGCAGCAGGATGGCCAGCTCGTTGGCGGACTGCACGGTGTAATTGCCCATGATGATGCCGTTGCCGCCCAAAATCGGCTCATTGATGTTGGGCGCCGAGATCACCGTGCCATCAAGGATGATGGCGAATGGCTTGCCGACATTTTCCGTGGTGGCCTGGGCAAAGCGCCGGCCGCCGGTTGAATCAAAGCGGAACGAGACCGCCGGCGCGCCGTTCTGATCGGTCGAGACCTGGCTGTCGACCAGCTGGTCGCCAGTGATGATGGCGCGGCGCTTGACGACGACCTGGCCGCCCTCCTGTGCCGGCAGAATCTGGCTGCCGGGAGGGGCGCGGCCCTGCTGCACTTCCTCGGGATCGGCCGCGGTATCGACCAGCTTAAACTCCAGCTTGGCGGTCTTGCCGAGCAGTTTCTTCAGCGCTTCCGGGTCCTGCAGGCCAGGCACCTGCACGACGATGCGGGTCTTGCCCTGGCGCACGATGGTGGGCTCACGGGTGCCGAGCTCGTCGATGCGCTTGCGGATGACTTCAACCGCCTGCGCCATGGCGCTGTCCACCGCGGCGCTGATGCCGGCATCGGTGGGCACCAGCACCACCTGGCCGGGCAGGCTGCCGCGGCTGATGTCAACCTCGCGGGCGGCGCCGACACCCAGTGGCGCGGTCGCCTTGTTGAGGATGGCGATGGCCTGGTCCACCCGGGCCGCATCGCTTATGGTGACGCTGAGGCGGCCGCCGCTCAGCGACAGGTCGGCAAAGGCGATGCCGCCACCTTCGGCCGCGCGCAGTTCGCTGCGCACCGTGTCTTCCAGCGATTCCAGCTTGGCCTTTTCCACGTCGGTCGGCAGCGCTTCCAGCATCAGGTGCGAGCCGCCGCGCAGATCGAGGCCGAGCGAGAGCTGGCTCTTGGGCAGGCCGTCGGGGATGCTGGCCAGCATCGAGGGCGGCAGCGCGTTGGGCAGCGCCAGCAAGGCGCAGACCAGCACGGTCAGCCACATCGACCAAGTTTTCCATTTCGGAAAGTCGAGCATCGGATCAGGCGTTCTTGTCGTTGGCCGCGGCGGGCACCCCGCGCGGCTTCACATCGGCCAGCGTCGATTTCAGCACGGTGAAGCGCACGTTGGGGCCGGCTTCCACCTCCACCTCGGTGTCGGTGACGCGGATCGCCTTGCCGATGATGCCGCCGGCGGTGACCAGATCATCGCCCTTCTTCACCGCATCAACCATGGCGCGGTGCTGCTTGGCGCGCTGCTGCTGCGGGCGGATGATGAGGAAATAGAAGATGGCGAAGATGGCGAGATAGGGCAGGAAGCCGATCAGTGCGACAGTGCCGCCTGCCGCTGCGGCGCCGCCCGCCGCTTGGGCATAGGCCGGAGTTTCAAACATCTGTGAGTCCGTCTTTTCGGTTCTGCAGGAATGCGTGGCGCAAGCCTCTAGCCGCTTGGGCGCACAGGCGCAACCGATGGGCGTTCCCCCGGCGGCGGCTTTTCGCTATCGCTGGCGCCATGGAAACGCCCGATGCCCTGCTGTCGCGGATCGCCGCCGCTCTCGACCGGCTGGCGCCGCCACCGGCCACCCCGGCCAATCCCGCCGCCGGCCACTGGTTTGGCTGGGATGGGAGCGGCCTCACTGATCTGCCGCCGGCCCGCACCACGTCGCTGTCGCTGTATCACGGCGTGGAGGCGCAGGCCGCCCAGTTGCTGGACAACAGCCGCCGCCATGCTCGCCGCCTGCCTGCCCACGACGTGCTGCTGTGGGGCGCGCGCGGCATGGGCAAATCCAGCCTGGCGCGCAGCGTCGTCGCCGAACTTGTGGCCGATGGTGATGATGTCGCGCTGGTGCAGGTGATGCTGCCGGCGTTGGCCAGCCTGCCTTCGCTGTTCAGCACCTTGGCCGGAGTGAACCGCCCCTTCCTGATCTTCCTCGATGATGTCTCGCTGGGCGCCGATGCCGCCGAAGTCCACGCGTTGCGATCCTTGCTGGATGGCGGCGTGCAGGCGCGGCCCGATCATGTCCGCCTGATCGTCACCAGCAACCGCCGCCACCTGGTGCCGCGCAGCCTGGCGGAGAATGAGACTGACGCGATCAACCCGCGCGACGCCGCCGATGATCACCTGGCGCTGGCCGACCGGTTCGGGCTGCGGCTGGGCTTCCATCCCTGCGATCAGGAGACGTATCTGGCGATCTGCGCCGGCTATGCCCGCGCCCATGGCCTGGCCTTTGATCCGGCGGCGGCGCTGGCCTGGTCGGCCGGGCGCGGCGCGCGGTCGGGCCGGGTGGCGTGGCAGTTCACGGTCGAACAGGCCGGCCAACAGGGCAAGGCGCTGTAACATTGGCCAGCAGCGTCCAAATTCTGGCGGGTTCTGACGCTTGACAGGTTGAAATTCGCAGGCTCCATTCATCGTGAAGCCATTTGGCGCGAGGCATGATCAACATGTCCACCGGTTTTGATCTTGGGGAGAAATGATCATGCGCCGCCTGATGCTGTCTGCATTGTCCGTCAACACGTTGGCCGCCGGCTTTGGTCTGGCCATGGCCGTACCGGCAGCACCGGCGGCCGCCCAGCAATGGCGCGAGATCACCTGCGAAAGCTGGAATTACCGCGAGGCCGCCTGCCCGGTGCCGGGCGCGGTGCGCGTGCAACTGCTGCGCGTGCGCGGCGGCGAGTGCATCGAGGGCCAGACCTGGTATCAGGATGGCAGCACCATCCGCGTGCGCAATGGCTGCCGCGCCGTGTTCCGCATCGATGCCAACAATGGCTGGGGCGTGGGCGGCTGGGACCCCAACTGGAATGGCAATCGGCCCGGTTATGAACGCTGGCAAGTGATCCGCTGCGAAAGCTGGAATTATCGTGACCAGCGCTGCGCGGTCGGCGGCGTGATCGGGAATGCACGGCTGCTGCGCGTGATTGCCGGCGATTGCCGCGATGGCGCCACCTGGCGCTGGGATCGCCGCGCGCTCTATGTCCGCAACGGCTGCCGCGCCGATTTCGAAGTGCAGCAGGGCGCAACGGGCTGGGGCAATGGCGGCGGCGGCGGTTGGGGCAGCGGCCCCGGCGGCGGCGGCTACTACCCGCCCGGTGGCGGTGGCGGGTTCAATCAATCGATCAACTGCGAAAGCTGGAATTATCGCCCGGCCCGCTGTGCCATCCCCAATGCCCGCGCCGTGCGCATCGGCCGCGTGCTGGGCGGCACCTGCATCGAAGGCCGCAGCTGGGGCTGGTCGCCCGGCGCCATCTGGGTGAACGGCGGCTGCCGCGCGACCTTCTACATCAACTGACCGCTGATCCGGGGGGATTTCACATGCAGCGCAGCGCCGGCCTTTTCGCCATGTTCGCCATGGCCATGGCGGCGCTCGCTCCTCCGGTGGCCGCCCAGTCCAATTGGAACAATGGTGGCTGGAACGGCGGCTGGAATGACGGCTGGAACAACGGCGGCCGCGGCGCCATCGTCCGCTGCGAAAGCTGGAATTATCGCTATGCCCGTTGCCGCGCCGATACCAGCGGTGGCGTGCGCCTTGGCCGCGTGCTGGGCGGCAATTGCCGCGGCGGCAACTGGGGCACGGGCCGCAATTATATCTGGGTCAACAATGGCTGCCGTGCCGATTTCGAGGTGAGCCGCTATGGTGGCGGCGGCGGCGGCTCAACCGGTGCCGTCATCGCCGGGGCCGCCGTCGCTGCCGGCCTGCTGGCACTGCTGCTGTCAAAGGGCAAGAAGAAGGAAGCGGAGGCTGCCACCCAGGGCAGCGCGCGCCCGCCGGCCACGATCGACATCGCACCCAACCAGGTGCCACCGGCCGCCGAAAAGGCCTTCCGCCAGTGCATCGATGAAGCCGCTCGCCAGGTTGGCGCCACCGGCGGCACCAGCCTGCGCCTCACCGCCGAGGTGCAGCACCGCCCGCAGCCGGCTGATCAGATTGGCAACCAGGCCGGCGGCTGGGAGTTCCGCCTGCCGCTGGAGGCCACCTGGGATGGCAAGCCGCAGCCGACACCGGCTGAATGTTCGGCCACCGATAGCGCCGTGCAGAAACTCGATTTCCTGCCCGAACCCGGCAAGCCCTGACATTGTGCCACCATGCGGCGCAGCGGCCGGTTGCCGCTGGGGCCACTGTCCTGCTATGGCGAAACAGTCCCCCTGTCGTGAAGGCACAACAACTTGAAAACGCTTGGCCTCATTTGGCGCATCATTGTCGGCATCAAGGATTTCCTGGTGCTGTCGCTGCTGGCCCTGTTCTTCATTGGCCTGTCGGCCCTGCTCTCCACCGCCAAGCCGGCGCATGTGCCCAATGGCGCCGCGCTGGTGCTGGCGCTGGATGGCGCGCTGGTCGATCAGGCGACGGAATCGAGCGCATTCGATGCCGCGTCCGGCAATGTCGCGCAGGAAATCCAGGTCCGCGATCTTGTCCACGCCATTGATCACGCCGCCAGCGATGATCGCATCAAGGCCATCGTGCTCGATCTGAATGGCTTCATGGGCGGCGGCCAGGCCAATATCGCCACGGTGGACGAGGCACTGGCGCGCTTCCGCAAATCGGGCAAGCCGGTCGAGGCCTGGGCCACGGCCTACAGCGACGACAGCTGGCTGCTCGCTGCTGGCGCCAACCGGATCTGGCTCAACCCGATGGGCGGCGTCATCCTCACCGGCCCGGGCGGCAGCCGCCTCTATTTCGCCAAGGCGCTGGAAAAGCTGCAGGTTGATGTGAACGTCTTCCGCGTCGGCACCTACAAGTCGTTCGTGGAACCCTTCACCCGCACCAGCGCCTCGCCGGAAGCCAAGGCCGCCGACCAGGCGCTGGCGACCAGCCTGTGGAGCAGCTGGCTGGCCGATGCCAGGCGCCTGCGGCCCAAGGCCGATGTCGCGGCTTACATTGCGCAGCTGCCGCAGCGCCTCGGCAAGTTCGGTGGCGATGGCGCCAAGGCTGCACTCGATGCCGGCCTGGTCGATCGGCTGGGCAGCCGCGAGGATTTCGACGCCGCCATGATCAAGCTGGTCGGCGAGGATGAGCTCAACGACTGGGGCCACTACACCGGCGTGACGCTGGACAAATATCTGTCGGCGACCAAGCCGACGCTGGGCGAACGCGGTGATGCGGTCGGCGTGGTCTATGTCACCGGCAATATCGTCGATGGCGAAGCGCCGCGCGGCACCGCCGGCAGCGCCACCATCCGCCAGGCGCTGGAAGAGGCGCTGTCGAAGAATGACGACATCAAGGCGCTGGTGGTGCGGGTCGATTCCGGTGGTGGTTCCGTCACCGCGTCGGAAGAAATCCGCGCCGCGCTGGTGGCGGCCAAGGCCGAGGGCCTGCCCGTCGTCGCCAGCTTTGGTCCGGTCGCGGCCAGCGGCGGCTATTGGGTGGGCACTGCGGCTGACGAGATCTATGCGCAGCCGTCCACCATCACCGGCTCGATCGGCGTCTTTGCCATCCTGCCCAGCTTCCCGCGCGCGCTCACCCAGCTGGGCATCACCAGTGACGGCGTGAAGACGACGCCGTTCAGCGGCGAGCCTGATGTGGTCGCCGGCCTGTCGCCGCAGGTGCGCACCGTGCTGCAGATGGGGGTGGAGGATATCTACCGCCGCTTCCTCACCGTTGTCTCCACCGCCCGCAAGCTGCCCGTGGCCGAAGTTGACCGCATCGCGCAAGGCCGCGTGTGGGCCGGCACCGAAGCCCAGAAGCTGAAGCTGGTCGACAAGTTCGGCGGACTCGACGCCGCCGTGGCCGCCGCGGCCGCCAAGGCGGGCCTGAAGGGCGATATCCGGGTGGTCGATATCGAAAAGCCGATCCCGGCCTGGCAGCAGGCGCTGGCCGAATTCGGCAATTCGAACAGCGAAGAGCAAGCGATGACCGCCCGTGATCCCTGGGCGCGGCTGGTGCAGGCCTCGCGCCTGCGGCTGCTCACCGCCGTTCATGATCTTGGCTGGCTGGCGTCTGGCAAGGGCGCCACCATGCAGGCACTGTGCATCGAATGCAGCATGGCCGGCTCGCCGCGCCCGGCGGCCGCGCAGGCGACGGAGAGCCTGGCGACCAGGTTGCTGCAAGCGCCGCGCTGAGGCGGACGGAGGCGACAATGCTCAAGGTTGCGGTCGCCCAGATGGCGCCGGTGCTGCTCGACCGGGACGGTGGCATCGCCAAGGTGGTGCAGTGGATCGGTGACGCCGCCGTGCAGGGCTGTCAGCTCGTGGTGTTCGGCGAGGCGCTGGTGCCCGGTTATCCCTTCTGGCTCGATCTCACCGCGGCATCGCGCTTCGATGATGATCTGCAGAAGGACATTTTCGCCGCCTATGCCGACGCCGCGGTGACGATCGAGCATGGCCACCTTGCCCCGGTCTGCGCGGTCGCTGCCAGGCATGGCATCGCCGTGGTGCTTGGCATCATCGAACGGCCGACCGATCGCAGCGGCCACAGCCTCTATTGCAGCGCCGTCACCATCAACGCGGACGGCCAGATCGCCTCGGTGCACCGCAAGCTGATGCCGACTTATGAGGAACGCCTGGCCTGGTCACCCGGCGACGGCCACGGCCTCGTGGTCCATCCGCTGCACGGGTTCACGCTGGGTTCGCTCAACTGCTGGGAAAACTGGATGCCGCTGGCGCGCGCCGCGCTCTATGCCCAGGGCGAGGATTGCCATGTCGCGCTCTGGCCCGGCAACCGCCGCAACACCGAAGCCCTCACCCCGGTGCTGGCGCAGGAAGGGCGCAGCTTTGTGATCTCCGTCTCCGGCGTGCTGAGCCGCGCCGATGTCCCGGCCGGGCATGTCGTTTCCGCGATGCTGGATCGGGCGCCGGAGGTCATCGCCGATGGCGGTTCCTGCATCGCCAACCCGGATGGCAGCTGGCTGATCCCGCCGGCCCCGGCCGGAGAGGCGCTGCTGGTCGCCACGCTCGATCCGCGCGAGGTGCGACGGGCCCGCCAGAATTTCGATCCGGCCGGCCATTATTCGCGCCCCGACGTCACCCAGCTCACCGTCAACCGCCAGCGCCAGACCACGGCCCGCTTTGTCGATTGATCAATCGTCGCGATACCCGGGCAGTTTCAGCCCGGTAGCAATGGCGAGCGCGCGCAGGCCGAAACCGGCCGCGGCCCCGGCAATCGCCGCCGGCCACATCGACAACCCGGCCAGTGTGAGGGCGACATACGTCCCTGCCCCCAGCGCTGCCGCCGAGACATAGATTTCGCGGCGCAGCAGCACCGAAGGCTCGCCGGCCAGAATGTCGCGCACGATGCCGCCGAAACTGGCGGTGAGCACGCCCATGCCCACCGCCGGCAGCGGCGGCACACCCAGGCTCAGCGCCTTGGCCGCGCCCAGCACCGTGTAGGCGCCCAGCCCCACCGCATCGAACCACAGCAGGGAATCGAGCCGCCAGCGATCGGCGCGCAGGATCCACACCGCGGCCGCCGCCACCAGGCAGATGCCGAGATAATCCGATCGCCCCACCCAGAACACTGGCGCGCCGATCAGCATGTCGCGCAGCGTGCCGCCGCCCAGGCCGGTCACGGTGGCGAAGAAGGCGAAGGTCACAATCGTCTGCTTGATGCGCGCCGCCGCCAGCGCGCCCGACACGGCAAACACGGCGACGCCCGCCATGTCCAGCACCGCCAGCAGCGGCTCGAGCGGAATCGGCGGGGTAATCGCCATCACCGCCGCCAGAAATGCCGGACGGTGAGCAGCGCGCCCGACAGCACCACGCCCAATGACAGCAAGGTGGCGATGATGATCAGCGGGTGATGCGTGTTCTCGCGCTCGGTCCAGTCCATGATGTGCAGGCCCCAGAACAGATCGTAAAAGCGCCACCACGGCGTGCGAACCGCGCCGATGTCACCCAGGCTGTTGATATAGACGCGGCGCTCGTCGGCGAATTCCACTCGCCAGCCCGAGGTTTCGCGCCAGTCGCTGGCCGGGCGCTCGGGGGTGACCGCGGTCACCGTCACCGGGCCGTCCATCATCGTGCCGCCCCGCGCAATGGCCTCGGCGTCTCTGGCGGTGATGTGGATCGGCTGGCCCGTCGCGGCATCCAGCAGGCGCTTGCCGGCCTTGTCGGTCAGCTTCCACACCGGCTTGCCCAGCAACTGGCCCAGTTCCAGCCTTTCGACGCCGGTCAGCGTCGGCAGCTGCGCCGGCATCGCCAGCGACGTGGGCAGGTCCCGCCGCAGATTGGTGCCGCGCACCTCGTCCAGCGGCCGCGCGACCATGACCAGGCCGGACGCCACCCACAGGATGATCTGAAGGCCAACGATCACGCCGGTCCACAGGTGGAGCCAGCGAACGGTGCGGGTGGCGCGGGGCGACAGCATTTCCCGGCTGTAGCGGCGTGCGCGCGGCGCGTCACCCCTGCGCCAGCACCGCGCCCAGCTGATCCAACTGCTCCGGCAGCGCCGCCGCACTGCCTTGCATCGCCTCCTGCAGCGCCTCGGCGCTCGGATAAAGCTCGTGGAACCGCACCAGCGTCTTGTCGCCATGGTCCGCAAACGTCACCGTCGTCACTGCGCCGGCCTCATCCTCGTCATTGGTCCACACGATCCGCTCGTTCGGCACCACCTCGAGATATTTGCCGTGGAAGGCCATGGTCTCCGCCCCGCCAAAGCGGAATTCCAGGCGATAGTGGCCGCCGGTCCGCACATCCATCTCGCATCCCACCAGCGCCATGCCCGGCACCGATGCCGGCACCCACCAGCGCCGGAACAGTGCGGCCTCGCTCCAGGCGCGGAACACCATCGCCCGCGGCGCCGCAAACAGGCGCGTGATGACCAGTTCGCGGTCGCCGATCCGCTCCACGGCGGTGCTTTCAGTGCCCATTGTCGTCCTCCCCCTGCATCTCGCTCAACACCCTATCCAGCGCCGCAAAGCGCGCTTCGAACAGCACCCGCTGCGCCTCGATCCACGCCGCTTCTGCCGCCAGCCCGCGCTGGCCCAAGGCGCAGCGCCGCACCCGCCCCACCTTGCGCGTGACGACCAGGCCGGCCCGCTCCAGCACGGCGACATGCTTCTTCATGCCGGTCAGTGTCATTCGGAAGCGTTCGGCCAGATCGCTGATCGACGCCTCGCCGCGGCCCAGTTGCTCGATCACCCCACGCCGGGTCGCATCCGCCAGGGCGGCGAACGAAAGATCAAGTGCAGGCGCGCTATACTGAACCATATGGTTCAGTGTTTACCCGCTTTGCTGCGAACACGCAAGCGGGCATCACCCCGCCCCGCCTATCGCGCCAAGATGTCGGTCAGGCCGGCGTTGATATACGCCATGTCGTCCGGGTTCATGCCGCCGCCCGCCATATGGCCCCACAGCGACGGGATCACCCGCAGCTCGGCCTGGGGCATGTGGGCAACCTCGATCGCACTGTCTTCCGGCGGGAAATAGAGATCGCTCTGGCACGGCATCACCATGGCCTTCGCGGTGATGGCCGCCAGCGCTTTGGCAAAGTCCCCGTCAAAGCGCGGATCGGCGCTGATGTCGGCGGCCTGCCAGGTGGCCAGCATCGCCAGCAGATTGTTGGCATCATGGGCCTGAAAGAACGGCTCCCAGGCCAGGGTGAGAAAGGCATCCATGGAGGGCATGCCCAGCTTCTCACGGTCCAGCTCTTGCCGGAAAAACGTCTGTGACCAGGCCCACCCGGCATAGACATGCGCAAAGGCGCGGATGCCGGTGACCGGCGGCGCCGCATAATCCCCGCCCGCAAAGCTGGCATCGGCCATCAGCGCCGACTTGCAGCCCTCCAGGAACAGCCAATTGTGCCGCGACACCCGCGCCGCCCCGCAAAAGGGCGCGATCCGCTGCACCATGCCCGGAAACAGGGCGCCCCACTGGAAGGTCTGCAGCGCCCCCATCGAATGGCCGGTGACCAGTGCCAGCGTGGTGAGGCCAAAGACTTCGGTGACCAGGCGGTGCTGCAGCAGCACATTGTCCCTGACCGTCACCAGCGGAAAGCGCGGGCCGTCAAACGGCGCCGGCGTGTTGCTGGGCGACGATGACACCCCATTGCCCAGCATGTTGGGGATGATGATGAAATAGCGCTCCGGGTCGAGCGCCAGGCCCGGCGCGATCGCCCAGGCATTGCTGTCGTGGTTGCCCATATAGTGCGTGGGGTAGACAATGGCATTGTCGCGCGCGGCGTTGAGCTGGCCGTGGGTGCGATAGACGAGCTTCACGTCAGGCAGCACCATGCCGGATTGCAGTGTGACGTCGCCTGCGTCGAAAACGGCCTGGCCTGTCATGGGCGCTGTCCTTCCGGTTCATTCACATAATCGATGCTGAACGGCTTGTTGGTTACAAACAGCCCCAGCATATCGCCATCGCCCGACGCGCCATGCTGCATCGGTTCGCCTTCCGGAAACCACACGAAGGTGCCGGGGCCAAACTCGCCGCGGTGCGTCACCAGCGTGCCTTCCAGCACATAAATGCCGTGGCCGCATTGATGGGTATGGTGCGGATTGGTGAAGCCGGCCGGATAGCGCAGCATCGACAGGCTCATGCCGGTGTCGGGCTCGTCGAGCAGCGGCTTGACGAAGAAAGGCCGGCCGATCTGCGGCAACAACATTTCCATCCATGCGATGTCGGATGGCTTCACCACGTCGATGCGGCCGTTGATCATTGGCTTGCCCCGCTGGATCATCGCGCGATGCTGCGCGGCGCAGAGCATGAACCGATGCGGCGTAGATGCAACAAGTGGGTGTGTTGCTCGAGCACGGCCGGCGGCGGAGCCGCCGAGTCCGTTTTGGGAGCCGGCAGCAGGCAAGAAGGAAGAGCGTGGCGGAGCCACGCCGTCGGACGACCCACGAAAAAGGCGGCTGGAGAGCCGCCTTTTTTGGTCGCCGGCCGAGCTTGCGCGAGTCCGCGCGCGGCACGCGCGCTGGCCGCGCTGTGCTACATGTGGATGGGCTTGCCCGTCACCGCCATCGCCGCCTCTTTCAGCGCCTCCGAATGTGTCGGATGCGCATGGCAGGTCAGCGCGATGTCTTCGGACGACGCCCCAAACTCCATCGCCTGCGCCGCCTGCGCAATCATCGTGCCGGCCATGGCGCCAATGATGTGCACGCCCAGCACGCGGTCGGTCTTCGCGTCGGCCAGCACCTTCACGAAGCCATCGGTGTCGCGGTTGGTCTTGGCGCGGCTGTTGGCGGCAAACAGGAACTTGCCGGCCTTGTAGGCGACGCCCTCGGCCTTCAGTTCCTCCTCGGTCTTGCCGACAGTGCCGACTTCCGGATGGGTATAGACCACCGCCGGGATGACGGCATGGTTCACATAACCGGCGAGGCCGGCGATATTGTCGGCACAGGCCAGGCCCTCGTCCTCGGCCTTGTGGGCGAGCATCGGGCCTTCCACCACATCGCCGATGGCCCAGATGCCCGCGACGCTTGTGGCGAAATGATGATCGACCGGCACGCGGCCCTTGGCGTCCACGGCCAGGCCGGTGGCGGCCAGGTTCAGGCCATCGGTGTTGGGCCGGCGGCCGATGGAGAGCAGCACCACGTCGGCCTCGATGGTTTCGGCGGCACCACCGGCGGCGGGCTCCACCGTGACGACCGCGCCAGCACCCTTGCGCTCGACACTGGTCACCTTGGTCGCTGTCTTCAGCACCAGGCCCTGTTTCTTCAGGATGCGGGCAAAGGCGTCAGCCACTTCGATGTCCATCGCCGGCACGATGCGCGGCGCATATTCCACCACCGTCACCTTGGCGCCCAGGCGGCGCCAGACGCTGCCCATTTCAAGGCCAATATAACCGCCGCCGATCACCACCAGGTGGCCCGGCACCTTTGGCAGGCTCAGCGCCTCGGTGGAGGTGACGATCACCTCGCCATCCGGCACCATGCCGGGCAGCAGGGCGACTTCGGAACCGGTGGCGATGATGAAGTTCTTGGCAGTGATGGTGCGGTCACCCACCAGAATCGACTTCGCGTCGATGAAGCTGGCTTCGCCCTTCACCCACTCCACCTTGTTCTTCTTGAACAAGAGATCGATGCCGCCGGTGAGCTCCTTCACCGCCTTGTCCTTCTCACCGAGCAGCGCGGACAGATCGAAGGACACATTGTCGGCCTTCACGCCGAACTTGGCGAGATGGCCGCCGGCCAATTCCTCATAGAGATGGCTGCCGTTCAGCAAAGCCTTGGACGGGATGCAGCCGACATTGAGGCAGGTGCCACCGAGGCTGGCGCGCTTTTCGACGCAAGCGACCTTCAGGCCGTGCTGGGCAGCGCGGATGGCGGCGACATAGCCACCGGGGCCGCCGCCGATAACGACGACATCATAATCAGGATTGGCCATGGGGTGGGCCTTTCTTTGCTTATAGGTCGATCAGCAGGCGCGCCGGATCCTCGATGGCTTCCTTGACGCGCACCAGGAAGGTGACGGCTTCGCGGCCATCGATCAGGCGGTGATCGTAGGACAGCGCCAGGTACATCATCGGGCGGATGACGATCTGGTCGTTCTTCACCACCGGGCGGTCCTCCACGCGGTGCAGGCCGAGCACGCCCGATTGCGGCGGGTTGAGGATGGGGGTGGAGAGCAGCGAGCCGAACACGCCGCCGTTGGAGATGGTGAAGTTGCCGCCCTGCAGCTCGTCGATCTTCAGCGTGCCCTTGCGCGCGCGGTCACCGAAATCGGCGATGTCCTTCTCGATCTGCGCGAAGCTCTTGGCCTGGGCGTTCTTCAGGATCGGCACGACCAGCCCGCCCGGCGAGGAGACGGCAATGCCGAGATCGGCATAATCCTTGTAGACGATCTCGTCGCCTTCGATGGCGGCGCCCACCGACGGCACATCCTTCAGCGCCAGCACTACGGCCTTGGCAAAGAAGGACATGAAGCCAAGCCGGATGCCGTGCTTCTTTTCAAACATGTCCTTGTATTTGGCGCGGGCCTCGATCACCGCGCTCATGTCCACGTCGTTGAACGTGGTCAGCATGGCGGCGGTATTCTGGGCTTCCTTCAGCCGGCGCGCGATGGTCTGGCGCAGGCGGGTCATGCGCACCCGCTCCTCGCGGCGCTCGGCCGGCGCAGCGGCGGACGCCGCCGCAACCACAGCAGGCG
>NZ_WNJP01000229.1 GCF_009733735.1 Sandarakinorhabdus oryzae | reverse complement strand
CCGGCGTGGCCGATGCGCCGGGTGCCACTGCGGCGCCGGGCGATGCCATCGCGCTGACAGGCCTGCCCGATGCACCGGCGGCGCTGGCGGCGCTGGGCGGCCAGGCCGACAGTGCCGGCATCGCCAGCCGGCGCAGCGAAGTCATCGAATACAGCGTGCGCGGCCAGCATGGCGAAGCCCGCGAACTGGCCACCCGCTATCTGGCGCAGTTGCCGACCGCGACCTCGGCCATCGACCGCGCCGATTTCACACTGGAAGCCTCGCTGGCCTCCTCTAACCTGGGTTATGATCAGGCGGCAGCGGCCGGATTTGAGCAGGCGACCGTCCTGCTGGGCAATCTGCGCGGCGGGGCCGCCGATGCCCTGCGCCGCAAGCTGATGGTCTATCGCGCGCTCGAAGCGCTCAACCAGCGCAATTTCGCGGGGGCGCTCACCGCCGCCGATGCCGCGCTGGAAGCCGACGCGCGCCGGGTGGAAACCGCTGCGGAAACACCGCTGTCCGATCCGGTGGTGCTCAACCAGTTGAATGCCAGCAACGCCCGCTCGGCGCTGGCCCGCCGCGATCAAAGCTGGGTGGGCCCGACCATCCTGGCTGCCCAGTCCAACTATGCCCGCGCCGTGGCGCTGCGCAACCTGGGCCGGGTGAGCGAGGCGCCGGCCGCGCTGACCACCGCCAACCAGCTGCTCGCCCGCTTTGAAAACAGCGGCTTCGACGCCTCCAGCCTGCAGTGGCTGCGCAGTGCCGTTGCCGCCGAACAGGGCCGCACCGCGCGCCAGCTGAAGGACCTGCCTGGTGCCCGCGTCGCGTTCGAACAGTCGGTGAAGGCGCTCGAGAACTCGTCAGTCTATGCCGGCACGCCGCTGCTCGGCCAACGCAACATCGAACTCGCCAACGCCGCGCTGGCGGTGGGCGATGCCGCGGCGGCGCGGGCGGCGTTCGAAAAGGGCTTTGACATCCTGCGCCTGCTCGGGCCGTCAACAGCCTCGTCGGTGGGCGGGCTGGACCCCTATTTCGATCTGCTCGTCGCCGATGCTGCCGCCGGTGGCCCGCGTGCCGACGCCGCCAAGGAGCGATTCTTCGAGGCCTCGCAGCTGGTCAGCCCGCCGGCCGTGGCCAGCCAGATCGCCCAGCTGCAGAAGATCTTCGAAAGCGGCACCAGCGATGGCGCCGTGCGCGCCAAGACGCTGCAGGATCTCGATCGCGAAAGCCGGGCGCTGGCGATGAAGTTGACGCTGATGCCCGCTGATGTGCCGGAACGGCCGGCACTGGAGGCCGAACTGGCCACGCTGACCAGCCGCGCCGCCACTGTGCGTGCCGAGCTGGCCGGGGACCAGCAATATCAGCAGGCGACCGAAAGCGTCGCCACGCTGGCCGAACTGCAGAAGGCGCTGCGCCCGGGAGAGGCCTATCTGAAACTGGTGACGCTTACCGGCCGCACCCACGCCATGCTGGTGCGCGCCGACGGGTCGGCGCTGTATCGCGCCGGGGCCGATACCGCGCAATTGACCAGCCTGGCGCAGAAGGTGCGCAATTCGATCGATGGCACCCGCGCTGCCGATGGCCGCACTATCGTGCTGGTCTTTGATGTGGGCGCCGCGCACGATCTGAAGGAGGCGCTGTTTGCCGGGGCCGGCAATGCGCTCGACGGGGTGACCACCCTGATCACCGAGCCAACCGGGCCGATGACGCAGTTGCCGTTCGGCGTACTGGTCGATGATCAGGCCAGCGTCGATGCCTTCAACGACAGCGTGAAGAAGAACAGCCGCGATTATACCGGCGTGCATTTCCTGGTGCGCGAACGCCGGATCGATTCCGCCGTGTCGCCGCGGTCCTTCCTGATCAGCCGCAGCGTGGCGCCGTCACGGGCCAGCCAGCCCTATATCGGGCTGGGCAACCATGCCGTGCCCAATGCCAGCGAACTGGCCAGCCTGCCGAGCCACGGCGCCTTCAAGGGCCAGTGCGCCGCCCAGGCTGATGGGCTGCGGGCCGGCTTTGCCTCGCTGCGCCCGGTGGGCCAGGCCGAGATCGCCGCCGCGCAGGCCGCGTTCGGCACGGGCGCCGAAGCGGTGGAAGGCGCCGCCTTTACCGACATGGCGGTCGATGATCCCAAGGCGCTGGGCGGCCGCCTGCGCAATTTCGCGGTGCTGCACTTTGCCACCCACGGCCTGAAGGAAGGTGAGCTGGAATGCGACAGCCCGCCGGCGCTGGTCACCTCGATCGCCGACAGCGGCGACAGCGATGGACTGCTCAGCTTTGAAGAGATTGCCGGCCTGTCGCTCGATGCCAATCTCGTCGCGCTGTCGGCCTGCAACACCGCGGCCTCCACCAGCACGGCGCGCACCAACCAGAGCGGGTTCCGCAACGAACTGGGCCAGGCGGCGACATTGAATGGCCTGGCGCGTGCCTTCATGGTGGCCGGCACCCGCGCCGTGCTCACCACCCACTGGGCCATTCCCGACAGCTTCCGCTCCCGCGATGGCCGCACCATCGAGGCCTCCACCCGCCTGATTTCGCAGATGTTCTCCGTCGGCCGTTCCGGCCCGATGGGCGACGCGCTGCGCCAGGCCCAGGTGGGGATGATTAGCAATATTGACACATCTCATCCCTATTACTGGGGCGCGTTCATGCTGGTGGGGGATGGAGCCCGTCCGATGTTGAGCAACACAGGTGGTAATGGCCGATGAGCGTGGTTGATCTTGATCAGTTGCTGGCGCCGATCAGCGATGATGCGCCGTGCGGGCCCGATCTGCGCGGCGATCCGGAATTCCGCGAGATCGAGGATGCCCCCGCCGAATTTTCGGGCATGAAGCCGCCGGAATTGCTGAAGGTGGTGCGCAAGTGCACCGACATGCTGGCGCGCACCAAGGACCAGATGCCGGCGATCGTTGCCATCCAGGCGGCGATTCGGGCCGGCGATATCAGCACGACGACCGCGCTGATCGGCTTCGTGACCCGAATCGCCGATGATCAGTGGGACAATTTCCATCCCGGCCCGGCCGAAGAGATGGCGATCGGCCGGGTGAACGAGCTGTCCGCCCTGTCGCGCCCGGCCGCCATGCTGCTGCCGCTGCAGCGCTTGGGCATCGCGACGATGCCGCCACCGGCGACCACCGAATTCACCGCGACCATGCTGGCCATGGCGCTGGAGCCGGTGATGGAATGGACCAGCGAGGACGAGGAGAAGCTGAACGGCCAGGTGCAGAGCGGCGCCATCACTGCCGCTGCCGCGCGTGCCATCAAGCCGAACCAGGAAGCCGCCCGCCAATTGCGTGGCATCATGATCGCCATCGCCGACGAGGAGCGCCAGAAGGACGCGACGGCCAACACCCTGCCATCGGGCTTTGACCCGTCGGGCGCGCGGCCGGTGGCTTTGGCGCTGCGCGCCGGGGTGGCCAGCCGCCGCGACGAGCTGCAGGCGCTGTCGGATCAGATCTACACGCTCGGCGAGGTTTATGAGCGCAAGATGGGGGATTCCCCCAGCCTGGGACCGGTGCTGGCGCAACTGCGCACGATGATCGAGACCGCCGCAAAGTTTCTCAGCCTGTTTCCCGATCCGGCAACGGTGGCCGAGGCTTCGGCCGAGGGCGGCGATGCGCCGGCGGCGGCCAGCGGTGATGGCGGCGCAGCGCCGGCGGCC
>NZ_WNJP01000228.1 GCF_009733735.1 Sandarakinorhabdus oryzae | reverse complement strand
CAGGTGCCGCCCGCGCCGGCCCCCAACGCCGCAGAGGTCGCCGCCATCCACTACCCGCCCGGCACGGCGCCTGCCGACGCCGCGGTGATCAGCGACCCGGCCGAATCCGGCGCCGCGCTCGATGCCGTCGCCGCCGTCTTTGGCCGCGCCCTGGTGGAACAGGTGGCCGAAGCCGCGCCGCCGCTGCCGCACGCCATGAAATTGCGCGACATGGCGGTGAAGACGGTGGGCGATCCCGGCACTTTCGTCATCCGGCTGGTGCATCTCAATGACGATTGCGGCCCGCTGCACCCGCCCACCCTCTCGGCCGCGTCGGACCTGTTCCAACTTGGCGGCTTCTTCGATCCCGATGCGCCGCTGCGCCCGCTCACCATCACCCTGCCCTCCGACACCTCGCCGGCGGGCTTGCGCAAGCACGGCCGCGGCACGGCCTTCGTCATGTCCGACATGCTGTGCGGTCAGGTGCAGCGCGCCAAGGGGCTGGGGCTGGTCGATCTCATCCGCCACGTGCTGCCCTTCCCGTTGCACAAGGAGCTCGACGTTGGCGACGGCGGCGGCTGCAAGGGCAATGGCCTGGAGATCGGCATGATCTGCTCCATCTCCATCCCGATCATCACCCTGTGCGCGCTGATCCTGCTGATGATCATGGTCAGCCTGCTGGATTTCATCTTCCGCTGGCTGCCCTGGTTCATCGCCTGCTTCCCGGTGCCGAAACTGAAAGGGAAAGGCGGATGAGCGCTGCCAGCCTCTTTGGCCAAAGCCTGGCCTTTCCGCCGCGCGTCGGCGCCGATGGCCGCATGGCCTGGTCGGCCGGCGAGGCCAATATCCACGACAGCATCGCCATCATCCTGAAAACCGATCGCGGCGAACGGGTGATGCTGCCGGGCTTTGGCGCCGGCCTGTCGAAATTCCTGTTCGAACCCAACACGGCGGCCACCCACGCCCGCATCGCGCAGGCGATCGAGACCGCACTGAAACGCTGGGAACCGCGCATCGCGCTGACCGGCGTGAATGTCGGCCCGGATCCGGATGATGCCACCGCCGCAATCGCCCACATCAGCTGGAAACTGGTCGCCACCGGGGCCGATCAGCAGACCAGCCTTGTGCTGCCATTGGGGAGAGGATGATGCCGATCAATCCGCCCGTCGTCGATGATCGTGATTATGCCGCGCTGGTCTCGGAAACGCTGGCGCGCGTGCCGGTGCACACACCGGAATGGACCAATTTCAACGCCGCCGATCCCGGCGTCACCCTGGTGCAGCTGTTCGCTTTCCTCACCGAAAGCCTGATCTTCCGCGCCAACCAGATCCCCGAACGCAACCGCGCGGCCTTCCTCAATCTGCTCGGCATTCCGCTGCAGCCGGCCCAGCCGGCGCGGGCGCTGGTGCAGTTTACCAACAAGAACGGCCCTGGCCTGACACGCAGCATCGCTGCCGATGCCGATCTCGCCGCCGGTGCACTGCCGTTCCGCAGCCTCATGGGCCTCGATCTGCTGCCGGTTGACGCGCGCCTGTTCATCCGCCGCCCGGTCGCCAATCCGTCGCCGGAACTGCTCGATTATTACAAATTGCTCTATGCCTCGCTGGGCCAGAGCCTGGCCGCGCCCGCCCTGTATGAAAGCGTGCCGTTCGATCCCGCCGCCGGGCCATTGGATCCGGCCGGCAGCATCGACAATGGCTTCTGGATCGGGCTGTTCGCGCGCGAACGCGACCTGCCCGGCGATCCCGCCGATCCTTGGGCCGGCATCCGCGACCAGTTGGGCGGGCGTATCCTGTCGCTGGGGCTGCAGCCGGTGGTCAGCGACGGCGCCCGCACCCTGCCGCCGCAGGGCAGCGCCACCGCCAGCGCCGCCGAGGAGCTGATCCGCTTCCACATCGCCAAGCCGGAAGACGGCAAGCTGCGCTTTGCCGCCGATGGCCGACCTGCGCCGGACTGGGCGCCCTTGAGCGCGCGCTTCGGCTTTGATCCGTCGCGCGAAGCCGGCGTGGCGCAGGTGACACTGCCGCCAGCCGACGCCTTGAAATTGTGGGACAATCTCGAGCCCCTCGATGCCGGGGTCGGCAATCTGCCGCCCGCCATCGGCGACGCGAAACTCGCCGATCGGCTCGTCACCTGGGTGCGTGTCTCCTGCAGTCCGGCCGCCGCACTGCGCCTGGCTTGGGCCGGCATCAATTGCGCGCTGGCCGAACAACGCCGCGAGGTGCGCGCCGAACCCTTGGGCGAAGGTGACGGCAGCCCCGACCAGACCCGCCGGCTGGCGAAGGCGCCGGTGCTGGCGGGCAGCGTCGTCCTCACCTCCATCACCGCCGCCGGTACCGAAACGACGTGGACACAGGTTCCCGATCTGCTCGACTGCGCGCCGGAAGTGGCTGCGCCGGGCCAGGTCGTGCCGGCCTGGGCAGGCCCCAGCGATGCTTATCGGCTCGACCCTGAAAGCGGCGAAATCCGCTTTGGCGATGGCCTCGCCGGCCGCCGACCGCAAGCCGGGGAGCGATTGCAAGCCCGCTATCAGCATTGCGACGGCGCGGCCGGCAATGTCGGCGCCGGGGCGATCAAGGCTGGGCCACTGCTCGGCGGGATCGAGGCGAGCAATCCGCTGCCGGCCTGGGGCGGCGCCGATGCCGAACGCGTGGCCGATGGCGAGCGCCAGATCCAGCGCCTGCTCACCCACCGTGACCGGCTGGTGACGGCCGAGGATTTCCGCAGCATCGCCTGGCGCGCGCCGGGACTGGACATCGGCCGCATCGAGGTGCTGCCGGCCTGGCATCCCGATCTGGCCACCGCCGGCATGGGCCATGTGCCCGGCGTCGTCACCCTGCTCGCCATCCCGGCCCAGGATGCCCGCCACCCCGCCGCGCCGCGATCGGATGCGGCGTTCCTGGATGCGTTGTGCCGCTGGCTCGATCCGCGGCGGCTGGTGACGACCGAGCTCGTGCTGCGCGGCGCCGACTACAAGGGCCTCTATATTTCGGTCGGGCTCGACATCGCGCCGGGCCATGGCGCGGCCGACGTCATCGCGGCGGTGCGCGCGCGGCTTTCGAGCCATCTCGCGCCGTTGCCGCCCGATGGCCTGGGTTTTGCCGCGGAACCGATGGTTTACGGCGAGGCCGCTGATGATCGCGGCTGGCCGCTGGGCAAGGCCGTCGCCGCCAATGCGCTGCTCGCCGAAGTGGCGCGCGTGGCGGGGGTGGAGGCCGTCACTGGCCTCGAACTGGCATTGTCCACCGGCGGCAAGCGCGACGAGGTCTCGATCACCGGTATCGAATTACCGGAAATATTGGGTCTGTCCGTCGTCGTCGGCCCGCCGGTTCCCATCGCCCAGTTGCGTGGCGACAGCGGCAGCAGCGGCGCACCGCCCAGCGGCCCGCCGTTGCTGCCGGTGCCCATCGTGCCGGAGACCTGCTGATGCGCGGACCCGACGGACAGCGCCATCACCTGCTGCTCGGCCAGGCCGATTGGGCCGCCGCGCGCCATGAGGGCGTGGCGCTGGCCGCAATCTGGGCGCAGGAGCCGGTGGATCGCCCGCCGGGGGCGCCCGATTGGGATGTGGCCCGCGCCGCCGTCAGCCTTGCACCGCGCCTGCAACTGATCCTCGCCAGCCCCGGCGACCGCCCACTCGATCCCGCCGCCCGCCACATC
>NZ_WNJP01000227.1 GCF_009733735.1 Sandarakinorhabdus oryzae | reverse complement strand
CGCGCGGCCGCTGGTGGGTGATGCGGCGACGGGCCGCGATGCCCGTGCGGCGGCGCTCGGCGCCGTGCTGACAGCCGGCGATGCGCGGGCGCTTGCGCTGTTGAAGGCCGAGGCCGAAGCCGAATGGGCGGTGCTCGCCGGGTTGATGCTGCCGCCGCCCGTGCCGGTAGAATGACGGCAGAAACCGCTTTCCCTGACAGGGGCTTTCGCGCACCATAGGCCCATGCTGGATGCCCGAAACACGCCGCCGCTGGCCGAAGTGCGCCTGTCGGACTATCGCGAGCCGGATTGGCTCGTGCCGCAGGTCCACCTGGATTTCCGGCTCGATCCGGTGCGCACTGTGGTCAAGGCCCGCCTCCATGTGCAGCGCAATGGCACGCACCAGCGGCCGCTGGTGCTCGATGGCCATGCGCTCGAAACCAGCGCCATCCGCATCGATGGGGCCTCGGTGCCGGCCTATCCCAATGGCGACACGCTCAGCCTGTCGATCAGCGGTGATACTGCGGTGGTGGAAACCGAAGTGGTCATCCACCCGCAGCGCAACACAAGGCTGATGGGGCTTTATGCCAGCGAGGGCCGACTGGTCACCCAGTGCGAGGCCGAAGGCTTCCGCTCCATCACCTGGTTCCCGGATCGGCCGGACGTGCTCTCGCGCTATTCGGTGCGGCTGGAGGCCGACAAGGCGGCTTATCCCGTGCTGCTCTCCAACGGCGACCGCGGTGACGCCCATGATCTGCCCGGTGGCCGCCACGAGATCAGCTGGACCGATCCCTGGCCCAAGCCCTGTTACCTGTTCGCGCTGGTCGCCGGGCAGCTTTCCGCACTGGAGGATGAATTCGTCACCATGAGCGGCCGGCAGGTGAAGCTGGCGATCTGGACGGCCGCCGCCGACGTGCCGCGCTGCGCCCACGCCATGGCCGCGCTGAAGGCCAGCATGGCCTGGGACGAGCGCGTTTATGGCCGCGAATATGACCTTGATGAGTTCAACATTGTCGCCGTGGCCGATTTCAACGCCGGCGCGATGGAGAACAAGGGCCTCAACATCTTCAATTCCAAATATATCCTGGCCGATACCGAAACCGCGACCGACATGGATTTCGATGCGGTCGCCGGCGTGGTCGCCCATGAATATTTTCACAACTGGACCGGCAATCGCGTCACCTGCCGCGACTGGTTCCAGCTGAGCCTGAAGGAAGGCCTCACCGTCTTCCGCGATCAGCAGTTCAGCGCCGATCAGGGCAGTGCTGCCGTCAAGCGCATTGACGACGTGCGCGCCTTGCGCGCCGTGCAGTTCCCGGAGGATGCGGGACCTCTGGCCCACCCGATCCGCCCCGATCATTATGTCGAGATCGCCAATTTCTACACGGCGACCATCTACAACAAGGGCGCCGAAGTCATCCGCATGCTGCACACGCTGCTGGGCGTGGATGGCTTCCGGCGCGGCACCGATCTCTATTTCGAACGCCACGATGGCCAGGCCGTCACCTGTGAGGATTGGGTGAAGGCGATGGAGGATGCCAATGGCATCGATCTCGGCCAGTTCCGCCGCTGGTATGAGCAGGCTGGCACGCCGCGCGTGACGGTCGATCTGCGCCAGGCCGGCAGCAAGGTCGAGGTGACGCTGCGCCAGTCCGTGCCGGCCACGCCCGGCCAGCCGCACAAGCAGACTGTGCACATGCCGTTCCGGTTGGCGCTGATCGGCCGCGAGACCGGCCGCCGCATCGGCGATGAACTGGTGGTGCAACTGAAGGACGCGGTCACCCACCTCACCTTCGATGCTGTCGCCGAGCCGGTGCTACCCAGCCTCAATCGCGGTTTCTCCGCGCCGGTGGTGGTGGACGCCGAAACCGCGCGCGCCGATCTCGCCTTCCTTGCCGCCCACGATGACGATCCGTTCGCCCGTTGGGAGGCGTTCCAGCGCCTGGCCCTGTCGGTGCTCTCCACCGATGACGATCCGGCCGAACTGGTCGCAGCGGTGCGCGGCACGCTCACCGATCCCGGTCTTGATGCCGCCTTCAAGGGCGAGGCGGTGCTGCTGCCGACCGAGGCGTTCATTGGCGACGCCGCCGCGCAAGTAGAGGTGGAGGCCATCCACCGCCGCCGCGACGCCGCACGGCTGGCCATCGCCCAGGGGCTGGAAGGCCTGTGGTGGGATGCCTATGCCGGGCAGGTGGCAGCGCTGGCCGGCGATCCGGCGGCGCTGACACCGGAGGCCAAGGGCGCCCGCCGGCTGGCCAATGTGGCGCTGGGTTACCTGGTCAGCGCCGGTTCCAATGAAGCCCTTGCCGCCGCCCGTCGCCAGTATGACACCGCCGCGACGATGACCGATCGCATGGGGGCGATGACGGCGCTGGTGAACAGCTCGTCGCCCGACCGCGAGCCGGTGCTCGCCGATTTCCACCAGCGCTTTGCCGGCAACAACGACGTGATCGACAAATGGTTCAGCGTGCAGGCGCTGGCCAACCGGCCCGACGTGCTGGCCAGCGTGCAGGCGTTGATCGGCCATCCCGATTTCACCATCGCCAATCCCAACCGGCTGCGCAGCCTGATCGGCGCCTTTGCCGCCAACCAGCGCTGGTTCCACGCTGCCGATGGCGCCGGTTATCGCCTGCTGGCGGATCAGCTGATCGCCGTCGATCGCATCAACCCGCAGAGCGCGGCGCGCCTGGCAGTGCCGTTGGGCCGCTGGCGCCGCTTTGACGAGGCCCGCGGCGCCCTGATGCGCGCCGAGCTGGAACGCATCGCCGGCACCAGTGGCATTTCCAAGGACGTGCTGGAAATGGCCTCGCGGGCGCTGGCATGACCCTGGGGGCGCCGCCGCTCCCGCTGTTCTTCCACGCCGATTATGCCCCGCCGCTGCCGCCGGGGCATCGTTTCCCGATGTCGAAATATGCGCTGCTGTTGCCGGCGCTGGCCGCCCGCGGGCAGGCGGTGGCGGTGCTCGATCCGCAGCCGATGCCGGCGCCATGGCTCCATGCCGTCCATGATTCCGCTTATGTCGATGCCGTGCTGGCTGCCCGCGTGCCGCCCGAGATCGAACGCCGCATCGGCCTGCCCGTCACCCCCGCCGTTGCCCGCCGCACGCGGCTGGTGGCCGGCGGCACTCATAGTGCTGCGCTCCATGCCCTCGCGCACGGCTGGGCGGCCAACGGCGCTGGCGGCAGCCACCACGCCGGACCGGAGGGCGGGGCGGGTTATTGCGTGACCAACGATCTGGCCATCGCTGCCAACCGGCTGATACGCGAAGGCCAGGTGGGCACCATCCTGATCGTGGATTGCGACGTGCACCAGGGTGATGGCACCGCCCGTATCATGGCCGGCCGCGACGACATCATCACGCTGTCGATCCATGCCGAGAAGAATTTCCCGGTCAGGAAGGCACGCTCCCACGTCGATATCGGTCTGCCCGATGGCACCGGGGATGCCGATTATCTCGCCGCGCTGGAACCGGCGCTGGCCGCACTGCTCGCGCGGCACCGGCCCGGCCTTGTGTTGCATCAGGCCGGCGTCGATCCGCATCAGGATGACCGGCTTGGCCGACTGGCGCTCACCGATGCCGGCCTCGCCGCGCGCGAGGTACTGGTGGCGCGCGCCGTCGCACGGGCCGGCGCGGCATTGGCGGTGACGCTGGGCGGCGGCTATG
>NZ_WNJP01000226.1 GCF_009733735.1 Sandarakinorhabdus oryzae | reverse complement strand
GCCCCGGCCAAGCCCAAGCCGCCCCCACCGCCGGCCCGCCCGCAGCCCCACCCGCTCGGCGCGCCGCTGGATGGCACGTGGGACCGGCAGATCAGCCGCGGCCGCCTCTCGCCAGACCGGGTGATCGATCTGCACGGGCACACGGTGGCCGATGCCCATGCCATCTTGTCCGCTGCCATCCTGGCCAGCGACGGCAGCCGGGTCATCCTGGTCGTCACGGGCAAGGGCCGCCCTGATCGCCCGGCGCGCATCCGCGCCGAATTGATGCACTGGCTGGAGCGGCCCGATCTGCGCCCCCACGTCGCCTCCCTGCGCGCCGCCCACCCGCGCCACGGCGGCGGCGGCGCTTTCTACATCGTCCTCAAGCGCGCGAAGTAACGCCCTATCGCCAATTGCAGGCGGCCCCTTGCCTGCAATGCACTAATGTGGCGGCAGGGGAGGACGCGCATGTCCGAAGATGTCGTGTTGGTCAGTCGTGATGGCCCGGTGGCCGTCGTCACACTCAATCGTCCGCAGGCGATGAATGCCTTGAGTTCGGCGCTGCGCCGCGAACTGGCGCGCGTGTTTCGGGCGCTGGAGGCCGATGATGACGTCCGCGCCATCGTGCTGACGGGCGCCGGCACCCGCGCCTTCACCGCCGGGTTGGATCTGAAGGAGCTTGGCCAGCAGGGCCTGGGCGCCGCCAACGCGGAAGGCCCGGACGACAATCCGGTCAAAGCCATCGAACAGACCGGCAAGCCGGTGATCGGCGCCATCAACGGCGTTGCCATCACCGGCGGCTTCGAGGTGGCGCTGGCCTGCGACGTGCTGATCGGCAGCGAGAATGCGCGTTTTGCCGACACCCATGCCCGCGTCGGCATCATGCCGGGCTGGGGACTCTCCCAGAAACTCTCCCGCCTGATCGGGCCCTACCGGGCGCGCGAACTCTCGCTCAGCGGCAATTTCCTCGATGCCGCCACGGCAGAACGCTGGGGCCTGCTGAATCGGGTGGTGCCGGCGGACGAGTTGGTCGCCTCCGCCACCAGGCTCGCCCACGACATGGCGACCATCGCCCCCGCATTCGCGCGCGGCTACAAACAGTTGATCAACGACGGCTATGCGCTGCCGTTCGGCGAAGCGATGGCGCTGGAAGCCGAACGTTCGACCGCCGCCAATGCCAAGGTCTCCGCCGCCGAAGTGGAAGCCGCCCGCGGCGCCGTGCAAGCCAGAGGACGCCAGCAATGACCGCCATGCCCTTCCCCGGCTTCAACAGCGACACGCTGGACGACACGCTGGTCAACCCGGCCGCCTATGCCGATGAAAGCATCCACGACGCCTATACCAAGCTGCGCGCCGAGGACCCGGTGCACTGGACCGAGCCCAAGGGCTTCCGTCCGTTCTGGTCAATCACCCGCCATGCTGACATCGTCGCCGTGTCCAAGGCCAACGACCGTTTCATCAACCGCGAGCGCACCTATATCAGCCCCATCGAGGCTGAGGATTTCGTCAAGCAGACCACCGGGGACAGCCACTTGTTCCGAACCCTGGTTGACCTCGACGATCCCCTGCACATGAAGCTGCGGCGCATCACCCATACCTGGTTCATGCCGCAGAATCTGAAGAAGCTGGAGCCCGAGATCGCCGCCATTGCCAAGGCGCATGTCGATCACATGGCCGCGCTGGGCGGCGCCTGCGACTTCGTCAATGAAGTCGCGCTCTGGTACCCGCTGCGCGTCATCATGAAGATCCTGGGCCTGCCGGACGCGGACGAGAACCGCATGCTGCAGATGACGCAGGAAATCTTTGGCCCGCAGGATCCCGATGTCGTGGCGCGCAGCCGCATCATCACGCAGGGGCTGGGTGGCCCGGAAGCCACCGGCAACCCGCAGGTCGATATCCTGGCGCTGGTGCAGCAGTTCTTCGCCTATTTCGGCGAGGTGATGCAGGATCGGCGCGCCAATCCGCGCGACGATCTCGCCACCGTCATCGCACAAGGCACCGTGGATGGCGAACCCATCGGCTTGCTCGAGGCGATCAGCTATTACGCCATCACCATCACCGCCGGCCATGACACCACCAGCAGCACCGCATCCGGCGGCCTCAAGGAGCTGATCCGCAATCCCGATCAGCTGGCGCGACTGAAGGCCGACCCCTCGCTGATCCCGCAGGCGGTCGAGGAAATGATCCGCTGGGTGACGCCAGTGAAGCATTTCATGCGCACCGCGACCCAAGACACCGAGGTGGGCGGCAAGACCATCCGCAAGGGCGACGGCGTCGCGCTCTTCTATTGGTCGGGCAACCGCGACGAGGCGGTGTTCGAGGACCCGTTCACATTCCGGGTGGACCGCGCCAACAACCCGCAGACCGCCTTTGGCAACGGCGTCCACCAATGCCTGGGCCTGCACCTGGCGCGCATGGAAATCCGGGCGCTGTTTGCCGAACTGCTGCCGCGGCTGGACGAGATCGAACTGGCAGGCGAGCCAAAACTGTCCGTCGCCAACTTCGTTTCGGGCTTGAAGGCCATGCCGATCCGGTATCGCATGCGATGAAGGCCGATCCGCGCCGGCGGCTGTCCGCATCCTATCCGGACAGCCTGACGCTGGAGACACGCTTCGCCGACATGGACGTGAACGGCCACCTGAACAACGTCGCCTTCGCCCGGCTGTTCGAGGAAACCCGCGTGCGCTTCAACCGGGCGGGCCCGGCCGCGCCGGCTGCCGGCGAGCGCCGTTCCAATTTCGTCGTGGCGCACGTGGCCATCGATTATCTGGCAGAGGGCAATTATCCGGCGCCGGTCACCATCGGCTATGCCATTGCCCATATCGGCAACAGCAGCTTCACGGTGGCCATGGCCGCCTTCCAGGAGGGGGCCTGTATCGCACTGTGTGATTCCATCCTGGTCCACCGCGATCCGGCAACCGGGCCGGCGCCGATTCCGTCGGCCCTGCGGGAACGACTTGAGGCGCATCGGCTTCGCGGCTAGAGCCTCCACTTTCCCCCGAACGGAGTCTCCCCATGGCCGACGCGCCCACCACCCTTACCCTTTCGCTCGACAGCGGCGGCGATGTCGTCATCAAGCTGCGCCGCGACGTAGCGCCTGGCCATGTCGAACGCATCACCACCCTGGCCAATCAGGGTTTCTACGACGGCATCCTGTTCCACCGTGTCATCCCCGGCTTCATGGCCCAGGGCGGCTGCCCCAAGGGCACCGGCACCGGCGGCAGCGACCTGCCCGACCTGAAGGCCGAGTTCAATGACGTGCCGCACGTGCGCGGCGTCTGCTCGATGGCCCGCACCAGCGCGCCGCACAGCGCCAACAGCCAGTTCTTCATCTGCTTTGATGATGCCCGCTTCCTCGACCGCCAGTACACGGTGTGGGGCGAGGTGATTTCCGGCATGGAGCATGTCGACGCGCTGCCCAAGGGCGAGCCGCCGCGCAATCCGGGCAAGATCCTCAAGGCAACCGTCGCCTGACCGGCAGCGCCTGACGCCAAAGCAAAACCCCCGCCAGAGCGATCTGGCGGGGGTTTTTCGTTGCCGTCGTGTTGCCGCTCAGCGCCCGGCGGGCGAGCGCCGCTGGCCGTTGTTGCGCTGGCCACCGAAGCCGCCACCGGGGCGACCCTGCGGGCGGGCCGCATTGGCCGGGCGGCCAAAGCCACCGTCGCGGCGGGC
>NZ_WNJP01000225.1 GCF_009733735.1 Sandarakinorhabdus oryzae | reverse complement strand
GCCGATGGCCGCACCGCCGCCGCCGCCTGAGCCCGCCCCGGCCCCGCCGCCCCCGCCGCCGCCCGAAGCCGCGCCGCCGGTCCCGGCTGGTCCGTTGATGGTGTTCTTCGATTTTGATCGCGATGCGATCACGCCGGAAGCCCGCCAGATCCTCGTGCAGGCGGCCGATCCGTCGCGCCAGGGCACCACGGTCATCAACCTGTCGGGTCACACCGATCGCGCCGGCAGCCAGCCCTACAACCAGGCCCTGGGCCTGAGCCGGGCCCGCGCCGTCGAACGCGAACTCGTGTCTCTGGGCATCGACAAGTCGCGCATTTCCATCCAGTCCTTCGGTGAGGATCGCTCGCTGGTCGACACTGTCGACGGCCAGCGCGAGCCGCAGAACCGCCGGGTGGAAATCGCTATCCAGCCGCGCTGAACGCTGGCGGCCGGTTTATTTTGCTGCACCCGAAACGGGCGACCCTTTCGGGTGTAGCATCACGAACCGGCCCCGCGTGTCGGCGAAAGGAGAGCCGATCGTGGCCACCGCATCGCGCCCATCCCTGCCACCCCGGCCCCGGGCGCAACCGCGCCTGCTGGTCGTGGAGGATTCCGCCTTCATCGTGATGGCGCTGGAATCGGTGTGTGCGGCACTGGGCTGGGCGATGGTTGGCCCGGCGGCGTCACTGCGCCATGGCCTGGCGCTGGCCGAAGCCGGCGGCCAGGATGCCGCCTTGCTCGACGTCAGCCTGGGCCAGGATTGGGCCTGGCCGATCGCCACGCTGCTCCAGGCCCAGGGCACGCCCTTTGCCTTTGCCACCGGCCATGATCTCAGTGCTGCGCTGCCGGCCGAGTTTGCCGGCGTGCCGGTGCTGCGCAAACCCTACCGCCACAGCCAGCTGGAAGCGGCCCTGACGGCCATGCTGGCGCAGCGGCCGCGCGCGGAATTGCCGGCATGACAGTTCCCCCCAACCGCAATCCCGCGTCGCGCTATCGCCTGCCGCAGGATGTGCTCGATGACCAGCGCCTGTCCGCTGCCGACAAGACGCGGCTGCTGACCGAATGGGCGCTCGACCTCACCGACCGCAGCACCGCCACCGACGAAGGCATGGCTGCCGCCCCGATTGACCCGGTGGAGAAGGACGTGCGGCTGCAGGACAGGATCGCCGCGGCCCTGGCCACCCTGGCCGATCAGGCCGGCGACGCCGCAAAGCCGACCGAATAGGATCCGTTGACAGCGTCATGCTGCACGCTGCCGCCCAGTTGCCGCGCCATGGCCAGGATGATGCGCGGCGCCGATTGCCGGTTGCCCGCCGTGACCACATCGATGGCAGCAAAGCCAGCGCAGGCCATGCTGATGGCGATCCGGTCCGCCGCCGCAGTGGCCGTGACCGCCAGTTCCAGCACGCCGGGCGGGCTGTGCGCCGCCGCGATGATGCCAAGTTCGGTGACCAGGAAGGCCGCCGGCGTCGCGTGATCGCGGTGCAGCGCGATGGCGGGCACGGCGCAGCTGATCCGCACGCGCGGATGCCGGGCCGAGACCAGGCTCGCCTCCAGCCCGGCGCACAATTCGGTCAGCAGCCCGGCCAGATCGAGCACGGCCTGCCCTTCATCACGCATCCAGCGCTGCGCCAGGGTCAGCGTCTGGATCTGGGCCTGGATCACGGCATAGGCCTGCCTGATCTCGGGAGTCTCGCTGTCGTGGGCCTGCAAGGCAATCATGCTGGCCACGATCTGCAGGCTGTTCTGCACCTGGTGATGGGTGTCGCGGGTCAGCCTGTCCTGTTCCAGCAGGGCGGCGCGCAGGGCTTCGCTGGCAGTGGCCGGGCTGTCAGCCAGAAGCCGCTGACGAATCCAGGCAACCAGGCTGTTCACCGCGACCGATCGTCAATCATTGCCCATCATGCACCAATTGAGACGCGCTGGCGAAAGCATGTTACACCTGCCTGTGATGGTGGCCGCGCCCATGGTGCAGCCGCCGCCCGGAATGGGGACTGATCCGGGGCCTGCCCAGCACAGACAAACCCGCGCGGTGGAGACCTGTCTTCAACGCAGCGGCCCTTCAAAGGTTCCCCGCAATGACATTGGCAACCCGGCTTGCCGCCCATCTGCCCTATCTGCGCCGCTATGCCCGGGCCCTGACCGGTTCACAGGAGGCCGGCGACGGGCTGGTCGCCGCCACGCTGGAGGCTGTCGTCGGGGATCGCGCGCTGCTGCCGGCCTCGCTGCCGCCCCGTCTGGCGCTGTTTGCCGCCTTCCACGCGGTGTGGGCAGCCGAAACCAGCCCATCGCCGCCCGGCCCGGCCGATGACCGCCTGCCCGCCCGCATGGCCAGTGCGCGGCTCGCGGCCATCACGCCACGCTCCCGGCAGGCTCTGCTGCTGGGCGCAATGGAAGGCTTTGCCGATCCCGACATCGCCACGCTGATCGGCTGTGCCGTGGCCGACGTGCCGGCCCTGATTGCCGACGCGCTGGCGCAGATCGCAAGGATGACGCGCTCCCGCGTGCTGATCATCGAGGATGAGCCGATCATTGCCATGGATATCGAATCGATCGTCACCGGGCTTGGCCATGGCGTGATCGGCATTGCCGCCACCCGCGCCCAGGCGCTGGAGCTGGTCGCTGCCGAGCCGCCGGGCCTGGTGCTGGCCGATATCCAGCTTCGCGACGGCAGCAGCGGCATCGATGCGGTGCGCCACATTCTGGCGCGGCAGGCCGTGCCGGTCATCTTCATCACCGGCTTTCCCGAACGCCTGCTCACCGGCGAGCGGCCGGAGCCGACCTTCCTGATCACCAAGCCGTTCCAGGCCGGCCAGGTTCAGGCCGCCATCGCCCAGGCGCTGTTCTTCAATTCGACGGCCGCCCTGCATGAATAGGCCGCGTCTGGAACCGACACCCAGACGGCGCGTTGCAAGCCGGATGACCAGCGTGCGGGATCTGCAGCCATGACCAGAGCGACCAAAGCCCCAACCCGCCCGCTTGTCGCGACAGCGCACGCTCCGGCGGTGCGCGACCTTGGCGCCCTGCTGCGCACCGCCTTCGCCAGCGTCGAATCCGCCCCTTTGCCCGACCGGCTGCAGCGCCTGCTGGATCAGCTTGGCCAGGATGAGCCGGCCGCGCTGTCGCTGGCACCGTTGCCGCTGGGCGATGCCGCCTTCAAGGCGGCGCTGGCGGCGGCCATTCCGCAACTGCGCGCCTATGGCCGGTCCCTGTCGGGCAATGCCGATCTGGCCGACGATCTGGTGCAGGACACGATGCTGAAGGCGTGGATGGCGCGCGATCGCTTCGTCGCCGGTTCCAGCATGCGGGCGTGGACCCATGTCATCTTGCGCAACGCCTATTTCTCGCTGGCCCGCCGCGCCCGCTTCCGCGGCGAGTGGGACGAATACTCCGCCGATCTGCTGCTGGCGATCCCGGCCAGCCAGGAAAGCCATGTCGCCCTCGCTGACATGCAGCGCGCGATGATGCAGCTGCCGGCCGAACAGCGCGAGGCGCTGATCCTGATGGGCGCCAGCGGCATGAGCTGTGAAGAAGTGGCGGCGATCAGCGATTGCGCGGTGGGCACGGTCAAGAGCCGTGTCGCCCGCGCCCGCGCCGCGCTGCGCATCCTGCTCGATGGCGGCCAACTGGCGCAGAGCCGCGCCGATGCGCCGGCCGGCCGCGGCTCCGCGCTCGATCAGATC
>NZ_WNJP01000224.1 GCF_009733735.1 Sandarakinorhabdus oryzae | reverse complement strand
CCGCCGCGCTGTCGCCCTGCCGCGCCAGCAGCGCCGCCAATTGGGCGCGGGCGGCGAGCAGCGCCGCGCTCTGCGGGAATTGCGCTTCGGTCAACACCACCGCCTGTTCGAGCGCGGCGCGGGCGTCCGTCGCCTTGCCCAGTTGCTCGCCTACGCGCGCCTGTTCGGTGGCCACGGCGGCGCGCAGCCACAGGATCGACAGCACCCGCCCGCCGCGCAGCCGCGCCAGCCTGTCAGCCGCAGTGGACAGTGCCGTGTCGGCGGCGGCCAGTTCGCCCAGGCCGGAGCGCGCCGACGCGGACAGATAAAGCGCCTGGGCATCAAGGACGGCGATGCGTTCTTCGGTGGTGAGCAGCGCGCTGCCGCCACCCAGCGCCCGCATCGCCGCATCATCGGTGTTCAGCCGCTGCGACATCGGCATGTCGATGAAGCCGCCGGCCAGCCGTGTCGTCTCGGTGGTGCCGACATCACCGCTCACCGGTCGCGCCAGCACGGCAAGCGCTTCGCTATTGCGGCGCTGGTTGAGCAGATGCTGGGCCTGGTGATTGCGCAGCAGCCGGCCGGCGACCGGATCGCTGGCGTCGAGCAGCTGGGCGGCACGCGCAAACAGCCGGTCGGCCTCGGCAAAGGCCATCAGGTTGGATTGCTGCAGGCCCTGGTTGGCAAGATATTCGGCGCTGCGGGTGAAGCCGGGCGCGCCCTGGCGGCTGCGCTCGACTAGCAGATCGAAGAACTCGGCAGATTCGGCATAGCTGGCGGCATTGTTGCGGGTGTAGGCCTCGGCCAGGGCCTGGCCAGGTTCCAGGCTGCCGGCCTGCAAGCGCGCAAAGGCGGCGGGATCGCCCGCCTCGGTCGCCGCCACCTCCACTGTGCCAACCACCGGCGCATCGGCAATCAGCGACCTGAGACCGATCTGCAATGCGGAGGCATAGCCGGCAAAGCCATCGGCCACATAGGTCGTGCGCCCGCGCGTCAGCTGATAGCGCACCCGGCCCAGGCCCTCGATTGTGCAACGCGATTCCAGCACGCCGGGCAGGCCTGCGACCGTTGCGGAGGCCGGCGCCGGGCAGCCCGGCGGCAGCGCCGGCACGGCACTGCGCAGCACGAACAAATTGCCCACCGGCGCAGCGGCATCACGGCAGACAACGCGATAGCCGCGATCGAACATGCCTTGCAGCGCCGGATCGGCGACCTGGCTCTGCGCGGTGCACAGCACGCCAGCGTTGCCAATGCGGAAACTGTCAGCCAGCGACAGCGGATCGGCGGCGGTGGCGGGTGCGGCGGTGGCGGCCGCGGCGATCAGCAACAGGGCGATGGTGCGGCGCATCACTTCTGCCCTCCCTGTGCACGGTTGCGGCGCGGGTCTGGCTCCAGCCACAGGGCGGGATTGCCGCCGCTGGTCACCGGATCATTGGCGTCGGGATCGGCAAACAGCGGGCCATAATCGATCAGACGCTGCAGCACGACGATCGGCAGCCGCTCGGTCGCCGCCCGCGCTGCCTCGCGCCGCGCCACCTCTTCCGGCGTCAGCGCCTTCACGTTGTTGACGATGGTCAGCACCGGTTGCGAGACGGTGTCGGGCAGCACGCTGGCGCAGACCCCGCCGATGACGCAGCCATTGACCTGGCTGCCGGCGGTGAGACTGCCGGCGGCAAACTGCACCAGGGCAACCGTGTCCTGGCCGGTGGCAAAGCTGTTGTCTTTCAACTGGATGCGGCCGTTGATCACCACGTCGATCAGGCCATTGCCCTGGCCGGCGCGGCTGATGGACAGGCCGCCCGGCCCGGCGGTGAAGCCGGCCGGCAGCGGCCGTGTGCCGCTGTTCTGGATCAGCACCTCGTTGACGGCGCTGATCTGGATGGTGCCGGCCCCGACCGAGCCGCCGGCCACCGCGGGGGTGCCTGCAGCATTGAGCGCATTGTCGCGCGCCGGGCCGATGAGTTGTCCGCCGGCCAGTTGGGTGAGGAGCGCGTCGCTGGCCACCCAGATCCGCGGCGCGGTGAGCGCCAGCGTGCCGGTGAGGCTGTCAACGCCCGCCCCCAGCCGCACGCTGCCACTGCCCTGCACCACCTCGATGCGGCTGCCAGAGGTTAGCGCCAGCCGGTTCTGTGCTCCGGACTGCGCCATGCTGACGGCGCCGGTCACGCGCAGCACGCCGCCGCTGCTCAGATTGACCTGGTTGGTCGCCAGCCCGGTCGCCGGCGAGACGGCGGCCAGCGCGAGCGTGTCGAGTGTCATGCTGCCGGCGGCGGTCTGAACCGTGATCGTGTCGGCGCGCAGGGTGCCGAACTCGGCGTTGGACAGGCTGTAGGTGCCCGGCGTCGCCACGCCAGCGCCGCCGATCACGGCGGCCGTGCTGGCCGGATCGATCACCAGGGTAAGGCTGGTCGCGCTGGCGCCACCAATCACGCTGCCCGGCGCGATGGCGATATCGCTGGCGGAGATCGTGGCCGTGGGCGCAGTGAGGCTGCCATTCAGCGTTACCAGTCTGCCCGCCAGGCTGGCGCTGCCGGCAACGCTGATCGGCCCGGTGCTGAGCGCGCCCTGCGCGGTGGCGCTCAGCACGCCGGTGGCGCCGGCCGCGGGGTTGACCGTGCCGGCATCTATGGCGGCCGTGGTGAGGGCGCCGCCTGCATCAAGGGTCACGCGGTCACCCGCCGACAGGCTGCCGGTCGCAAGCGTGGTCGCCGAGAGCAGCCTGATCTCGCCGTCTGACCGGATATTGCCGGTGGCAAGCGCCGCCCCCGGCTGAGCAGCCGACAGCAAAAGAGACTGGCCGGTGGTGATGTTGCCAGTGGTGATGCTGCCGCCACTGGTGACAGACAGCGCGCCAGTCACCGCCAGATTGCCGAGCACCACGCTGGTCGCCGAGGTGAGATCGAGGAAGCCCGGGCTGTTGGCGTCAGCAAGCTGCAGCGCGTTCCCGCTCAGCGTCGCGCCGATCGCGGCGTTGATCGTGCCGGTCACCCTCAACAGGCCGGTGGCACTGGCGTCGAACAGGCCGGTGGTAACCGTGCCGCCGATCACGATGTCGCCCGGCACTGCGCTGGATGCGGCGGCGAACAGCGCGCTGTAATCCGGCCCGGTGGCGGTGAAGCTGATCAGGCTTTGCTGGGCGAAATCGCCGATCCGCACCCGGCCAGTGGTCGGCGTTGCCAGCGCGCCAGTGGTGACGGTGCCGCCGGCCAGCAGCACGAGGTCGCGCCCGCTGGTCAGCGCGCCGCTGGTCAGCGTCGATTGCGCCACCAGGCCGATATCGCCGCCGCTGGTGACCGCGCCGACCGTGACCGGGCCGAAACCGCGCACGAACACGCTGCTGCCGCCGCCGAGCGTGGTGGCGAGAGAGACACCGGAGCCGGCATCGATCGCCACTTGGCTCGCGGTCACCGTGCCGACTGCGCCGGCCGACGGCGTGGCAAAGCCGGCCAGCACCTGGCCACCCGCGGTCACCTGCAGGACACCGCCGGCCGTGATGGTGCCGCCATCATTGAGCCCGAGATCGACGCCCGACGACACCAGCGCGTCGCCGACGATGCTGATGGTGGAGCCCTGATCGGCGAGCAGGCCGCCGCGCAGCGCAAAGACCGGGCTGCTGCCATTGGCCGTGCTGGTGAGGGAGGCAAGGCTGAGCTGGCTGCCACCGCGGGCGAACTGGCGCACGGCGCCGGCCTGGGCCGGCCCGGCATTGCTGCCCACGCCGCTGGCATCGGCCAGCACGGCGCCGTTGATGATCAGGCTGCCCGGCGT
>NZ_WNJP01000223.1 GCF_009733735.1 Sandarakinorhabdus oryzae | reverse complement strand
GACTTCCGCCGCGCGCTGGCGCTGCGCCCGGGCCTGCGTCTCGCCGCCCAGGGCCTGGCCAACGCGGGCTGAACGCCGGCCCGCAACCGATCGGGCCTCCAGCCGTTCATCAATTGGAAACAGGTGATGCCGCAATGCAACGCCGCGGCGGCAATTTCTGCCTGACGCGGTGGCCAATCACGGTTGCCGCTTGTGGCAGAATGTCGCGCCGGGTTATCGGATGACGCAATGAACACGGGTCGAACTCGCCTTCCCCTGCCCCACATCGTGCTGCCGGTGCTCGCCAGCCTGCTGATGGCGGCCGCCCCTGCCGACGAATTGCGGCTCGAACCGCTGCGCGATGCCATCATCACCGATGCGCGCGCCACCAACCCGGCCACCATCGCCTTCGATCGCACCACCACCGCCGTCCGCCGCGGCCCCGGCATCAAGGACAAGACGGTGACCGTGGAGCGCTGGGATGGGCAGCACTGGTCATTGGTCAGCGTCAACGGCAAGCCGCCCACTGCCAGCCAGCTCAAGGATTTCCGCAAGGCCACCGCTGCCAACCCGGTGCCCGGCTATTACCGGCTGGCCGCGCTGATGGCCGCCGCTTCCGACATCTCGACCGACGGCGATGGCCGCAAGGTGCTGAAGATCCCGGTGCTGCCGCCGGGCACGGTGCGGACCGACACTTCCGACATTTCCAGCCACCTTTCGGGTGAGGCGGTGCTGGCCAGCAATGATGGCAAGCCCTATGTCGCCCGCCTGAAGGTGAAAGCGCACGAGAATTTCAAGCTGAACCTGCTGATCAAGGTGACGAATTTCGAGCAGATCAGCGATTATCGGTTGGGCCCTGATGGCCGCCCGCGGCTGGCGAGCCAGACCGCCGACAGCAAGGGCAGCATGTTCGGCTTCGTTGGCGGCGAAACCAACGAAGTCACCTACGCCTATCGCTGATCAGCCGCCGGTGCGCTTCACCGGTTCCGGCGGCCGATACTGGCCGCCCAGTGCCGCCTCGATGTCCGCCACCTTGAACGCCCGCGCTTCCTGAGCCGCAAAGGCTGCGTCAGCGGGCGTCACGAAATCCAGCAAGCTCAACCGGCTGGTCAGCCCGGCGCGGTTGGTGCTGGGCAGGATGAAGTTCAAGAGCACGGCAAAGCGGTCCTGGCCCTTGGCGGCCGTGGCCCGGGCTGCAGCCACGAGCAACGCCTCGGTCACGGTATCGATCGCCGCCACGCGCGCCGAACTGATGCTGGTTGCCGCGCCGTCGCGGGATGGCTTGGGCTGCATCAACTTTGAAGGCGCTGTCATCGCCTTGCCGAAATCCTGCGCCTCGCCGGGCTCTTCCCAACGCGGCAGCATCGTCACCAGCAGATTGAGCACGCCCTTGCCGGTGACCGCTTCGCGCGCCACTTTGGCGGCGTCGCTGCGGATCTTGGCCGGGTCCACCCCCGGCGCGGTGCCGGCACCACCCTTGGCCTGCACATTGGCGATGATCTGCGCAGTCAATGCCGCCGGCGACAACCAGCGCGGCCGCCCGGCCAGGAAGCCCTTGGCCTCCTCGGTCTTGCCCTGGTTCAGCGCCAGCTGCGCGCGGGCCAGTTGCACCATCTCGTCGGCGCGCGCCACCTGCTGCGCGGCGGTCTGCGCGGCCTGATCGGTGCCGCCGGCCTTGGCCGCCAGTTCGTCGATATCCTGCGAGACCTTGGCCAGCGTCTCCTCGGCGCCCTTGCTGTCGCCCGCCAGCGCCTGCAGCGCGGCCAGGCGGGACAGGATGACGACGCCCGGCTTGGTCATGCCGGCGGTCAGTGTCTTCACGCTCGCTGCCGCGCCCACCCAATCGCCGGCGCCTTCCAGGTTCACCGCCGGCCGCAAGTTGGGCAGCAGTCGCCACAGCCGGTCGATCAGGAAACGCTCATCCGCCGTCACCTCGGGTGACAACGCCATGATGCGCAACGCCTCCTCGGTGAGGAAATTGCCGTTGGGCCGGGCGTTGGCGGCCTGGAACGCCAATTTCTCGGCTTCGGCCTGGTTGTTCTGCGACAGCCGGGCAAAGGCCTCCAGCATGATGGAGCCGGCGCCGATGTTCCGGTCAAAATGCGCGCGCACCAGCGGGGTCAGCTCCACGCTGCGGGCGGCCTTGGCGTCGGCGATGGCGTCGTCAAACCGGCCCATCTCGAACTGGCGCACGCCGCGCATCATCAGCACCTCGGCGCGGCGCACCGGATTGCCGGTGGTGCGGCTGTCGGTCAGCGCTTCGGTGCAGGCGGCAATACCCTTCTCGCCGGCTTCGCGGGCCGCTGGATTGTCGGCCTCGGCGCTGCCGAACAGGCCGAGTGTGCCCAGGATCAGGATGCCGCGCCCGACCTGCTCACCCGGCGTCTGCCGGCGGCCATAGCCATCGCAGCGGATCAGCGCTGAAGGTGCGGCAAGTACCGGCGCTGCCGTGGCCGCAAGCAAGGCCGCAGCCACCACGACACGCAAAGACGAACGCATGAAATTCCCCCGGTTTTTTGGCCCTTGGCCCCTTTACTGCGGCGTTATGGCACTGGCCCGACCTTCGCACAATGACAGGATTGCACGCTTCGTCGCGGGCGCATAACCCTTGGCGCGGAAGGAAATTGATCATGCGTTTCGAAGGCACCACCGGCTATGTCGCCACCGATGATCTGAAGGTGGCGGTCAACGCTGCTGTCACGCTGCGCCGGCCGCTGCTGGTGAAGGGCGAGCCCGGCACCGGCAAGACCGTGCTGGCCCAGCAGATCGCCAACGCCTTCGATGCGCCGCTGATCGAATGGAACGTCAAGTCCACCACCAAGGCCCAGCAGGGCCTGTACGAATATGATGCGGTCTCGCGCCTCCGCGACAGCCAGCTCGGCGATCCGCGCGTTTCGGACATTTCCAACTACATCAAGCGCGGCAAGATGTGGGAGGCGTTCACGTCGGAAAAGCTGCCGGTGCTGCTGATCGACGAGATCGACAAGGCCGACATCGAATTTCCCAACGATCTGCTGACCGAACTCGATCGCATGGAGTTCGACGTCTATGAGACCGGTGAGCGCATCAAGGCAGCCCAGCGCCCGATCGTGATCATCACCTCGAACAACGAGAAGGAACTGCCCGACGCCTTCCTGCGCCGCTGCTTCTTCCACTATATCAAGTTTCCGGACCGCGAGACGATGGAAGCCATCGTGCGCGTCCACTATCCCAACATCCAGCGCGCCCTGGTTGGCGAGGCGCTCAACATCTTCTTCGACATGCGCGAAGTGCCGGGCATGAAGAAGAAGCCCTCCACCAGTGAGCTGCTCGACTGGCTGAAGCTGCTGATGCACGAGGATCTGCCGGTGGACGTGCTGCGCAACCGCGACACCAAATCGCTGATCCCGCCGCTGCACGGCGCACTGCTCAAGAACGAGGCCGACGTGATGCTGTTTGAACGGCTGGCCTTCATGAGCCGGCGCGGGCAGGTCTGACCGCCTATCTGAACGCCAAACTGGTCGCCCCTGCCCCCAGCGGGGCGGCTGTCGTATAGAGCATGGCCGTCAATCGCCCGGCCGCCAGATCGGCGCGGCCCAGGGCATCGAGCGCATATTCGGCACTGGCCGTGCGCGTGCCGGCCAGCCGCAGCGTGACCAGGATCGGCCCCGGCCCGTCGCCCTGGCGGCGATGCACCGCCACGGCGATCGGCGCATCCTTGCCTGCGCCGCTGGCCGCCACGTCAGCATGCAGGCGCGCGGTGAGCGGATCATAGCGCAGACGCAGCGTCGCTCTGGCC
>NZ_WNJP01000222.1 GCF_009733735.1 Sandarakinorhabdus oryzae | reverse complement strand
GCGCCGCATCTGGCCGGCCAGGCGCGGGTGGCGAGCCAGTGGCTGTCGGACACGCTGGCCGATGGCCGCGCCTTCATCGGCGGCGATGCGCCGGGTGCGGGCGATCTGGCGCTCTACAGCAACCTCTGGTTCGTGAAGGCCGTGCCGACCGCCGCCGCCAACGCCGCCGCCATGCTGGCCATGCCTTGTGTCGCTGACTGGTTTGGGCGGATGGCCGGCTTCGGCCACGGCGAGCGGCGGGAGATGACGACCGACGACGCGCTGGCCGCAGCACGCGACGCCGTTCCAGCGCCGGTGACGGGCCGGGTCGATGCACCCTACGCTGCGGGCATGATGGTGGGCGTCACGCAGGACGGCACGAAAGACGCGCCCAGCGTCGGCCGCCTTCTGCGCTGCGATTCAACCGGCATCACGATCGCGCGGGACGTGGAGGCGGGCCTGACGGTCCCATTGACCGTCAACGTCCACTTCCCGCGACTGGGCCAGGTGGTGTCGCCGGCCTGACCCCTCTCCCTTTTGGGAAGAGGGTCGACCCGGCACAGCCGAGCTGGGTGAGGGTTACGCCAGCGCGCCCGTCAGCCCAAGCGCTGGCTTTACGCCAGCGCGCCCGTCAGCCACGCCTTCAGTTCGCCCTTCGGCTTGGCGCCGACGTTCATGGCGACCGGCTTGCCGCCCTTGAACAGGATCATGGTCGGGATCGACATCACGCCATAACGGCCGGGCGCGTCGGGATTGTCGTCGATGTTGACCTTGACGATCTCGACATTGTCCATCTCGGCATTGAGCTCTTCGAGCGCCGGGGCGATCATGCGGCACGGGCCGCACCATTCGGCCCAGAAATCGACCAGCACCGGCTTTTCGGCGTTGATCACTTCGGCATCGAAGCTGGCATCAGTCACGGCTTTGGTCATGGGAGACTCCAAGATCAGATTTATAGAGGCAAGATAGGCGCTGGCCCGCCTGGCTGCAATGTGGCTGCAGGTTGCCAGGCGGAAAGAACGTCTTGGGGCAGCTCGATCAGGCGCGGCCCGGCCGTGTAGAGCAACCCGGCGCGCACGGTGCGGCCCGGAAAAACGCGGGCCAGCGCCGCGGCATAGGCGCCCATCTGCGCCAGGTGCGCTGGCGGCACCGCATCAAGCCCGGCCGGCACGCGGCTGCCGGTCTTGAAATCCACCGCCAGCACCTCGGTATCGCTCACCAGCAGCCGGTCGATGCTGCCGGCGATCACCGCCTCGCCCACCACGGCGGCCAGCGGCGCCTCGGTCAGTGCGTCGGGCGCAAACACTGCGGCAAAGGCCGGATCGTCGAGCACGGCCAGCACGGTCGTCACCAGTTCCGTGGCATCGAGATCCGGCACGTTGAGCGCGCACCATCTCAGCGCCACCTCGCGCCGCACGCTGGCGGCAAGGCTGGGCAGCGTCTCGAACAATTTGTGCAGCGCCGTGCCGCGCCGCGCCGCGGCCTTGCGGGCCGCATCGGGCGGCGGATCGGCCACCGTGTCGGGCCCCAGGCTCGACGGCGCCAGTGGCCGCGGCGGCCGCGCTTCCACGGGTGCAGCGCGCAACCACCAGCCATCGGTCGGGATCAGGCTGGCCGCCGGCGTGACCTGCTGTTTCTTCAGCGCCACCGGCGGCCCGGTGCGCAGGCTGCGCACCGGCGCCGGCCAGTTGGGGTCAACCTCCTCCTGCAAAGCCACATCGGCCAATGCGGCCTCGACCAGCGCATACCAGCTGTCGGGATGCACATCCCACTGCTTGCCTGGTTTCGATGCGCCACCGATGCACAGCACCTCCTCCGCACGCGTCAGCGCCACATAGAGCAGCCGGCGATATTCGCGCGCCACCCGCTCGGCCCGGCGCGCCTGGGCCTGCGCCAGCCACTCCGGCGGTGCGATCAGGCCAGGCGGCAGCCACAGCGGCAGATCGGGGCCATTGGCCACCGGCAGCACCAGCGCGCCGCTGTCGGGACGTGGCAGGCTGCAGGCATCGGCCATGATCACGATCGGCGCCTGCAGGCCCTTGGCACCGTGCACCGTCATCAGCCGCACGGCATCGATGGCGGCTTCGGGATCGCGCTTCACTTCCAGGTCTTCGGCCGCCATCCAGGCGAGAAAGGCCTGCAAACTGGCCGCGCCCGCCGCCTCGCAGGCCAGCGCCTGATCGAGCACCGTATCGACCGCATCGCGGGCTTCCTCGCCCAGCCGGGCCAGCAGCTTGCGACGGCCGGCGAGCGGGCCAGACAGGATGGTTTCCAGGAAACGATAGGGCGACACATCGGCCGCCAGCCGCAGCACCTCGGCCAGCCAGGCACGCGCGCTGGCAACAGTGGCATCCGCGCTGGCCTGCACCGCCGCCCACAGGCTGCCCGGCCGTTCGGCCGCCAGATCGGTGAGCGCATCATGATCCAGACCACAAAAAGGCGAGACCAGCAGCGCCGCCAACGTCAGGTCATCGCCGGGCTGGCAGGCGAATTGCACCAGCGCCAGCAGATCGGCCACGGCCAGCGGTTCGGCGAGGTTCAGCCGGTCCACCCCGGCCACCGGCACGCCGGCTTCGTGCAGCGCCGTCACCAGCGCGTTCATCAGCCCGCCGCGCCGGCGCACCAGTACCAATATATCCTGTGGCGCAGCACGGCGGCCGCTGGCTGGCAGGATCAGCGGTGCCTTGGGCGACAGCCATCCGGCGATGGTGGCCGCGATGCGGCGCGCCATGGCGATATCCAGCGCCAGCGGCGGCGCATCATCGCCGCCAGCCTCGCCCTCTTCCTCCGGCGCATCATCGTCTGGTAGCACTGGCGGCCACAGCGTCACCAGCCCGGCGCCCTCTTTGTGCGCGATGTGGGGCGGCACCCCGGCGGGGTCGAAATCCTGTTGCCCGACATGACCGATCACCCGGTCCACCACGTCGAGGATGGTCGGCACCGAGCGGAAATTCACCGTCAGCGGCAACTCCTTCCAGCGCTCCGGCTCGGCCTCGCAGAGCTGGTGGAAATCATCCTTCTTGTCGGCATAGACCTGTGGATCGGCACCCTGGAAGCCAAAGATCGACTGCTTGAAATCGCCGACGACGAACAGGCTGCGGAACTGGTCGCGCTGGCCCAGCCCGCTGAAAAACTCCTCCACCAGCGCACGGATCACCTCCCACTGCAACAGGTTGGTGTCCTGCGCCTCGTCGACCAGCACATGGTCGATGCGGCTGTCGAGCTTGAAGCGCACCCAGTCCGCTGCGCCCGGCTCGCCAAGCAGGCGGGCGGCCGCGGCGATCATGTCGTCATAATCGATCACGCCAGCGCGATGCTTGGCGGCCCGCCAGTCCTGCGCCAGCCGCACCGCCACGCGCAGGTGACGACCGGCGAAGGCCAGGATCTGCCAGCGTTCCAGTTCGGCCCGGATGGTCAGCAACTGGGCCTGCATATCGGCGCAGAATGGCTGCCAATCGGGATTGGCCTTCTGCAATTTGCTGGGCACCAGGCCGGTCACCACACGCGGCTTGTTGTCGGCCGTGTAGAACATCCGCCACAGATCGTCCCACAGGCTGGTCTTGTGAGGTGCCATCAGGAAGGCGACCAGATTGCCGGCGAGTTTCTGCGCCGTCACTCCGTCCTGCTGCCCCAGGGCCTGTGCGAACTGCTGCAATTTGGGCAGCGGCAGGCTGGCAATGCCCGCCGCCAGGGTGGCCGCCTCGCTGCCGCCGTCGCCCAGGCCCAGCGCCCGGCGCAGCAATGGCTCGACCGCCTCCACGCGCATGTCGGCCAGCGTCGCACCGTGGCGGGGCAG
>NZ_WNJP01000221.1 GCF_009733735.1 Sandarakinorhabdus oryzae | reverse complement strand
TGGGCCGATGGGCTGGAGCCCGGCGCCCGCAGTGCCCGCATCGGCGCGGTGGCCCATGGTCTGGCTGACCGCACGGCGGCGCGCGGGCTGGATGGCCCGCGCGCGGCGCTTCATGCGGAATGGAACAAGGTGAAGGCGGCGCGCTGGCCCGATCAGGCCGCAGCCGAATAATCGTTACCGATAGAAATCATGGTCTTCCAGCCGGGCAACCTTGGTGCGCCCGCGGAAGAAGCCGTTGGGCCGGGCCCAATTGGCATGGAAATAGAGCGCGCCCTTCGACCAGTCGCGGGCTTCGCCGGCGAGCACGGTGCGGGCCACCTCCACCGCTTCGGCCCATTGCGCGCTCTTGCGGTTGGGGTGGTAGCGATTGAGGCGGAAGAACTGGCCGGGCTGGTTGGCCACGTCGCAGACATTGTCGCCAAAGCCCTGCTTGACCCGGTTGATCAGCACCTGGGCGACGGCGATCTGGCCGGCCAGCGGCTGGTTGCCGGCTTCATGGTGCACGACCTTGGCCATGCAGGTGACATGACGTTCGTTGAGCGAAGGCTTGGCCTCAGCGACGGGCTCGACCTCGGCGGGAGCCACGGCGACAGGCTGGCTGGCAGCCTGGGAATCGGGCGTTTGGGCGGCGACATGGCTCAATGCCATGCCAGAGGCCAGCAAAACGGCTGCCGCAGCAGCCTGCATCTGATGACGCGGCGTAAGGGTCACATTCATTGCCGAACTTGCGCCCCTGCGGCAGTTGGCGGTCAAAACCACACCACCAACGCGACAGACACGACCTGCAGGATCAACCGCAAACGCCGGCGCGATCCTGCCTGAACAGAATCAAGCCGCTAGGGCATTTGTTCATATATCGTCAAGCTTTGGGGCGACGAACCGCGCCATCCTGACGACCAACGGAGGGTTCAGCTGGCCTGCGCGGTGAATTTCCCCTGGCAGTCCATACACAGGGTGAGGTGGCCAAAGCGCTCCGGATTCTTCCGGCAATAATTCTTCACGCCGCTGCTGATCGGCGCCTGGCAGGCATCGCATTGGCCTGCAGGCGGTTTGGGATGGGCCGGCGTTTCGGGCGAACGGATCGGTACCACTTTGGCTTTCTGCGCCGGCAGGGGCGTTGGCGACGGCGCAACTGGTAGCGTGGTTGCCTTTGGAATGGCACGTGGTCCGGCGAGCTGGAAGCGGCGTTCCCAGTCGAATTCGATCGGCCGGTGCATTGCGACCAGCTGTTCGCCCAGCGCTTTCACTGTGTCGGCGCTCACCAACTTGGCCAGATCGAACGGATTGCCGTTCTCGACCCCGCGCTGGATATGGGCGAACATCTGATCGGTGCGTACCAGGCTTTCGATGCCGGGCACCGGCTTTGACGGACGGGAGATCCGGCCTTCCGCGATCAACACCAGGCTGCGCAGCCGCGGCTTCAACGTCAGGCCCATCCGCCGGGGCAGCGGCACGGCGCCACTGTCAAAAAGCCGTTCCAGCATCTTCACGTGACGGCGGTTCTGCTCGATGGGTGAATCAATGGCGACGGGATAGCGGCCATTCGAGAAGGTGAGGCATTCGCCATTGTCCTGCACCTTGATGCCGCCGCCCAATCGCTTGCTTTCCAGCACCCACACATCCAGCAGCCGGTTGATCAGCAGATGGTCGATCTGCGCCACCAGGCCGTCTAGTTCGATCCGCAGATCATGGATGATGACGTGGTTGGCGCTGTGGCCCCAATGCGTCTCCAGTTCGATCGCGGCCTTGTTCTCGCTCATGTCGCCCTTGATGATCGCATCGATTTGCTGGCGCAGTCGTTCGATATCGTGGCGGGTGGCAGCCGGGTGCGCCATCAGCTGTTCCAGCGTGGCAATGCTGGTGCTGCGATCCTCACGGTGTTTCAGAATCATGGTTCAACCTGGCGCGCGAATCATTTCGGCAATACTTGCCGTGTCACAGCATCAGGTCATGAATTCCTTTAAAATTGGTTGGTGCGACCCGAATCAACCGTCCAGCAGCGCCTTCAGCCGATCATTGACCACCGCCGGCGCCGCCTTGCCGGCCATGGCGCGCATCACCTGGCCGACGAAGAAGCCGAACAACTTGTCCTTGCCGCCCTTGTATTCGGCCACCTTGTCGGGGTTGGCGTCCATCACGGCTTTGATGGCAGCGTCGATGGCGCCGGTGTCGGAGACTTGGCGCAGGCCGCGGCTTTCGACGATGCTGGCCGCGGAGTCACCGCTTTCCAGCATGGCCTCGAACACCTGTTTCATCAGCGGACCCGACAGCGTGCCATCGGCTGCCAGGGCCAGCAGCTCGGCCAGTGAGTCGGCGGACACCGGACTTTCGCCGATATCCTTGCCCAGCTTCTTCAGCGCGCCGAACAGATCGGTGGAGATGAAGTTGGCAACCCGCAGTGCCACCTCGGTGTCGGGCTTGCCGACACGCGCGGCAGTGGCGGCGAGCGCGGTTTCGAACCAGGCTGCGGTTTCCTGCTCGGCCGACAGCACCGCAGCGAGATAGGGTGACAGGCCGAGCGTCGATTCATAACGGGCGCGCTTGGCGGCGGGCAGTTCTGGCAGGCTCGCCCGGCATTCGGCGATGAACGCATCATCGAACACCAGCGGCAGCAAGTCGGGATCGGGGAAGTAGCGATAATCATGCGCGTCTTCCTTGCCGCGCATGGAACGGGTGGTGCCGCTGTTCGGATCGAACAGGCGGGTTTCCTGGATCACGCGGCCGCCGCTTTCGATCAGATCGACCTGACGGCGGGCTTCATGCTCCACCGCCTGCATGATGAAGCGCACACTGTTGACGTTCTTGGTTTCGGTGCGGGTGCCGAAGTCCGCGCCGGGCTTGCGCACCGACACGTTGACGTCCGCCCGCATCGAGCCTTCGTCCATGTTGCCGTCGCAGCTGCCGACATAGCGCAGCAGCTGGCGCAGCGCCGCCACATAAGCGCCGGCTTCGGCCGGCGAGCGGATGTCGGGCCGCGACACGATCTCCATCAGCGCGCAGCCGGAGCGGTTGAGGTCCACATAGGACATGGACGGGTGCAGATCGTGGACCGACTTGCCGGCGTCCTGCTCAAGATGGATGCGCTCGATGCCGATGCGTTTCCGGGCGCCATCGTCGAGTTCGACCTCCAGCCAGCCTTCGCCGACGATCGGGTGGTAAAGCTGGCTGATCTGGTACCCCTGCGGCAGATCGGGGTAGAAATAATTCTTGCGGTCAAAGCGCGACCATTTGTTGATCTGGGCGTTGATAGCCAAGCCTGTCCGCACCGCCTGGCGCACGCATTCGCCGTTGATCACCGGCAGCATGCCCGGCATCGCCGCATCGACCAGGCTCACCTGCGAATTGGGCTCCGCGCCGAACTGGGTGCTGGCGCCGGAAAACAGCTTGGCGTTGGCCGTCACCTGGGCGTGGACTTCGAGGCCGACGACGATTTCCCAATCGCCGGTGGCACCCTTGACGATATAGGGGGCAGGTTCAGCAGTGGACATGCCCGACGCTATGGCCAGCACCGTGCGGCTTTGCAAGCCTGCGCATCGCCGCCGGTCGCGGCAATCGCGCATGGACAAAAGCCTTTGGCAAGGTTAGCCGGCTACAAGGTTAACGCGCGCACGCTCGCGGCGCGCCAGGGATGGGCAGGACGGGCTGCAACCGGGCAGGGCGGAGGCAGCCGCCAACAAGGGCAGGATGTGCGGGGCGCTGCGGGCAATGAGGCGATGAACGGGGCAGCGCCGGCCGCAAAGGCAGCGGCCACCACGCCGCGCGCCGTGCGCCTGCCGCTGCTGGTGGCGATGCTGGCGGC
>NZ_WNJP01000220.1 GCF_009733735.1 Sandarakinorhabdus oryzae | reverse complement strand
GCCACCTGCAGTTCGGCTGCGGCCGCCGCGATGCCGGCGGCACCGCCGCCACCACCACCACCGCCGCCGCCGGCGACCTTGGCCTGGGCGAGCGCCAGCTGATATTTGCCCAGCGCATCGAGCAGCTGGCCGATCTGCGGCGTGGCGCCGCCGGCATAGGCCTTCAGACCCTGGAAGCTCGCCTCGATCTGGCGGGCAGCCACGGCCGCGGCACCCTGGCCGGCTTCGGCCGCCAGCACCTTGCCGGCGGCCTGGCCCAGCGCGCCACCCGGCAGGGTGGGTGCCTTGATCTGCACGCTGAGGCCGGAGACATTGGCCACCACCTGGTCGCTGATCTTCTTCAGCGGTGATGTGCCCTTGTTGGCCAACCGCGCCAGTGCAGTGGTATCGCTGGCGTAATCGCCCGGTTGCGGTGCCTTCAGCACCGTCTGCCAGCGCCGCACATATTCATCGGCATAGAGCGCGCCCAGCTGGCCCATGTTGAGCGGCACCTGCGCCGCCGCGCTGCTGCCCAGCATCCAGCGATCCTTGTCGAGCGCGTCGCGGATGGTGGCGAGATTGGCAGCAAAGCCCTTCTGGAAACCCGCCTTGGTGAACAGGTAGGGCACGCTGAGCGATTCAAGTTCCGACGGGTTGGCAAAGGCCTGCGCCTCGCCCGGCAACAGCGCGTTGCCCACCATGCGCCACGCATCGCCGCCCACCTGCTGCTTGAGCAGGGCCAGCGCACGCTGTTCGGGGCTCATCGCCGCGACGATGCCTTGCGTGGCCTCGACCAACGGGCCATCGAGCAGCCCGCCGGTCAGCTGCCGGCCAAAGCGGCCCTCGTCTGCCAGCAGCGCGCGGGCGTGCGACAGGATGCGACGCCGGGTCGGCGCATTTTCCTCACCGGGGAACTCACGCGCGGCGAGGTCATTCTCCAGCCATTGCAGGATATAGCCATTGTCGCGCCGGGCGCCGGCGCGGTTGCCCAGCATCAGATAGACCTTGAGCGGTTCATAGACCGCCACCGGATCATCCCCAGCCGCGCGCAGGGCGCTTTCCGACGCCACGATCAGGCGCGGCAGCAGATAACGTTGCAGGCCGTCGCGATAGGCGCGCGCCGATTCATCGGCAAGGCTGGTGCGGTAGAGGCCGAAGCGCTGGCTGAGCGGCGGGTCTGCCGCCGGGGCCACACCATAGGGCAGCCGGTCGCGCAGCGCGTCGAGAACGTCGAGCGGTTCAGCCAGCGAGGCCGACAGCGAGACACGGTCGCCCGGATCAAGCGCGGTCTGGCCACCCTTGATCGCCTCGGCACTGGCCAGGGTCGCATCCTGGCCGCCGCGATTGTTGATGAAACTGTACACGAGTGCGCCTGCAAGGCCGAGCGCCACGACACCGCCGGCACCGGCTGCCGCCAGTTGCAGCACGCGGTTGCGCTTGCGCCGTGCCATGTCCGGCCCGGCAAGGCCGGCTTCGGGGATGATGACTTCGGCAAGCAGGCGATTGACGAAGAAGGCGCGCGGGTTCGACGGCCGCGCACGTTGGCCCTGGCCGATGGTGGCCGACAGGCTGCCGAGCAGGCGATCGAACGGCGTGCCCTGCTGCACCCCACTGGTGAAGTAGAAGCCGCGCAGGCGGGCGGCAGCGGCGTGGGGCGTCTTGGTGGCGCCTTCGCCGAACACGCCATCAAGCAGGCGGATCAGCCGGGCGCGCAAATCGATGAAGCGCGCCGGCAGGGTGAAGGCCGCGCCGCGGCGCACCGGATCACCTTCGTTCTGCAGGCGATTGGGCAGCCGATCAGCCAGCGCTTGCACCGCATCGTCATAGCCGGCGGCGAGGCTGGCCTGGCTCGGCCGGTCCGCCACCAGCGGCAGCGTGTGGCCAATCACGGCCCGCCGTCCCTCCACGCTGAGATCGTCGAAGAACTCGGTGAAGCCGACCAGCAAGTCCGCCTTGGTGAACAGCACATAGACCGGCAGTTCCAGGCCCAGTTCGCGCGACAGTTCGGCGATACGGGCGCGCAGCGTGACGATGTGGCGTTCCAGCCCTTCGGCGTTGGCCTTGCCCAGTTCATCGAGGCCGATGGCGACGATGACCCCGTTCAGCGGCTGCAGCGGCCGAGCTTTCTTCAGCGTGCCGAGGAACTTGCGCCAGCCCGACGCGTCTTCGCTCGCACTGCTGTCCTGGCTGGTATAGCGGCCGGCGGTATCGATCAGCACGGCTTCATCGGTGAACCACCAGTCGCAATTGCGGGTGCCGCCAACGCCAGCGGTCGCCTCATCGGTAAGCAATCGGAGCCCGCTCTTCTGGATCAGCGTCGTCTTGCCGGCGCCGGGCGGCCCGATGATGACATACCAGGGCTTGTTATACAGGGCGCCCTTGCCCTGCCCCTTCACCTGGTCGAGCGCGGACCGCATCTTGGCGGCCATCGCCTCGCCTTCCAGATCGGCCGGCTTGGCAATCGCCTCGGTGAGCGCGGCATCGGCCTTGCGCTGTTTCCACCAGCGCCAGCCGGCGACGCCGCCGAACACCAGCCAGACCAGCGCGATCAGCCACCAGCGCAGGAACAGGAGCGAACTGACGAACAGCCCGCAGACGAGGAAGACGATGAGCGTGGCGAGCAGGGCCGCGCCCACCGCCAGCACCCACCAGTTGCCGAAGAATTTGCGGATCGTGGCCATCATTCGCTCCGCGGCAGCACGAGTTCAACACGCCGGTTCTGCGCCTTGGCTTCAGGCGTATCGGCTCGGTTCACCGGTTCCTGGTCGCCTCGGCCCTCGGCCGACAGGCGCGCCGGATCGGTCATCAGCGGGGCCAGGATCGACACCACGTCCTCGGCGCGCGCCTGGCTCAGCGCCATGTTGTCGGGGAAGCTGGCCGCCAGCGCGCCCCTTATGGGATCGCTGTCGGTGTGGGCGACCACGGCAATCTGGCCGGTTTCCGGGGCCAGCGCGCGGCCGGCCTCCTCGATGATCGGCACATATTCCAGCGCCAGCAGCGCCGCGCCGGCCGTGAACATCCCGCCCGGCAGACCGGGGCATTGCGAGATCACCAGCCGGATGGTGGCACCATCGTCGCGCGCCTCGATGCACGGGTTGCGCAGGCGGGCGCGGATGCGCTCCAACTGGGTCGATTGCAGCGCCGGCACGTCAGCGCCAAGCCGGTCGATGCGCGCCTGCGTGACCGGCGGCAGCGGCCGCAGTGCGGCGCGGACGGCCTCGTCGCGGCCATCCAGCCACAATTTCAGCACCAGGAAGATCAGCAGCAGCACCGCCAGCACGGCTGCGGCGACCAGAATGGCGCGGGCCAGCCAGCCCACCTTGGGCATCGGCGTCGGCACGCCCTGCCATTGCGGCACCAGGTCCGTCTCCGGGCGCGGGCGCACGCCGGCCAGCGCGCTGTAGATGGCGCTCATGCGGGATTCGATCTGCTGGCGGCCATCGGGCGCGACCCGGGCGCGGCCCAGGAAGCCGACGGCCAGACAGGCGTGATAGAGCTCCAGCATGTCGAGATTGGCCTGCGGCCGCTGCAGCATCGTATCGAGAATAGTGAAGAACTGGTCGCCGCCAAAGGCCTGGCCAAAGCTCTGCACGACCAGGCTCAGACGCGCCCAATCGGATTGGGCACCGCCGGGCAGATTCTGCACGATGTCATCCACCGTCGCCAGCACGGCATAGCGAGCACGAGCATTGTCTTCACCCGAAAGCCCCATCGCGCTCAATTGCTTTTCAAACGCCTTGGCCTCCTCGCCGGCGCGGGCGCGCAGCGCGGCCACGTCCGCCACCTGGCGATCGGCCTGCACAGCCGCGGCCAGCGCCAGCAGGCGCG
>NZ_WNJP01000022.1 GCF_009733735.1 Sandarakinorhabdus oryzae | reverse complement strand
TACGGCCCTGGCTGGCGCGGGTGCCGATGTCGCTGTTTGCCAGCGTGATGGGCATGGCCGGCACCGGCCTCGCCTGGCGGCGCGCGGTGGCCAGTTTCGGTGCGCCGGCCTGGCCGGGCGAGGCGTTCATGGCGCTGGCGGTGCTGCTCTATGGCCTGCTGCTGATCCTGCATCTCGCCCGCGCCGCGCGCTGGCCGGCCGGCCATCTCGCCGAGTTCCGCGATCCCCGCAGCGCCCCCTTCGTGCCAGCCTTCAGCGTGGCGACCGTCCTCATGGCAGCCGCCGCCGCGCCCTATTCGCTGGCGCTGGCCCGCGTCATCTGGCCGGTGGCCGCCGGCCTGCACGCGCTGTTCGCCTTCCTGCTGCTGCGCCGCTGGTTTTCGCAGAACCGGCCGCTCACCGAGGCTGGTCCGCCCTGGTTCATTCCGATCGTCGGCAATTTGCTGATGCCGGTGGTGGGCGCACCGCTGGGGTTCGAGACGGCCAGCTGGGCGCTGTTCGGCATCGGTGCGATGTTCTGGCTGATCCTGGCGCCGATCATGACCTTCCGCCTGTTCTTTGCCGATCCATTGCCGCACCATTCGGCGCCCTCGCTGTTCATCCTGCTGGCGCCGCCGGCGGTGGGCTCGCTTGCCATCCTGGCGCTCAGCGGCGGCACGGTCTCGCCCGTCACCCACACATTGTTCGGCTTTGGCACCATGGTGGCCGCGCTGATGCTGTCGCTGCTGCCGCGTCTGATCGACGGCCATTTTTCCACCTCCTGGTGGGCACTCACCTTCCCCAGCGCAGCCTATGCCAGCCTGGCCGTCGCCTATGCCGGGCAGATCCTGTCGCCCGCCCTGGCCGTGCTCGGCCTGGCGGCGCTGGCGCTGGTGACCTTGCTGGTGATCCTGGTCGCCCTGCGCAGCCTTTCGGCGCTGGTTGCCGGCGAGCTGCTGCCCAATGACTGAGCCCCCTGTCATCCCCTGCTGCCGTTTCCCACCCACCTGAAAGGACATGTCCCATGCCAACCGCCACGCCCGTTCCCGCCCCCTCGCTGGTCAGCCCCACCAATCATGTGCTGATCATGATCGACCACCAGTCGCAGATGGCCTTTGCCACCAAGTCGATTGACGCCATCACCTTGCGCAACAACGCCGCCATGGTTGCCCAGGGTGCCGCCGGCTTCGGCGTCGACACCATTCTCACCACGGTCGCTGAAAAGACCTTCTCCGGCCCGATCTTTGACGAGATCAGCAGCGCCTTTCCCGGTGCCAGCGTCATTGACCGCACCAGCATGAACACCTGGGAAGACGGCCGCATCAGCGATCGCATCAATAGCATCGGCAAGAGCCGGCTGGTGTTCTGCGGCCTGTGGACCAGCGTGTGCATTGTCGGCCCGGTGATGTCGGCCATCGCCCAGGGCTTTGAAACCCACGTGATTGCCGATGCCTGTGGCGATGTTTCCGATGAGGCCCATGAACGCGCCATGCAGCGCATGCTGCAAGCCGGCGCCATTCCGATGACGGCGCTGCAATATCTGCTGGAACTGCAGCGCGACTGGGCCCGCACCGAAACCTATGACCTGACCACCGGCATCGCGAAGAAGCATGGCGGCGGCTACGGGCTGGGCATCATCTACGCCAAGACCATGTTTGGCGCCTCCGAAGGCAGCCACTGAGCCGCGCCGCCCTCAGCCAGGAGAACCGTCATGTACACCTCCCGCCTCGATCTGCCCGAACATGTCCGCCATGCCGCCATCGCCTTGCTGCAGGCCATGCTTGCCAACGCCGTCGATCTCGTCCGCCAGGCCAAGCAAGCGCACTGGAACGTGAAGGGCCCCAATTTCTTCATGCTGCACCAGTTGTTCGATGCCCTGCACGACACGGTGGAGGAATTTGAAGACACGATCGCCGAACGCATCACCGCGCTGGGCGGCACCGCCGACGCCCGGGTGCAGACAGTGGCCGCCACGACCGTGCTCTATGATTATCCGATCGCCGCCAGTTCCGGGGAAGCGCATCTGAAGGCACTGGCCGGGTCTCTGGGCGAATTCGGCAAGCACGCGCGCGCCGCCATCGAGGCCGCGGCCGTCGCTGGCGACGCCGACACGGCCGATCTGTTCACCGGCCTGTCGCGTGAATGTGACAAGCAGCTCTGGTTCGTCGAGGCGCATCTGGTCGGCAGCAACTGAGCAATGCGCCATCTGCCCTGGCTGGCCAGTCTGGCGCTGGGCAGCGGTTCTGCGTGGGCCGCCTGCCCGGCGCCGCCGGAGCCCCGGATGCTGCGCTGGCAGGATCCGCTGGCGGCCCGGCCTGGCCCTGACTGCCCACGGCCCTTTCCGGCCGCGCTCAAGGGCCTGCCGCTGGGCGATGGCGGTACGCTCAGCCTGGGCGGGGAATGGCGGGTGCGGGTGGAAGCGGCCGACAGGCCCGATTTCGGGCTGGCTGAAGCTGCTGACCGAGCAATCCTACAACGGCTCTTGCTCCACGCCGATGCACAGCTGTCCGACCATGTGCGCGGCTTCGTCCAGATCGGCAGTTTCATCGGCAGCCGCCGCCTTGGCGAGGGCCCCACCGATGTCTCCCGCCTTGATCTCACCCAGGCCTTTGTTGAAATCGGCCGCCGCAACGGCAGCGGCGGCCCCATGCTGCGGCTCGGCCGGCAGGAGGTCGCCCTTGGCAGTTCCCGGCTGATTTCGGTGCGCGACAGCCCCAATATCCGGCGCTCATTCGATGGCGTGCGCGGCCGCTTTGGCCTGGGCAAGGCGCAATTCGACGGCTTCTGGCTGCGCCCCATCCAGTTGCGCCCCGGCGTCTTCGATGATGTGTCCGACCGCAATGAGCAGGTCTATGGCCTGTTCGGCACGCTCGACATGCAGCCGGCCGGTCGGCTTGGCTTCAACCTTTATTGGATTGGCTATGAACGGCAGCAGGCCCGCTTTCAGGCCGGATCGGGCCGTGAACGGCGTCACAGCTTTGGCGCGCGTGTGTACGGCGCGGCGGGCAGCTGGGATTGGGATATCGAACCGGTGATCCAGGTCGGCCGCTTTGGCACCGGACGCATCGCCGCCTGGACCGTGGCCAGCGCCTTTGGCCACAGCTGGCCAGGCCAGCCACTCGCCCCGCGGCTGGGGCTGAAGGCCGATATTGCCAGCGGCGACCGCGACCGCAATGACAACAAGCTGGGCAGCTTCAACGCGCTCTATCCCCGCCTGCCCTATTTCACCGAAGCCGGGCTGGCCGTGCCGACGAACATCATGGACCTGCACCCAACGCTGAGCCTGACGCCCGAAAAGAGCGTTGATGTGACCCTGGGCGCCAATTTCCTGTGGCGGCACCGCCGCGCCGATGCGGTTTACGTGCCGCCGTTGCGCCCCTTCCTCGATCCGGGCGCGGGTTCGCGGTTTGTCGGCACCCAGTTCGAGGCCAATGTGGAATGGGAAGCGGCGCCCGGATGGGCGGTCAAGCTCGCCCTCGTGCATTTCGCCGCCAGCGACAGCCTCCGCGCCATCGGCGCCCGCTCGAGCAATTTCATGGCAAGCTCGATCGGTTACCGATTCTGACGCTCGGTCGCCGTGATCGGGTCAGGGCGCGGTTCAGTGCAGGAGATCTTGAGGCCCGATCCGGAATCGAACCACGCTGGATCGGCTTGACGATCCGGCCCACACCAAAGGCTCCGGTTCGACTGGCGGCCGTGGCCGATGTTGGTGGGGCAGACCGCGCCTGCCCCACCTGGTCGCGTTTAGAAGTTGTAGCTGACGCCGATCAGCGCCTGGTGCCGGTCAAAGCGACCGCCATTGCTGCCGAAATCGCTGTAGCGATACTCGATCCGCGCCGAGACATTTTCGGTAAGGCTGCGCTCGATGCCGCCGCCGACTTGCCAGCCGTCCAGATTGTCCGACGTGATGGCCGTGCCAGCCGTGGTGGCAACGCTGGTCCGCACACGGGTGTTGGCATAGCCACCGCGGGCATAGATCAGGGTTTTCGCATCAGCCAGCACACCGGCCCGAGCGCTCACGTCGAAACTGTAGCGCGGGTCGATTTCGAGAGCCTTGCCCTGCGCGCTTCCCACGATGGTATCATCAATGGCACCGCTGAAGCCCAGTTCACCGCCGATCACGAAGCGCTTGCCCAGGGTCTTGTTGTAGCCCGCATAGCCACCCAGCGTCACCGCATCCTGGGTGCGGCCGGCATCGATGGTGATGCCATTGATGGTCCTGCGGGCCACATCATCGCGGTTCCAGCCGGCGCTGACACCCAAATAGGGCCCGTTGAACGGCGCGGCCACGGCCGGCACGGAACCGGCGGCCACGCTCAGCAGGGCCGCCGAAATAAGGGTCTTGATCATGATCTAATCTCCAATGTGCCCCCGGGGATCGGGGTTGCCACTGGAAATAGGTACCGCCTTATGTGTGGACTATATGGCAACTTTGAAATGGATTGTTTCTAAATGCGTTACAATGGCGGATCTGCCGCACGGATCGCCCAGACCGGGCTGGAGAGATGCTGGGCGAGAAACTCCATCAACACCTTCACGCGCGCCGGCCTCAGGCGGTTGGGCGGAGTCACCAGGTACAGATTGATCGGCGTCTGGCTCCAGCCGGGAAGCACGACCTCCAGCCGGCCATCTTCAATCTCCCGCCACACCGAGAAGATCGGCTGGATGGCAATGCCCAGCCCTGCCAGCAGCGTGGGCACCACGAAGTCGGCATTGTTGATGGTCAGGCGACCGGGCACCCGGCCCTCCCATGTTTCGCCGTCTGCATGTTCAAGCCGCCATGTGCCGGGATTGGCAACGTTGCTGTAGTGGATTGCACTGTGCTGCATCAGTTCCGCAGGATGCTGCGGTCGGCCATGCTGCGCCAGATAGGCCGGCGACGCCACGATCGGGCGCGCCACACCGCACAACTGACGCGCCATCAGGCTGGAATCGGCCAGCGCCGCGATGCGCAGCGCAACGTCATATCCCTTCCCCACCAGATCCTCCTGCTCGTCACTCAGGCGAAGATCAATCGAGACATCAGGATAGGCCGCCAGGAACGCCGGCAGCAACGGCGCCAGTTGCTGCTGGCCAAACGACATCGGTGCCGTCATGCGCACCAGGCCATAGGGCCGCAACACCTGCGCCACGGCTTCGGCTTCCGCGGCCTCGCCTTCGGCCAGCAGGCGGCGCGCATGTTCCAGCGCCGATCGCCCGGTCTCGGTCAGCGTCAATTGCCGGGTGGTGCGCTGCAACAGCGGCGCGCGCAGCCGTTCCTCCAGCCGGGTGATGGCCTTCGACACGGTAGGTTTGGACAATTGCAGCTGATCGGCGGCGGCTGCAAAGGAACCAGCCTGCACCACCTTGGCAAAAATTGCCCAGGCTTCCAGATCGGGCAGGCGTGCCATGCAGATTCCTTCACCAATGAATTTCAGACGTTGCCATTTTTTTCACAAGCGGCGGCGTTTATCCAGACTGCAATGCAACACGCAATCGCAGGAAATCATCCATGATCGAACTTCGTCCCTTCGCCAGCCTTGGCCATGCCGATCACGGCTGGCTCAACGCTCGCCACCATTTCTCGTTTGGCAGCTATCATGACCGGGAACGCCTGCACTGGGGCAACCTCAGGGTCTGGAACGATGATATCATCCAGCCCGGCGCCGGCTTTCCTACCCACCCCCATGCCGACATGGAGATCATCACCTTTGTCCGCCAGGGCGCCATCACCCACAAGGACACGCTGGGCAATGTTGGCCGCACGACGGCGGGCGATGTGCAGGTGATGTCGGCCGGCACCGGCGTCGCCCATTCGGAATACAACCTTGAAGGCGAGGTGACGCGTATCTTCCAGATTTGGCTGCTGCCGCGTGAGCGCGGTGGGGCGCCGGCCTGGGGCTCGAGGGCCTTTCCCAAGGGCGATCGTTCCGGCCGCTTCGTTACGCTGGCTTCGGGTCTGGCGGAAGACGACGATGCCCTGCCAATCCGCACCGATGCGCGAGTGGCGGCGGCCACGCTGAAGGCCGGCGAAAGCGCCACCTACACGCTGGGCGCTGATCGCTTGGCCTATCTGGTGCCCGCCACCGGATCGATCAGCATCGACGGCGTGACGGTGGCCACCGGCGACGGCGCCGCCATCCGCGACCTGCCAACCCTCCAGGTGACTGCCCTGGAAGACAGCGAGATCGTGCTGGTGGACGCGGCCCCGCTGAACTGAACAGCCCTCCAACCAACCGACATGGCACCCCATGTGGTGCCCTGTCCCAACCATGCAGACACGCAAGAGGATCCCCATGTTCCGCACGTTTTCCCTTGTCGCCGCCCTTGCCTTGGGCAGCCTATCGCTGCCGGCGCTGGCCCAGCCGGCCCCGCTCACGCAGGAGCCGGCGCAGGTGCAATCGGGCACCTATGTGCTCGATCCCGCGCACGGCAAGATCACCTGGTCCGTCAACCATCTCGGCTTTTCGACTTATGTCGGCCAGTTCCCCGCGGTCTCCGCCACGCTGACGCTGGACGCCAAGCGACCGGAAGCCAGCCGGCTGGTCGCCACGGTGGACATCACCAGGATCGCCTCGCTGAACGCCGCGCTCGACAAGCATCTGGCCACTGCCGATTTCTTCGAAAGCGCCAAGTTCCCGACGGCCCGTTTCGAGGCCACCGGCATCCGGCTGACCGGCAGCAAGACCGCCGAAATCACCGGGCAATTGACGCTGCGCGGCGTCACCAGGCCCATCACCATGACCGCCCGCTTCAACCAGGCCGGCACCAACCCGTTGGACAAGCAATATTCGCTGGGCTTCGATGGCGATGCCCGCATCAAGCGGTCGGACTTTGGCGTCAACTATGGCGTGCCGTTCGTCAGTGACGAGGTGACCTTGCACCTGGAAGCCGAATTCAAGCGCCAGCTGCCTGCCACGGCTGCAGCAAGCCCGGCACGCTGACCGCCAGACCCGATTTGGATGAGCTGCGGCGACTGTGGAGATCCGTGCATGATCTGCGGTCGCTGCGCATCAATGGCTTGAGCGGGCCTCGCAGGACAATGGACTGCGCGTTGGCCTCAACCCGGCATCGCTCGGGCCGCACAACCGCATGTCTCATTTGGGGCGCACCGGTGCCAACGCCGGGTGAAGTGCAGCTGCACATGTGCCCGTCAGGACGATGAGGCCGGTGAGCGCCAGTGACAGCGTCAATCCGCCAGCGCGCACCAGCAGGGCCCCCAGAGCCGCTCCGGCAAAGATGGCCAGCACTGCGCCGGCGCGCCGTGTCAGGTTGGGGCTGGCCCCGCCCGCAAGACCAGAATCCGCGGCCAGGCCGGTGATGGTGAGAGTGAGGACCGTGGTCGAGAGATCGGGCACCTGCAGCTGACGGACGGTGGCATTGCGGAACCCCATGGCCATCGCGGTCAGGGCGATGATGAAGTAGAGCGCTGGCGCGGGCGACAGGCTTTTCACGTCGAACCCGGTCGCGCTGGCCGCAGCGGCCCAGAACAGCGCCGTTTCGAACAATGCTGCCAGCATCAACCAGTGCCGCAGCGGCCGTTGCGCAAAGCGCCGCCCGGTGCGGCCGGCGATGGTGGCGCCCAGCATGAAGCTGGCCAACGCCGCCAGATAGGGTGCCGCGGCAAAGCCCGGCGTGCGCGCGGCGGCAAAGCCCAGGAACACGATATTCCCGGTCATGTTCGCCGTGAATACCTTGCCCAGCCCCAGCACGCTGACCGCATCGATCAACCCGGTGGTGGCGGACAACAGCAGCAACAGGCCGGGAAGCGGGGACGTGGCGCTGGCGGGTCCGGCCATCGGGGCAGTCCTTCCTGTTCAGAAACGGAAATTGACTTCGATTCCGGTCATCCGGATCGGGCGAGCCAGCCCGGTTTCCCGGATGAAGGCGCCGGGCTCGAACAGCGCAACCCAGCCCGACAGCTCCAGTTCGGCCGAAACCTGCCAGGCCAGCGAGGCTTCCACCTGCTTGCCGATGAAAAGGGCCTGCGAACTGCCTGCCGGGCGGATCAGCGTGCCCGGCACATCATAGACACCATCAGCGCGGGACTGGCGCCAATAGGCCATGCCGGCGAGGCTGGCCGACCAGCCCTGGCCGAGAACGGCCGCTACGCGCGGATTGGCGCTGATGATGTTGGCTGGCCCGATGGGTGAAAGTTCACCGAAATATTTGCCTTTGGGAAAAAGGGCATTGAATGTGCCCAGCCGGTGATCGGCTGGATTGCCGTCGCCGCTGATGAGGCTGAAGCGCATTGTGGCATCCGGCTTCAGCGGCAGGTCGGGAAAGCGCCTGCCGACTTCGGTCGCCAGCGTCCAGGCGCTGATCGGACCATCGGCAAAGCGGCCGAACTGATAGACGGCTTCCATGTTCCAGTGCAGCTTGCCCCGGCGGCCGAACCAGCGCGCCCCCAGGCTGTGCCGCAATTCGCGCCCGTTGCGCCCGCCAAAGTGCGCGACCGTATTGCGGTAGCCCAGGTAATAGAGATCGAGCCCCGGCAGGGTGACATAGCTGCCCCACAGCGACTTCGTGCGGGATCGGTGATCGTCAAAGCTGTCGGCACCGGGCTGTACCGGGCGCACGGCGATCAGGCTGATCGTGGCGCCATGCAGGTGCAGGATGCCGCGCGCTCCATCGAAGGCCAGCTGGACATTGGGGCCGTAGCGCGTGCCGACGAGGCGTTCGGAGCCCAGCGGGAGCATCTGCCGGCCGACGCGGAGACTGGCCTGTGCCTGATCGCCAACCGGCAGGGTCGCTTCGGCAAACGCCTGCAGCAGGTCGGTTCGCGTCTGGTCAATCGGACCCGGGCCGGGCGCAACGCCGATGGCATAGGCCGCAACAGGCTGCAGGAAGGCCCGTACCTGGCCGATGTGAAGATCAGCGTACGGCATTGCCCTCAACCAGACGAAGCCATCGTCTGGGGCATCACCCCATTGGTTGCCGCGAGAATTCTCGTTGCGCAGCCGCAGCTCGATGCCGGTCGTTACCCAGGCATCGGCGGCGATGGCGACATATTTGAAGCGCTCGGTCCAATGGCCGCTGCGGGCGGCGGGGTCGGCCAGGCGCGACCAGTCCTCGTCAAAGCGCGTGGTGGTCAGGGTCGGTGGCTCCCAGGGCTCCGTCTGGGCGGCGGCGGCAGTCGGCAGCGCGGCAGCGAGGATGAATGACAGGGCTTTCATGGCGACCGGTGCCGCGCGGCCATGGCCAGCAGGATGAATCCGCCAACCAGGCCCAAATGCTCGAAGAAGGCGTTGGTCGCCATGAAGCGGGCCGGGCCAGCCGGCAGCATCCAGAAGTTGTTGGCCAACAGCGCCGCCAGAAAGGTGAACGCGCCAAGCATACCGGCGCCCAGCCAGACCAGCCGGCCCGACAGGATCAGCAGCGGGCCGAGAAGTTCCACGCCGATGGTCAACGCCGCCCAGGACGCGGCCGGCACCAGGCCGAAATGGGCTTGTTCGGCCACGGCGGCGGGCCAATCGGCCAGTTTGGTGACAGCGCCGACCAGATAGGCGCTCACCATCAGCAGGCGCGCCAAAAACCATGCTGGCGGCCAATCAAGCAGGGCGATGATGGCAGGGGGCGGCATCAGACCGCCCAGCAGCCGCAGCCGAACGCCCCCCAGAAGCTCTGAACGTCGGAACTCGGCGCCGCTGTGGCCAGCGCGGCGGAATGATCATGGCCGTGCACCGCACATCCCGACGCGCAGCTGCAGGCACTGGCCAGCCGGGCGGCGGCTTCCGGTGTGCGATGATAGCCGCCAAACGCGGCGACCGGTGACCAGTCCGGCATGGCTTTTGGCAGATCGGGCGCCAGCGGCGCGAAGTCGCCTTCTCCAAACACCACCGTGCCGCCCAGCATGGTCAGAACGGCGCGCAGGTGCGAGATGTCGCTTTCGGGCACGTGGAAATAGTCTGCCGACAGCACGGCCAGATCCGCCAGTTGCCCGGCCTTGATCTGCCCCTTCTTGCCGACTTCGCTGGAGAACCACGTATTCTCGTGGGTCCATAGGCGCAGTGCCTGTTCGCGGCTGAGCCGATTGGCCCCGGAATAGAGAGACAGGCCGCCTACCGTGCGTCCGGTGACCAGCCAGTTCAGCGACACCCAGGGGTTGTAGCTGGCAACGCGTGTGGCATCGGTGCCGGCGCCCACCGGCACGCCGGCCGCCAGCATGCGGGCAATGGGCGGCGTGCGTTCGGCGGCCTTCTCGCCATAACGCGCGACGAAATCTTCGCCCTGATAGGCCATGCGATGCTGCACGGCGATGCCGCCACCCAGCGCCGCGATCCTGTCGATGTTGCGGTCACTGATCGTCTCGGCGTGATCGAAGAACCAGTTGAGGCCGGCGAGCGGGATGTCGCGGTTGACCTTCTCGAACACGTCGAGCGCGCGGCCGATTGTCTGATCATAGGTGGCGTGTAGCCGCCAGGGCCAGCGCTGTTCGGCCAGCAGGCGGATGACGGGTTCGAGATCGGCTTCCATGCTGGGCGGCATGTCGGGCCGCTCGACCCGGAAATCCTCGAAGTCCGCCGCCGAATAGACCAGCATCTCGCCGGCGCCGTTGTGGCGGTAACTGTCGTCACCCTGGCCAGGCCGCACCTGCGTCACCCAGCCGGCAAAATCCGCCAGTTCCTCGCGGGGCTTCTGGGTGAACAGGTTGTAGCTGATGCGCAGAGTCAGTTGGCCGTCGGCGTGCAGCTTCTCGATAATGGCATAATCGTCGGGATAATTCTGGAAGCCGCCGCCGGCATCGATCACGCCGGTCACGCCCAGGCTGTTCATCTCGCGCATGAAATGCCGCGTGGAATTCAGCTGATATTCGGGCGGCAGCTTCGGGCCCCTGGCCAGCGTGGCATAGAGGATGGTGGCGTTGGGCTGGGCCAGCAACAGCCCGGTCGGGTTGCCCGCCGCATCGCGGACGATCTCGCCGCCCGGCGGATTGGGGGTGTCCCTGGTATAGCCCACCACCCGCAGCGCCGCCGCATTCAGCAGGGCACGATCATAGAGATGCAGGATGAACACCGGCGTATCGGGCGCTGCCGCGTTGAGTTCGGCCAGCGTCGGCAGCCGCTTCTCGGCGAACTGATGCTCGGTGAAGCCGCCGACCACGCGCACCCATTGCGGGGCAGGCGTGCGCGCCACCTGGGCCTTCAGCATGGCCATTGCGTCGGCCAGCGACGGCACGCCGTCCCAGCGCAACTCCATGTTGTAGTTCAGGCCGCCACGGATGATGTGCATGTGGCTGTCGATCAGGCCGGGGATCACCCGCCGGCCACCGGCATCGATCACCCGCGCATCGGGCCGGGCCGCAGCGCGCACCGCCGCTTCACTGCCCACGGCGAGGAAGGTCCCGCCGCGCATGGCGATTGCCTGGGCTTCGGGGTTGGCGCGGTCGAGCGTGGTCACCTTGGCATTGACGATGATGCTATCGGTCATTTCGGATCTCCCGCAGGCAGCAGCATTGGGCAGCAGAGCGGCCGCCGTGCCGCCCAACAGCAGGGCACGGCGGTCGATGATCATGATTGGCGCTCTGCCGCTTCGCTGTTGGTGGGCAGGCGACCCAGCACATGGTCGGCGCAGGATGTGCGGATCTCGGCCGCCCTGGCGCGCGGAGCGAACAGGCTCTTCACCAGCGGAATCGCCTGTTCGCCGAGCAGGATACCGAGCAGACCAACCAGGGCGATGGTGGGTGGTGCCGGCGAACGCACCTTCAGCACGCCATAGATGGCACCGACCAACAGTCCCACCGCCAACGTGATGAGGTAGGGGCGCATGGCCTCAATGCCCGCCTTCGGAGGCGCCAAACATGGTCTTGGCATAGGTGATGCCTAGACCATAGCCACCCGCCAGTTGTTTCGCGAGGCCGGTCGTCGCGTCATAGGTGTCGCCGCGTGCCCAGTCGCGCTGCAATTCCAGCAGATACTGCACTGCGGTCATCGGAACGCAGCCCAGCTGGATCATGCGCTGGCAGGCCCGTTCATGCGCTTCGGCCGACACGTCGCCACAGGCATCCGAGATGAAATAGACCTCGAACCCCTGATCGATGGCGGAAGCCGCCGGGCCGACGATGCAGACGCCGGTCCACAGGCCCGACAGCACGATGCGCTTCTTGCCGATGCGGTTGATCTCGGCGATCACCGGCGCGTCTTCCCAGGTGTTCATGGTGGTGCGGTCGAACAGCGGCTGGCCGGGGAAAGGCGTGGTCACTTCGGCGAACATTGGACCGGAAAAGCTTTTTTCGGCCACCGTGGTCAGGATGGTGGACACGCCGAAGATCTTGGCTGCGCCAGCCACCAGCGCCGCGTTGGTGCGCAGCAGGGCGATGTCGATCGAGCGGGTGGCAAAGGCCATCTGCGACTGGAAGTCGATCATAAGCAGCAGGTGATCGGTCGGCGAGAGCAGGGTTTTGCCCGGTGCGGGCGTCGCGGTAATCGTCATCGGTCACTCCTTGGGGATGCTTGGGTTGGGAACTGGGCTGATCAGGACCGGATGAAGGCCAGCAGATCGGGGTTGATGATGTCGGCGTTGACGGTGAGCATGCCGTGCGAAAGGCTCGGGTAGAGCTTGAGCGTGGCGTTCGGCAGCAACCTGGCCTGCAGTTCGGCGGCGTTGCCATAGGGCACCACCTGATCATCATCGCCCTGCATGACGAGGGTCGGCACGGTGATGGCCTTCAGATCCGCCGTCTGATCGGTTTCGGAGAAGGCCTTGATGCCGTGATAATGGGCAAGGGCACTGCCCATCATGCCCTGACGCCACCAATTGTCGACGACGCCCGGCTGCGGCGGCTGATCGGGGCGGTTGAAGCCATAGAAGGGCCCGCTGGCGACAGCGCGGAAGAATTCGGCCCGGTTGGCGGCAAGCGCACTGCGGAACCCATCGAACACTTCAATTGGCGTGCCGCCCGGCGTGGCGTCGGTCTTCAGCATCAGCGGCGGGATGGCGGCGACCAGCACGGCCTTGGCGACACGGCCCTGGGGCTGGCCGAACTTGGCCACATAGCGGGCGACTTCGCCGCCGCCGGTGGAATGGCCGATGTGGACGGCACCGCGCAGATCGAGGTGGGCAACCACGGCGGCGGCATCAGCGGCGTAGTGATCGATGTCATGCCCGAAATCGACCTGTTGGGAACGGCCGTGGCCGCGCCGATCATGGGCGATCACCCGAAAGCCATGGGCCAGGAAGTACAGCAGTTGGGCATCCCAATCATCGGACGACAGCGGCCAGCCATGATGGAACATGATCGGCTGCGCATCCTTGGGCCCCCAGTCCTTGTAGAAGATGCTGGTTCCGTCATTGGTGGTCACGAAAGGCATGACAGTCTCCTTCAAGTGGCAGTGTTGCGGTAGAACAGAGTCAGACTGCGGCGTTCACTTCGCCGGGAACAGGTGCAGCGATTTTGGGGGAGCCAGGGCAAAAATGCGGGGGCGATCATGCAGTCGTGCTCCAAGCTCAATCGAGCTGCCTGAAACATGACGAAAGACGTGCCGCGATTATTGACGGATCACGGCGTTATTTGACGTTTTCTGCTTTCTCGTGATCGGGAGGGCAGCGCCCTATGGTCGATCTTGCCGCGCCTGGCAGATCGACGTTGGCGGACACCGAGCCTGTCGATCCGGCGGGATCGTTCAAATGGAAGCTGCATTCGACAAGAATTTCGCGGTGGTTGCGGGCGATGATGCGGCCCTCAGCCACATCCACCAATGGGAACCTCACCATGAACGACAAACTTCGGGCTTCGCGCCTGTCGCGTCTCGCCACGCCAACCGCTCTCGGCGAAAATGCATCGCGCGACATCTCGGCGGCACTCACCGTCATGCTCGCCGACATGTTCGCACTGTATCTGAAGACGAAGAATTTCCACTGGCACGTCTCAGGCCGGCATTTCCGCGAGTTCCACCTGCTACTCGATGAGCAGGCGACACAGATTCTGGCGACCACCGATGCGATCGCCGAACGGGCCCGCAAGATCGGCGGCACGACCATCCGCTCGTCGGGCCATGTCGCGCGGCTGCAACGCGTGCTCGACAATGATGCAGACTTTGTCGAGCCGCTCGACATGCTGGCGGAACTGCGGGACGACAACGGCGATCTGGCCCGGCGCCTGGGCGAAATGCACCAGCTCTGTGATGAGCACGGCGACATTGCCACCGCCAGCCTGATCGAGAATTGGGTGGACGAAGCCGAGGGCCGCCGTTGGTTCCTGTTCGAAGCAACCCGCCCGGGCTGATGCCATCGCCCCGAGCGCCGATCGACCTCGACTTCAGTCTGGAAACGAGCGCTGCTCGTCCTGCGCGCGCGCTCGCATGGCGATGCGCCGTCTGGCAAACCTGATCGCCTTGCTTTGGGTGGTGGGAGCGGCCGATCGCGCATCTTCAACCGCCATGGCGAAGAACCAACCCAGGGCACGGCACGCGAATGTGCGCAACGTGCCCATCGGAAAGCCGGGTGCGTGTTGCAGATGCTGCAAATTGAGGCCGGCACCGCCATGACCCAGGTGATTGAGGCCATCGATTGGCAGGAGCACAGCGCGCGCCGCGATTACCGGCCTCAAGTAACGTTCATGCCTCGCCTGCGACGTACGCTCACTCAATTGCGTGCATGCTGAAGGCCGGCGTGATGCCCTGGCCTTCGCTGCAATAGCTGCTTGAACGCTCGCGCGACTGCCCACTAACCGACCGCGACGCTTTGACCAGCGGAACAGTCCAAGCGTGCATGGTTTATTCGCGTATTGCGACCGCAAGCACGCTATATGAACAGCATTCGTTCGCAGGGGTACAACCGACCGAATGGCCAGCGCGCAGATCAAGATCGGGTCTGTCGTCCTCGACTGCGAGGCGATGGAACTGCACCGCGATGGACGAAAGCTGCCTCTCGGTGCGCGCGCCTGTCGTATCCTCCACGCGCTTGCGAAGCGACCCGGTCAGATCGTGTCAGCGAGCGAGCTCATGTCGGCGGCGTGGCCCAACATGATCGTCGAGGACGTCAACCTTCGGGTGCAGATCGCCAGTATTCGCAAGATCCTGTCGAGCAATGACTGTACTGCCGTGTCGATCAAGACCGTCCCCCGTGAGGGCTATGTGCTTGTCGCGTCGCGCGGGCCAGCCGACGGTGACGCGGTCGCAAGTGGATCGCGTCCCTTTTCGATACCAAGGCTCCTGGCGCCACTGATCGGGCGCAGCGAGGCGCTTTCGACGGTTTCGTCGCTGATGACCGAAAACAGGATCGTGACCATCACTGGGGCCGCAGGGATCGGCAAGACCTCGCTTGCCTTGGCTGCCGCCGGCGAATGGGCGTCCGCCGGGCGGGAGACTGCGTTCGTTGATCTGGCGGCTCCGATGAGTTCGTCGCAGGTGGCTGGCAAGGTCTACACCGCACTGGAACTCGATAGCCGGCCGCAGGATGTGATCGCCGGCATCGTTCGCGCGCTGAAATCCCGCCAGCTACTTCTTGTCATCGACAACTGCGAACATGTCCTTGAGGGGGTGGCCGAAACCGTGCGGGCCATCGCGACTGGCACCGACGGCGTGACGATCCTCGCGACGAGCCGCGAGTCGCTAAATGTGGCGGGCGAACACGTCTTCCCCCTCGGTCCTTTGTCGTACGCATCAAGTCGAGAGCGGCTGAATGCAGCCACGGCGCGAACCTTTCCCGCTATCGAACTGTTTGCCAGCAGTGCAAGGGCACGAGGCCAGGAATTTCCAGTCCACGACGGGAACGCATCGCACGTCGCGGAGATTTGCCGGCGTCTCGATGGCATTCCGCTCGCGATAAAGCTGGCCGCGGCAAGCTGCTCGATCATGACCGTGGGGGAACTGGCGCGAGGCCTGGACGATCGTTTTGCGTTCCTCACCCACGGCGAGCGCAGCGCCTTGCCCCACCATCGGACACTGCAGGCGGCTATCGACTGGGGGTATGACCTGCTGTCAGAATCCGAAGCCCGTGTCTTTCGTGGGTTGGGCGCGTTTCGCAACGCCTTCTCTCTCAGCGATGCCCAAGAGGTGGCCGGAGGCCCTTCGCTTGGACCTGCGGCCTTTGCCGATGCCATGGCCTCGCTGGTCGCCAAGTCCCTCGTCGCCACCGATCTTGCGACGGAGCCCGCCACGTTCCGACTGCTTGAAACCAATCGCATCTACGCTTTGCTCAAACTCGAGGAACTGGGCGAGCGCGAGAGCGTGGCGCAGCGGCACGCGCTCTACACACTGAAGCGCCTGGTCTCGGCAAACGCGATGGCACGGGCCGACGGCATCGCGATGTTTCGCCGGTTGGTTGATGACTGGCGCGGCGCGCATGATCATGCGGTCGGCAGTGGCCAGCATGGCCTTGCGTTATCACTTCTTCGGCAAGCGATAGCCGTCAGCGAGCTGCACATGGGATCTGAATTCGTTGCGCGGGCCGACGCCACCTTCGCCCTGGCAGACGAAAATCAGTCAAGGCAGGCCGATCTCGATGAGCTGGCAATCCGCATCTTCTACGCGATGACAATTTCCCAGGTTGTCAGCATTGTGTTGCCGTCCAGTTACGCCAGGATCGCAGACAGCTCCCGCAGGGCGCTGCACTTGGCGAAGACATACGACCTGTTTCCAGAGCAGCTGAACGTGCTCTGGACCCTGATTTATTCAGCGACCGGGCGCGCCGACATGCACGAGCTCCGCCGGGCGACAGACGAGTTTGTGCGAACCGCCTCGTTGCTGGGTGATGCCCCTGCGCTTGCCACCGCAGGTCGGGTCGAAGGAGGTGCTGCCTTCTGGTTGGGAGACTTCGACCGTTCACTGCAGACGACAACGCGATCGATTGCGAACCCACGGGCAGGTAGGCACTCCAGAATGCCCGAGGTGTTTGCCCATTACCCAGCGGCATTGACGATGCGAGCGCTCGCCCTATGGGCGACTGGCAGGTTCGAGGAGGCCAGGACAGACATCGAGATGGCAGCGACGGTGGCCGAGGAAATACGCCACGCACCAACGAAGCGCTGGCTCCATGTCGTGGGGCGAATTCCCATTGCCGTCTGGTCCGGCGAGTTCGAGCTAAGCCGGCGCCTGCTGGGCGAGATTGATCAGCTCGCGACCGAAACCAGCAATCCGGGCTGGGTCACCGATCTGCACAACTGGGAATTGGCCATTTCCGCGCTTGAGGAAACCGGAGGGTCGTACGGCTCTCCATCGATGGCGTGGCGGGCACCGACCCCGTGGCAGGCCGATATGCAGACCACGATGCATTGCTGCTTTCACCGACCGTCGGATATGGCACGGATCAAACTCAACGGCGATCACTGGTGTGCAGCGGAACATTTTCGCGCAGCCGGCGAGCAGCTTCTCGGGGCGCGATCGCCTGATTATGCGGAGGTCAAAAGGCTGTTTCTCGCAGCGCTTGCGATTGCCGATCGGCAGAACGCTGTCGCCTGGCAGATCAGGGCACGGGTTAGCCTCGCGCGCTTGTACCGCATGAGTGGGGACCCAGGGCAGATAGCCCAAATATTGCAACCGGTGTTTGACAGCTTCGCCAGCGACAGCCTGAACGCCGATGTGCGCATTGCCTGGGCTTTGGCCTGACCTTCACGCGGTATTGGAAATGCCCACCCGTGGATCACGTTGCTGCATTCGCCGCCAGGCGCCGGGCGGAACCCCCGCGTGTTTCGCGAATGCGCGCGAGAAATGGGCTTGATCAGCAAACCCGCAATCGAGAGCCACCTGAGATATCGGTTGCGTGCCTTCGCGCAGGCACCGCTGCGCCAGTTCGATCCGTCGCTGCAGGATGTAGCCATGCGGCGCGGTGCCGAACGATCCGCGAAAGGCGCGAAAGAAGTAACTCACGCTGAGCCGCGCAAGGTCAGCAAGATCTTGAATGGGAATCGGCTGGTCGAGATTTGCATCGATGAATGTGGCGATGCGCTTCGCCTGCCACGGCGCCAGCGCATGGCCGGTTCGGCCCGGGTCGTTACCTCCACCCATATCGGCATTGGCGCGTTCCCCGAGAAGCCGGATGAGCTGTTCGAGCTGCCGCTTGGTTGCGTTTGGATCGCTGGACACGGTCGCCATGGCGGCGCGAAGTTCGCTTAACAACACGTCCACCTGCGGCATGCGAAGATCCATTGGATCGCCGGCAGCTTTCGCCATGGGTGCCTCCGTCACTTGCTGGTGAGGCTCTCACCATGTCCGCGAGAAGCAGTGCGGACAAATAAAGTTCTGTAAAAAATCGTTGCTGCGGGAGGCGAGCGCGATGGACTTGATGCAGCCAGCCCTGGCTCGCGATTTGACCGGATCGGGCTTCATGACCAAGCGCTGGACATCGCGGGCCGGGATTACCCATGGTGGGATCCCGTTCAACTGCTCGGGCCTCAGCCTCATCCTGCGCAACCGGCTTTACCTCGGCGAGATCGTCCACTGGGGCATCCAACGAGGGATCCTGCGTGGAGAGCTGGGCGCCAAATTGGACATGGCGGACCTGCTGAGGCGGGACATCCCGCTGGATTGGCAGAGGCAAAGACCAATGTTCGAGCCAGAACTGAATGGGCGCTAACCGCCTGCAGGGCGCCACCAAACTTGAGCCCCGATTAGACCAATAATCAGCCCTGAATCCGGTCATTCGACCAGCACGGCGACCAGGCTGATTTCAGCCTTGAACAACTTGGACACCGGGCAATTGGCCTTGGCGGTTCCCGCGAGCTTCTGGAAGGTGGCGTCATCGGTGCCGGGGATTTTGGCTGATAATTGAAGTTCGACGCTGGGGATGGCGAAACCATCGGGTGTCTGCTCCAGCGCGACACGGGCCTTCGTGTCCAGGCTCTCCGCCGTCAGCCCGGCCTCGCCCAGGATCAGCGACAGCGCCATGGTGAAGCAGGCGGCGTGGGCGGCGGCCAGCAGTTCTTCAGGATTGGACCCGGCCACCCCTTCAAAGCGGCTCTGGAAGCCATAGGGATAATCGGCAAGCGCGCCGCTTTGGGTGGAAATGCGGCCGTGGCCGTCCTTCAGACCGCCGGTCCAGTGGGCGCTGCCGCTGCGATGGATCGTCATGTCGTGTCTCCTGATGAAACAGGGTGAGGATCATCCGCCCTCACCCCGGGCCTGCCAATGTTTCAATTGGCCGATGTGGAACGCACGAAGCTGGCAATCAGGTCAGCGCTCAGTGCCGGATATTGATGATGGGGGCCGTGGCCGGCGTCGGGCCAGGTGGCGACGAACAGGGTGGGCCATTGATCGTTCAGTGCATACCAGTTCTCGACCGGAAACATCGGATCATGATCGCCCGACAGGGCCAGCACCGGAATGTCAGTGGTGCGGAAGAAATCGGCGTAGACGCCGTCTGGATCCGGAAACGGCGTGCTCGGGTCGGAAGCGGCGGCCACGCTGGTGATGAACACCTCCGCCGGCGTTGGCAGATCGCGGACATCGCGGCGCGCGGCGATCCGGGCGAGCGACGCATCGGCCAAAGCCCGGCTGCGCGGTGAATTCGGTTCGAAGAACAGGATATATTCATCCTCGACGCTGTTCACCGGCTTCATGGCCGTGGCCAGGAAGATCGCTTCAGTTGGCCGTGTCATCAGCCCCGGCGGCATGGTGCCAATGGCGAGCAGGTGGCTCACCTTCTCAGGGTAAAGGGCGGTGAAGGTCATCGCGGCGATGCCGCCAATCGACCAGCCACCGATCACGACCTTGTCGAGGCCAAGCCCGTCGAGCAGATCATGCACATCCCTGGCCATGGCCGTCGGCGCATAATCGGGTCTGCCGGTCGAAAGGCCAAGGCCGGAGTAATCGAACACGGTGACCGTAAAATGCCGGGCCAGCAGATCGAGGAACAGCGGGTCCCACTGATCCATGGTGCCGCGAAAGCGCAGGCACAGCACCAGATCAGGGCCTTCGCCAAAGCGGCGATAGGCCAGCGAGCGGCCGTCGACCGCGACGCTACGGTTGGGGGCCGTGAGGGCGTTGTGGGTGTGGGTCGTCGTCACGCGGCTTCTCCTTTGGGGTGCGGGCCTCGCCTGACAGAGGCGATGGCCACAGGATGCGGCCGGGGTGGGACCGGGCCAATCGTCCGGCCCGGTGCCACTCTAACCAGAAGGTATGAGGGCGCTGCCGTTGCGGCGCTTGGTGGGCCGGGATAGATTGGGACCATGGCTGACGACCCCATCATCCATGTCATCGACGACGATGAGTCCCTGCGTTCGGCGCTGCTCAGCCTGCTCGCGTCGGTGGGTTTTGCCGGTCGCGGCCACGCCTCGGTTTCGGACTTTCTGGCCGCCGAGCGCCCCGATGCGCCGGGCTGTCTGGTACTGGATGTTCGGATGCCGGGGATGAATGGCCTCGATATGCAGGACCGGTTTGACGAGCTTGGCATCGCCCAGCCGGCGGTATTGATGAGCGGCCACGGCGATATTCCGATGAGCGTGCGCGCCATGAAGGCCGGCGCCGTCGACTTCCTGGTCAAGCCATTCCGGGATCAGGACCTGCTGGATGCGGTTACGGCCGCCGTCGCGCAGGATCGCAAGCGGCGGGCACAGGCGGTGGACGATGCCGAACTGCGCCGCCGCCATGCCAGCCTGTCACCGCGCGAGCAGCAGGTGATGGCGCTGGTGGTGGCCGGCCAGATGAACAAGCAGGCGGCCTATGCACTCGACCTCAGTGAAGTGACGGTCAAGATCCACCGCGGCGCCGCCATGCGCAAGATGGGCGCCCGCACGCTGCCCGACCTGGTGCGCATGGCCGAGCGGTTGGCCCTCCTCGGGCAGTGACATGGACCATACTTTGGGATGATCGTCAGGCTGGCGGCCCTGTGCGATAGGCAGGTCAAGAGCGGGCCTTGCGTGCCGCTGAAAGGACGTCGCCCGTGCCGAACCGGCCGTTGATTGCCATTGTCGAAGATGATGATTCCATGCGTCCTGCCATCGCCGGGCTGGTGCGCTCGCTGGGCTATGCTGGGGAGGCCTTTGCCTCCGCCGAAGCCTTCCTGGCCGGTGACGTCGCCGCCCGCGCGCGCTGTCTCATATCGGATTTCCAGCTGCCCGGCCTGAGCGGGCTCGATCTGGCCGACCGGATGCAGGGCGTGATGCCGGTGATCATGATCACCGCGCGAACCGAGGCGGGACTGGACGCCCGAGCGCACGACCATGGCGTGCTGTGCCTGCTGCGCAAACCGTTCGAAGCCGATGACCTGGCCGACTGTATTCGCCGCGCGCTGGACAATGGAGCGCAGGCGGGGCGACACTGAACCGTGACAACAGAGAGCCGCATCCTCGATCTCATCCATGAAAGCGTGATCACCCGCGATCCCGCCGGGATCATCCTGTCGTGGAATGCCGCATCGGAAGCGCTTTATGGTTGGCCCAAGACTACCGCGATCGGCTGCCAGATCGATGACTTGCTCCAGTCCCGCTTTGCCGCGGCGGCGCCCGATCGCGACCTGATGGCGCCGCCCGCCGATTGGGAAGGCGAACTGATCAGGGTGACGGCCAATGGCACCGAACTGGTGCTGGATGTGCGCTGGCAGGCGGAACGCGATGCCACCGGCGCCGTGCTGCGGATCGTCGAAACCGCGCGCGATATCACCGAACGCAAGGCGATCGATGATGCCCTGCGGCTGAGCGAATATCGTTATCGCAACATGTTCGAAGCCATGGCGGTGGCCTTCTGGGAAGTGGATTTCACCCAGGTCGGTGCGATGCTGATCCCGCTGCGCGATCAGGGGGTGACCGATCTGCGCACCTGGCTGCTGGCCAACCGCGATTTCGTGCGGCGCACCATGGAGCGCGCTATCGTACTCGATCTGAATCTCAACGGGTTTGCGCTGTTCGGCGCCGACACGCGCGACGCCATCATCGGCCGGGCGATTGCCGATTTCTGGCCGCCGGCGAGCGAGCCGGTCTATATCGATTCGCTGGTGGCAACCATGACGCGGCAACCGCATATCGTCAGCGAAACCCGGCTGAACCGGGTCGATGGTGAGCCGATCGACGTGCTGTTCACGGTCTCCCTGTCGGAAAACAACCGCAAGCGCGGCGTGATGCTGATCGGCGTGGTCGATATTTCCGCCCGCAAGCAGGCCGAAGCGGCGCTGCAGCGGCTGCAGGCCGAATTTGCCCATGCCGCCCGGGTTTCGGTGCTGGGCGAGTTGACCGCATCATTGGCGCACGAGGTCAACCAGCCGCTGGCTGCCATCGCCACCTCGGCGTCGGCCAGCATGCGCTGGCTGGCGGCAGAGCAGCCCGATCTCGACGAAGTGCGCAGCCTGAGTGCACGCATCGTCAGCGATGCCCGAAGGGCCGCGGCCATCATCAATCGGGTGCGGGCCATGGCCGAACGGCGCGAGACCGAACGGCAATATCTGCCATTGAACCAACTGGTGGCCGAAGCAGTCGCCTTCCTCGATCATGACCTGGCCATGCGGGCGGTCACGCTGGAAACACGGCTGGCGAGCGAACTGCCGCCGGTGCTCGTCGATCGCACCCAGTTGCATCAGATTGTCGTCAACCTGGTGGTGAACGCGGCGCAGGCGATGGCCGACAGCCCCACGCGGCACTTGTGCATCACGACTTCGCTCGCCGAGGGCGCGGTCGTGCTCGCCGTGGAAGACAGCGGCCCGGGCCTGCCCGCGCATCCCGAACAGCTGTTCGAGAGCTTCTTCACCACCAAGTCCAGCGGCATGGGCATGGGGCTGGCCATCTGCCGCTCGCTCATCGAAGCGCATGGCGGGCAGATCGTGGCGGCCAACGGCGCGGTGGGGGCGCGCTTCATCGTCACCCTGCCGATCACACCAAGGTCTTAGGCAACCACCGACAGGGTGAATAGGCACCGCCCGGCGCTGGGCGCATCTTTCGGTCATGGTCCCTGGCGCGAATGAAGCGGCCAGGGCCGAACCGGGAGCAGCAACCATGTCCAAGACCATCATGCTCATTCACGGCGCCTGGCTGAACGCGAAGAGCTGGGAAGGCTTCAAGGCGCATTACCAGGCCAAGGGCTACACCGTGATCGCGCCGGACTGGCCGTTCGATGATCGCGATCCGGCGCAATTGCGCGCCAGCCCGCGGCCCGAGTTGGCTCGCCTGGGCCAGCGCGCCATCATTGATCACTATGAGCGGCTGGTACGCGCATTGCCGGAAATGCCGATCCTGATCGGTCATTCTCTGGGCGGAGTGATTGTGCAGCATCTGCTTGATCGCGGGCTGGGGGTGGCCGGCGTCGCCATTGACCCGGCGCCCACGCCCGGCGTGCCTCTGGGCCCGCGGGCGATCTGGTCTGCTCTGCCGATCTTTCTGGACCCGTTCAGCTGGCGCAAGGCCAAGGTCATGTCCCGCCGCATGTTCCGGACGCGCTTTGCCCAGACGGTGCCCGCCGCCGACGCCGACCGGCTTTATGACCGCTACATCGTGCCGACGCCCGGCCGGGTATACTGGGATGGCGTCATCAACCCACTGAAGATCAACTGGAAAAACCCCCAACGCGCGCCCCTGTTGCTGATTTCCGGCGAGATCGACCTGATCGCGGATGCCAGCATGGTGCGGGCCATCTTTCGGAAGCAGAGCCTGGCCCCGTCACGCACCGACTATCGCGAATTTGCCGGCCGCTCGCATTGGACCGCAATTGATCAGGGTTGGGAGCAGGTGGCTGACTATGCCCTCGACTGGGCGACCGCCAATGCCCGCCCGGCCCGCGTTGCCTCCGCCCTGCACGCCCTCGCGGCCTGATCACGGCCCAAACAGAAGGACTTCGCCATGCCGTTCATCACCACATCCGACCAAACCCGCATCTTCTACAAGGATTGGGGTCAGGGCCGCCCGATCATCTTCAGTCACGGCTGGCCGCTCAGCGCCGACGCCTGGGATCCGCAGCTGCACGCGATCGCCAGCCGAGGGTTCCGGGTCATCGCTCATGATCGCCGCAGTCATGGCCGCTCCGACCAGACGTGGGAGGGCAACCACATGGATCGCTATGCCGATGATCTGGCCGAGCTGATGGCCGCGCTCGACCTGCGTGATGCCACCCTGGTCGGCCACTCCACCGGCGGCGGCGAGGTGGCGCACACCATCGGTCGGCATGGCTCGGGCCGCGTCGCCCAGCTCGTGCTGGTGGGGGCGGTGCCGCCGCTGATGCTGAAGACCAGTGCCAACCCGGATGGCCTGCCGATCGATGTGTTCGACGGCATCCGCAAGGGCACGTTCGACAACCGCAGCCAGTTCTACCGCGATCTGTCGCTGCCCTTCTATGGCTACAACCGCCCCGGCGCGGTCATTTCCGAAGGCGTTTGCGACAGCTTCTGGCTGCAGGGCATGATGGGCGGCCTCAAGGGCCAGCTGGACTGCATTCGCGAGTTCTCGGAAGTCGATTACACCGAGGATCTGCGGCGGATCGACGTGCCCACCCTGATCATTCACGGCGATGACGACCAAATCGTGCCGATTGGCGCCTCGGCGCTCAAGTCGGCTCAGATTGTGGCTGGCGCGAGGCTCAACATCTATGCGGGCGGCGATCACGGGCTGCCGACAACGCATCAAGACCGTTTCAACGCCGATCTGTTGGCTTTCATTGCGAAAGATTAGTCAATTTGTGATGAGTAGCCCGACTTTGGCGGCCTTGGCCTGCTGTCACGCATCAACACACTACCGGTTCAATCCCGCCACTTGCTAGGCATACCTGAAGGGCTCGGAAATCCTGCTGCACACGCCAGTCAAAAACCTCATATCGAGAATAGCCAAGTCCACCTGAAGGCGGCCCCGTGATCAAGAAGGCCTTGCAGGTGGGACTCGGCTGCGGTGTCCGGTTTGGGCCGCGGCGGCGAAGCCACCGGCCCGGCCTAGGCCTTGCCGATGAAGGCCAAGATGTCCGCGTTGATGATGTCCGGGTGGCTTGTCGGCATGCCGTGAGGAAGATCGGGATAGGTCTTGAGCGTGCCATGCTTCAACAGCTTGGCGGCAAGCGGCGCCGAGGCCGCAAATGGTACGACCTGATCGTCTTCGCTGTGCAGCACCAGAACCGGCACATCGATCGCCTTCAGATCTTCGGTCAGGTCGGTCTCGGAAAAGACCTTGATGCAGTCATGATGGGCCTTGATCCCGCCCATCATGCCCTGGCGCCACCAGTTGCGGATCGTGCCTTCGATCGGCGTCACGCCGGGACGGTTGAAGCCGTAAAACGGGCCTGACGCGATCTCCAGGTAGGTCTGTGCGCGGTTCTGGGCGACAGCCTGGCGATAGCCGTCGAACACCGCGATCGGCAGCCCACCTGGGTTGCTGTCCTTCTGGATCATCACCGGCGTGATGGCGGCGATGAGCACGGCCATGGCCACGCGGCCAGGCTCTGCCCGGGCGACATAGCGCGCCACCTCGCCGCCGCCGGTCGAATGGCCGACATGGATTGCGCCGCGCAAATCGAGCGCGCGGGCGAGTTCGACGACGTCGTTGGCATAGGTGTCCATGTCGTTGCCCAGGTCGGTCTGCGTGGAGCGGCCGTGTCCGCGCCGGTCATGGGCAATCACGCGGAAGCCGCGGCCGAGGAAGAACATCATCTGGTTGTCCCACTCGTCGGCACTCAGCGGCCAGCCGTGGTGGAAGACGATGGGCCGGGCGTCCTTCGGGCCCCAGTCCTTGTAGAAGAGGCGCGTGCCGTCGCTGGTGGTGATCATGTCCATTGGTCTGCTCCTTGCGGCGCCGAAGGAAGATCAGTTCAGTCTGCCCGGCGCACGGCAGCCAGCGTGTGAGTGTCTGCTTATCAGTGGCCCACGCGGCGCTGATCGAAGGTCTCTGAGACCCACGCCTCGCTCTTTGCCCAAAGGGCCCTGGCCGTCTCCGGATCGAGCGCATAGGGTCTCACACCCGGGCTGCCGAAGCCAATGCTTGCGTCTCTGACCACCGGGGAAACCTGGCAATCCTCGCAATAGCGGCCGCCGACCGCGTCAGCGTCCGCGACGAGGCCTGCCCAGAGCGTGGTCGCTGCGCCTTGCCTGGCGGTTTTCCACTCCATCGCCGGCTTGCCCTCCTTCGCCAGATCAGCGTTGATGCCGTCGAAGAGCAGTTGCAGCCGGTCAGCGCCCATGTGGCGGGCGAGCTCGGTCCGGATCCCGCCGGGATGCACGGCCGTCGCCCGCAGTCCGAGCGCGCGATAGCGCCGATCAAATTCCACCGCGAACAGGATGTTGGCGGTCTTGGAGCGGCCATAGGCGATGAACGGATCATAGGGAGTCGTATCGAAGTTCGGATCGACGAGATCGACATCGGCAAAACGATGTCCAGAGGAGGCCAGCATCACCAGCCGCGATCCAGGACGCATCAGCGTCGCGATTCTGTTCACGAACAGGAAATGCCCCAGATGGTTGGTCCCGAACTGGGTTTCGAAGCCGTCGACCGTCAGCCCGAATGGCGGTGCCATGACTCCGGCATTGGCAATCACCAGATCGAGCGGTCGATGCTCCGCGACAAGCTGGTCGGAGGCCTTGCGGACACTGGCCAGGTCGGCCAGATCCAGCTCGATCAGCTCGATGGCGGCGCTGTCCATGCCGGCATCGGCCATCGCCTTGGCAGCCTTGGCCAGGTCTCTGGCCGTGCCAATCACCTGCGCGCCATGGCTGGTGAGGGCGCGGGCGGTCTCCAGGCCGAGACCCGCTGAAACCCCGGTCACCAGAATACGCTTCCCGGTGAGGTCGAGCCCTGCGAGCACATCGTCGGTGGTGGACTTGGCTCCGAAAGTCATGGTCATGAGATACTCCTGTCGATGGAGGGGAAAGGCTGATTAGGGAGCGATCGTGATCGCGATCTTGCCCTGCGGCCGTGCGGCGCCATTTCGACCCAGCACCGCGTCATAGGCTGACCCGATTTCCGCCATGGCGAAGGTCCGCGGATCGAGGCGAGGAGAAAGCTCGCCCGTCTCCACGAGCGCGCCCACCAATTTCAGGATTTCCCCGAAATGCGCCCGGCCTTCGTTGGCCAGCAACGTGTAGAGCGTGAACACGCCCGAGTAGGTCGCCTGCTTGAAGGAAAGCGGGGCAAGCTTGTGCGTGCCCCAGCCAAGGCAACTCACCACGTGCCCGAACCGCTTCACGGCACGGAACGAGGCATCCAGCACGGGTCCGCCAATCGTATCATAAACAAGATCAAAGCCGCGGCCGCCGGTGTGCTCTGCCACATAGTCAGCGGGGTCTCTTGATCCGTCGATCGGGGTTGCTCCGAGGGCTCTCACATAGGCAAGGTCGTCGCCCAGCGCGGTCGCAAACACCCGCGCGCCCCGCGCCAGCGCAATCTGCACGGCAACATGCCCGACGCCGCCACCACCGCCCTGGATCAACACGGTCTGCCCGCGCTGCAGATTCGCGCGATCGATCAGCCCCTCCCACGCCGTGATGACAACCAGCGGGAGCACGGACGCCTCCCGCATCGTCAGGGCATTGGGTTTGTGGGCCAGCAGCCGCGCGTCCACCGCCGCAAACTCCGCCTGCGAGCCCTGCAGCCCGCCAACCCCACCGGTCAGCCCGAAGACAGCGTCGCCGATGCCGAAATTCTCCACGCCCGGACCGATTGCGACAATGGTTCCGGCAAGATCCATTCCGAGGATGGCCGGCAAGGGCTGTTCGGCGTGGGCAGCCTCGCCCGCCCTGATCTTTGCATCGAGCGGATTGGTGCCGCTCGCTTCAATCCGCACAAGGACTTGCCCATCGCCAGGTTCCGGGCGGGCAATCTGGCGGAGAACGAAGGGGCTATTTGTCGTTTCGACAACGGCAGCGGTCATGGTTGGCGTGGACATGATCAATCTCCTGATGATGGTCAGGAGATGAACCCATTCGTCTTTGACTGGCAGTCTCTAAAGATGCACGTTCGTCATTCAATTTTGCATGGAGGTCATATGTCCGTTGCGCCTTTGGAATGGAGCGATCTGCGGGTGTTCCTGGCAATTGCACGCGAAGGATCGCTGGGCGGCGCGGGCCGCCGATTGCGGCAATCGCAGCCCACGATGGGCCGGCGGTTGCGCGCACTCGAAGAGGCCGTGGGAACGACATTGTTCCAGCGCTCCACGTCCGGCCTGTCGCTGACCGACGAGGGTGAACTCATGCTGCGGCATGCCGAGGTCATCGAAGCCGAAGCCATCGCACTGGCCCGTGAACTGACCGGTCGCAGCGGCTCACTCGAAGGCATGCTGCGGCTGACCTGCTCTGACTGGTTCGGTCGCATCATGGTGGCGCCGGTGATCGCGGAATTCACGCGCCTCAATCCTGCTGTTGTTGTCGAGATCCTCACGGATGCAAGGGTCTACAGCCTTGCCCGTCGCGAGGCCGACCTGGTCATTCGCATCGCCGGGTTCGACGAGCCCGAGGTTGTCGCCCGGAAACTGACGACCGTGCATTATGGTGTCTATGTTCGGCGAGGAACGTGGAAGCCGGTCGCGGGTGACGGCGCGGGCTGCCCGTTGATCGTGATGGATACGGCCTTCGGCGCAATGCCTGATGTCGCATGGCTGATGCGGACATTCCCCAACGCGCACATCGCCGTGCGAAGCAATAGTCGGGATGTGCAAGCGCAGTTGTGCGCGCTTGGCGTTGGTCTGGCTGTTCTGCCGGTGCCGCTGGGTGAGGCAACAGCTGGGATCGAACGGGTGGCCCTCGACAGCGACCCGCCAAGCCGGGACAACTGGTTGGGCTTCCACAGGGATCTCAGGCGGTTGCCTCGCCTGCGTGCCTTTGCAGATTTGCTGGTCGAGCGTCTTTCACCGGCGTAAAGCTGTGCTTCGCCAGACCATGCAGCGGGAACGGAAGCACAAGAGTCCCGGCCATGTCGATGCGCTCCAGAGAGAAGTGGGATTTGGGAAACCGCCGATGCCGAACTCGCGTCAGAGACTCTCTATGAGATCTGCCGGGAAAATATCACAATACTCATTTGAAATCAGTCTCTTGAGACCGATAACCGACAATCGACAGGCCGCAAGCCTTGGAGATTGCGGGTCAATGGCCCGCTAGTTAAATTATTGATATTATTAGCAATATTCGTTGGAGGCGCGAGCCGGAATCGAACCACGCTGGATCGGCTTGGCGATCCAGCCACACCACGATCGCCGGTTCGATTGGCACTCACGACAGTCTGGAGGCCCGAGCCGGAATCGAACCGGCGTGCACGGATTTGCAGTCCGCTGCGTCACCACTCCGCCATCGGGCCTCGAAGTGGAGCGCTGCCCTAGCAAGGCAGCGGCGGAACGGCAATGGCCTATGTTCTGCTCTGGCATCGCCAACATGACCACAACTCCGCCATTGCGCGACACGCCGCCGCAGGGCAAAAGCGGCCACCATGAGCACGCCCCCCTCCGCAACGCTGCGCCAGACCATGGTGGACACCCAGTTGAAGACCGTGGGTGTTACCGATGCGGCCGTGCTGGCCGCCTTTGCCGACACCCCGCGCGAGCCGTTCCTGCCGGCCGCCCTGGCCAGCCTGGCCCATGCCGACGCCGCCCACGAGGTTGCGCGCGGCCGCCATCTGCTCGCGCCG
>NZ_WNJP01000219.1 GCF_009733735.1 Sandarakinorhabdus oryzae | reverse complement strand
CCGCCCTGGTGTTCCTGGCCGACATGCCGCGGGTTGAGCCGGCGCTGATCCGCCAGCTTGCCGCCACCCCTGGCCAGGTGGTGCTGCCAACCTGGGCGGGCCGGCGCGGCCATCCGGTGCGCTGGCCGCGTGCCGCCTTTGCGCGCCTCACCGGGTTGGCCGGCGATGTTGGTGGCCGGGCCGTGATGGAGGAATTCGCCATCACGCCGGTGCCCGCACCGTCGGACGCCGTCCTCGACGATATCGACACGCCGGCGGCGCTGGCGGCCCTGCGCGCCCGTCGCTGACGCCCTGTCAAAGCCGGGAGGCTACCCCTCCGAGCGCTTGATTATCTGCAATTGCAGCTTATTCTGCAGCCATGACGATCATCCTGCCCGACTCGCCTGCGCAGAGTTTGCCGCCCGGTCCGGCCGGCGTTTGCACTGCCGCCAAGGTGCGGCGCCTGTCCCGCCAGGTCAGCCAGATCTATGACGACGCGCTCAGCCGCCATGGCCTGACCATTGGCCAGTTCGGCCTGCTGGCCAGCCTGTCACGCCGGCGTGGGCTGGCCATCGGCGCCCTGGCCGAACGGCTGGCCGCCGATGCCTCCACCATCTCGCGCCTGGTGCGGCCACTGGCCGACGAAGGCCTGCTGCGCATCGAGATTGACCCGAAGGACAAGCGCGGCCGGCTGGTCTGGCTCACCGATGCCGGTCACCAGCGCCGCGCCGCCGCGCACGCCGGCTGGCAGGCCGCGCAGGCGGTGGTTGAACAGCGACTGGGCGCCGGGCGACTGGCCGCACTGCGCTTCCTGCTCGATGACACTTATGAACGGCTGGAGGCCGCAGAATGACTGCAATTGCAGAGAAGTCGGACGGCCTCACACTGATGAAGGCGCTGGCGGCCGGCAGCGGCGGCAGCGGCATGGGCGCGCTGATGGCGATGAAGGGCGGCCACGCCGAAGCTGGCCGGATGACGCTGCAGGCCGTGCCCGGCCCACAACACGGCAACCCGATTGGCATCACCCACGGCGGATTTGCCGCGACACTGCTCGACAGCGCCATGAGCTGTGCCGTCCACACCACGCTGGGGCCAGATGAGACCTATGTCACCACCGATCTGCACATCAGTTATGTGCGCGCGATCACGCCGGCGACCGGAACGGTGACCGCACAGGCCGAAATCGTCTCCCGCGGGCGGCGGCTGGCGACCGCGCGTGGCACGCTGGTGGACGAAAATGGCAAACTGCTGGCCAGCGGTATTGCCACCTGCATGATCATGGCGGCCGGCCAATGACGGGCGCGGCAGTCATCATCGGTGCCGGTGACGCGACCGGTGGCGCCATTGCCGCCGCCTTTGCCCGTGACGGGCTGGTGGCGGTGCCGGTGCGGCGCACGGCCGAGGGCCTGGCCCCACTGGCGGCGCGCATTGCGGCCGAGGGCGGGCAGTGTGTGCCGATCGGTGCCGACGCCCGCGACGAGGACGCGATGATCGCGCTGTTCGACCGGGTCGAGCGCGAGATCGGCCCGATCGAGGTGATGGCCTTCAACATCGGCGCCAATTCGCCGATGCCGATCCTCGATGAGACGGTGCGGCGCTATCGCAAGATCTGGGAAATGTGCGCGCTGGCCGGCTTCATCACCGGCCGCGAGGCGGCGCGGCGCATGGTGCCCCGCGGACGCGGCACCATCTTGTTTACCGGCGCCACCGCGTCCCTGCGCGGTTCGGCGGGCTTTGCCGGCTTTTCCGGTGGCAAGTTCGCGCTCAGAAGCCTGGCCCAGGCGATGGCGCGCGAACTGGGGCCCAAGGGCATCCATGTCGCGCACCCGATCATCGACGGCGCCATCGACACGGAGTTCATCCGCAGCAATTTCCCCGAGCGTTACGCGCTGAAGAGCGAGGACGGCATCCTCGACCCGGATGCGATCGCGGCCGAATATGTGCGCCTGCACCACCAGCCGCGCTCCGCCTGGACACATGAGCTGGATTTGCGGCCGTGGATCGAGAAATGGTGAAGGAGACCAACATGCCCCACCCCATCGAATATCTGTTCGACGTCGGTTCGCCCACCGCCTATCTGGCCTGGCATCGCCTGAAGACGGTCGCCGCCCGCACCGGCGCCAGCCTCGTGCCGGTCCCCATCCTGCTCGGCGGCGTGTTCAAGGCCACGGGCGGGATGCCGCCGGGCGCGGTGGCTGCCAAGGGCCGCTGGATGAACGAGGACATGGCGCGCTGGGCCGCCCGCGATGGCATGCCCCTGGTGATGAACCCTTTTTTCCCGGTCAACACCATCACCATGATGCGCATCCTGGCCGGGCTTCAGGGCGACGAGCGGTTCGAGGCGGTGACCGACACGCTGTTTGCCGGCATGTGGCAACAGGGCCGCAACATGGCCGATCCCGAGATCCTTGCCGCCACACTGACCGAGGCCGGCCATGATGCGGCCACCCTGATGGAACTGGCGCAAAGCCCGGAGGCGAAGCAGCGCCTGATTGCCAACACCGAGGGCGCCGTCGCGCGCGGCGTGTTCGGTGCGCCGACCTGCTTCGTCGCTGGCCAGATGCATTTCGGGCAGGATCGAATTGACTGGGTGGAGGCGGCGGCGGCGGGGTGAAGCCCTCACCCCGCTCGGCTGCGCCGAGTCGACCCTCTCCCCGAACGGGAGAGGGGATAAAAAAGGCCCGGCGAGTTTCCCCGCCGGGCCTTTCCCTTGATAAGATCAACCGATCAGTCGCGGTTGCCCATGAAGCTGAGCAGGAACTGGAACAGGTTGATGAAGTTCAGATACAGCGTCAGCGCGCCCATGATGGCGGCCTTGCCGGCGAAATCGCTGCCGGCCACCTGGTAATAAAGCTCGCGCAGGCGCTGCGTGTCATAGGCGGTCAGACCGGCGAAGATCAGCACGCCCAGGATGTTCACCGCCAACTGGAGCCCGCTCGACTGGATGAAGATATTGGCCAGCGACGCGATGATGATGCCGATCAGGCCCATGATCAGGAAACGGCCCATCGCCGACAGGTCGCGCTTCGTGGTGTAGCCATAGAGGCTGAGACCAGCGAAGGACGCCGCCGTCACGAAGAAGGTCTCGGCGATCGAGGCACCGGTGTAGCGGGCGAAGATCGTGCTCATCGACACGCCCATCAGCGCGGCAAAGCCCCAGAACAGGCCCTTCAGCGTCGTTTCGCTCATGCGGTTGAGGCCGAAGTTCATGCCCAGGATGATGGCGAGCGGCGACAGCATCGCGGCCCAGCCCAGGATGGTCGGGCGGCCGATCTCGTTGAAGAACACCGAGAACAGCGACGGCGTCGAATAGACCAACAGCGCGACGATGCCGGTGAGCAGCACGCCCGATGCCATATAGTTGTAGATGCCGAGCATGTATTTGCGCAGGCCGGCGTCATAACCAGCGTCTGCCGGGGCCTGGGCCCGGAAGGCAGCAAGCCGGGGGTCCACATTATTGGCCATCTCTCAAATTCCTCCTGTGGCCGGCAATTGGCCGGCGACCCGCTCAATATCGGGCATGTCGCCTGAATTTTCAATGACTCTCCCTTACAGAAGAGTCATCATAACTGTCGCAGCACCGTTGCCGGCCGCGCCGAGAGCGCCCGCCAGTTGCCCGCCAGGCCGAGCACCACGGTAACGACGGCGCCCACCCCTACAGTGAGCAGCACGCGCGGCCAGTCCGGCGTCCATTCCAGCTTGAAGATCTGTGTCACCACGAACCAGCCGGCGGTGCTGCCCAGTACCAGCGCCAGGCCCGAGACGATGGCGGCGAGCAGGCCATATTCGGCCAGCGTCGCCGCCGCGACCTGGCCGCGGGTGGCGCCGAGCAGTTTCAGCAGCACCGCATCATAGGTGCGCGCCCGCGCGCCGGCCGCCAGCGCGCCGACCAGCACGGCGATGCCGG
>NZ_WNJP01000218.1 GCF_009733735.1 Sandarakinorhabdus oryzae | reverse complement strand
AGTGCGCGTGCGCCGGGTTGGCGATGGCGAGGTGCCGGATGCGACCCGCCCGAATCGCCGCCTTCAGGCTGGCCAGGCTGGTGACGCCGCTGGCGCGCGTGGCCACCAGCGCCAGCCGGCCCAGCGCATAAGGTCGGCGTTCCACGCCCGGCACGGCGGCCGCCAGCCGGTCGGCATGGCTGGCATCGGCCAGCAGCAGCAACTGGAAGGGCGCGCCATTCAGCACCTGTTGCACCATCTGGCCGGAGGACCCGAAGGACAGGTTCAATTGCTGGCTGCTTTCGGCCTGGTACGCGCTCGCCAGCGGCGGCAGCACCAGCCGCAGATCGGCCGCCGCCGCCACCGGGGCTGGCGCACCCGCCCAGGCTGGCGACACGAGACAGAGCAACAGCAGGAACAGGCGGATCATGGCTGGCGTTGTGCCAGCCCGACGCCACAGGTGCAACGCGCGACAAAAGCCGCTATCGCCCCGGCATGCACCGCCCTGATCCTGTCGAGCCCTTCCACGCCATCACCCTGTCGCGCCTCGCCCGCCGGCTGGAGGCGGAGGGGCGCAGCATCATTCACATGGAGTTTGGCCAGCCTTCCACCGGCGCACCGGCCGCCGCCATCGCGCGCGCCGCGGACGTGCTGGCCAATGATCCCGGCAGCTATTGGGAATCGGAGCCGCTGAAGGCCCGCATCGCCGCGCTCTACCAGTCGCGCCACGGTGTGCATGTCGCCCCGGAACGCATCGTGCTGTCGTGCGGCGCGTCGCCGGCGCTGGTGCTGGCGCTCACCTCGGCGTTCCGGCCGGGGGACGTGATTGCCATGGCCCGGCCCGGCTATGTCGCCTATCGCAACAATGTTCGGGCCCTGGGCATGACGGTCCAGGAAATCGCCTGCGGCCCGGAAACCCGCTACCAGATCACCGCGGCACAACTGGCGGCGCTCGATTCCGCCCCGGCCGGCGTCATCATCGCCAGCCCGGCCAACCCCACCGGCACCGTCATCCCGGCCAGCGAAATGCAGGCCATCGCCCGCGTCTGCCGGGACCGCGGCACCCGCATCGTGTCGGACGAGATCTACCACGGCCTGTCCTTCGTCGGCCCGGTGGCGAGCGCGCTCGAATACGCGCCCGATGCGCTGGTGGTGAACAGCTTCTCCAAATATTTCTCGATGGTCGGCTGGCGGCTGGGCTGGCTGGTGGCGCCCGAAGACCTGGTTGACGCAGCGCGGGCGCGGATGGGCAATCTCTTCCTCACCGCTCCCACGCTGTCGCAGCACGCCGGGCTGGTGGCGATGGACTGCGTGGACGAGCTCGAAGCGCACGTGGCCCGCTATGCCGCCAACCGCCAGCTGATGCTGGACGCACTGCCAACGATGGGCCTGACGAGGATCGCCCCGCCCGATGGCGCCTTCTACATCTGGGCCGATGTCGGCCACCTGACCGATGATGCGATGCAACTGGCCGAACAGCTGCTGCTCGATACCGGCGTGGCGACCGCACCGGGCATCGATTTCGATCCCGTCGAGGGCCGGCATTTCCTGCGCTTCAGCTTTGCGGTGGACACGCCCCTGGTAAAGGACGCGATCGCGCGAATGACGCCCTGGTTCCAGGCGCGCGGCTAACCTGCCGCCACCACCCGCCGCCCGGCGTGGGCGCGCCAAAACATCACCGCCGTCAGCCCGACAAAGAACAGCGACACCACGAACGGCGCGCCAGGGGCGCGGACCGGCGCATCGGCGGCGGAAAAGCGCGCAAACACCGTCGTCATCAGCGGCGGCCCGATGATGGCCGAAAGGCTCTGGATCGAGGCGACGGCGCCCTGCAGTTCGCCCTGTTCCGATGCCGCCATCTCGGTCGACATCAGGCCCTGCAGGCAGGGGAACACCAGCCCCTGGCAGGCCGAAATCGCAATGCCGACATAGACCATCCAGCCCTGATCGGCGAGCGCGTAGGTGGAATAACCCGCCACCGCCGAGGCAATGCCCAACAGGATGATGCGGCGCTGGCCAAAACGCGGGATCAGCTTGCGGCCGAGGAAGCCCTGCACGATCGCCCCGGTGACGCCGACTGCCGCCAGGCTCCAGCCCACCTGTTCCGGCGTCCAGCCATAACGCAACTGACCGTGATAGCTCCAGATCGAGTAGAGCGACTGGTAAGAGAGCGTCCACACGAACACGGTGGCGGCCAGCATCAGCACCACCGGGTGCGCTGATTTCAGCCGCATCAACGCGCCGACCGGATTGGCCCGGCGCCACTCGAACTTGCGGCGCAGGGGCGGCGGCAGCGATTCGGGCAGCACGAACAGGCCATAGAGGAAATTGCTCATGGCGAGGCCCGCCGAAACCAGGAACGGCACTTCAGTGCCAAAGCGCGCCACGAAGCCGCCCAGCGCCGGCCCGATGATGAAGCCGAAACCGAACGCCATGCCGATCACGCCGAAATTCGCCCCGCGCTTTTCGGGCGGCGTCACGTCGGCGATATAGGCGTAAGCCGTGGGGAAGGTCGCCCCGGTGATGCCAGCGATGACGCGGGCGGCCACCAGCCACCACAAGGTCGGCGCAAAGGCCATCACCACATAATCCAGGCTGAAGGCGGCCAGGCTGGCCAGCAGCACCGGGCGGCGGCCGAAGCGGTCTGACAATCCGCCGATCACCGGCCCCATCAGGAACTGGATGCTGGCATAGAGGAAGGCGATCCAGCCCGACACCTCAGCGGCATGGGCCAGATCCTGCCCGGAAAGCTTGACGATCAGCTGCGGAAACACCGGGATGACGACGCCAAAGCCGATGGCGTCGATCAGCACGGTGATGAAGATGAAGGCCAGGGCGCGGGTCACGCGCGCTGGGTAGCGGCTTTTTCGTCTCACGCCTATCCGCGATGACCGGGGTTGCGCGGGTGCGGCAAAAATGTTTTGGGTGACCCAAAGGAGCAACTGTCTCGTGTCCGTGCTCAAGACGATCTTCACCTGGTGGAACGGCCCCGGAATCGGCACCCGCATCTTCACGGCCCGCAACGGCCAGGAAGTCGGCCGCGACAGCCAGGGCAATATCTATTATCGCGCCGGCAGCGGCCCGAAAGAGCGGCGCTGGGTGATCTACAACGGCGAACCCGAAGCCACCCGCATCCCGCCGGAATGGCATTTGTGGATGCACAAGACGGTGAATGATCCGCCTAGCGCCAAGCCGCTGACCACCCGGGTGTGGGAACGCGAATGGACGCCGAACGCCACCGGCACCAGGCTGGCGCACAGCCCTGCGGGCGCGCTGATCGCTGGCGGCCCCCGCGCGGCGACCACGGGCGATTATCGCGCCTGGACGCCGGACAGTTGACGCCAGCACCATGGCCGGCACCCTGAAAGACAATCTGGCCGAAGCCCTGATCGGTCTGCTGGTGGTGCTGCTCGCCGCTGGCTTCGTCGCCTTTGCCTGGGCACGCACGGGCGCTGGCGAAGGCAGCGACGGCGTCACGCTGACCGCGCGCTTCCCCAATATTGGCGGCGTCACGCTGGGCACTGATGTGAAGGTGGCCGGCGTCAAGGTCGGCAAGGTGATCGGGCTGGAGCTGGATCCGACCAGTTACCAGGCCGTGCTGCGCCTGTCGGTCGACCGCGGGCTGAAGCTGCCGGTCGATTCCTCGGCCGCCGTCTCGTCCGAAGGCCTGCTCGGCGGCAATTATATTGCGCTCACCCCCGGTGCTGAAGGCCAGATGCTGAAGGACGGCGGCGAGATTGTCGAAACCTCGGGCGCGCCCGACCTGATGGGCCTGATTGGCAGCGTCGTGAATCGGTCCGGCGGCGATGCACCGGCAAAATAGGCGGCTGGCGCTGGCCTCCGGCCTGATCGCGGTCGCGGCCCCGGCCCAGGAAGCCGCGCCGCCGGCCCCGGAACCACCGCCCGTCGCAACCCCTGCTGCCCCGGCCCG
>NZ_WNJP01000217.1 GCF_009733735.1 Sandarakinorhabdus oryzae | reverse complement strand
CGCATCACCCACCAGCGGCCGCGCGGCAGCGGCCATGGCCGCCTCTCGCGCCGGTTGGGCGGCCGCTTCGGCGGCGGCGACCATCAGGATCAGCGCCGATGTCGCCGCGGTGCCGCCCGCATAATTGGCATCGGGTGCGCCCGGCTGGCCGAGCAGTTGCAGCGCGGGCGCCACTTCATTGGCTTGCGCATTGGCCAGCGCGGTGAGCAGGGCGGGCAACGGCAAGCTCATGCAAGGCCCTCCAGTGCGCGCGCCAGCGTGAGCGTGTGGAAGCGATAGGGGATGGTGCCGGCGAACATCATCACTGGATCATGGCTGCGGCCATCGAGGATCTCGCGCGCCGCGCTGATCCAGATCACAAGGCCCTGCACCTGTGCGAAGACACGCCACCAGCGCCAGCTTGCCGGATCGAGGGTGATGCCGGAGGCCGCCTCCCACAGCGCGATGGCCTCGCCCAGCGGCACGGTGGCAGCCGGGCGGCCGGAGAAATTGGACCACAGGGGATCGCAGGCCCAGGCCAGATCCTCGTGCGCGTCGCCGGGGTGGACCATTTCCCAGTCTAGCACGGCCAGCAATGTGCCGGCGCCATCGTGCAGGAAATTGCCGGAGCGATAATCGCCATGGACGATGCTGATACGGGCCGGGGGCGGCGGCATATTGGCGCTGAGCCAGCAGAAGGCGGCCTCCAGGATGGGCTCTGGTCGGAAGGCATCGGCATCGAACGCCGCCCGCCAGTGCGCCAGCCGTGCCGGCGCCGCGTCCGCCAGCGCCATGGCGGGCAGTTCCGCCTTGGCCGGGTCCTCGGCGTGAATGCGGCCCAGCGCGGTGAAGAATTGGCGGCCGATGGCGGCGGCATGATCGCCATAGGGTTCGGGCTCCAGCAGCCCCGCCGCCGTTCCGCCCGCCACTTCGCGCATCAGGAAGCCGGGGGAGCCGAAACTGTCCGGGCCCTGGTCACAGAACACCGGCTCGGGAGTCGGCACGTCACTGCCGGCGAAACATGCGATGGCGCGATATTCGGCAAGCCGGTCGGTCTCGATCAAGCTGGAGGGCGGGTCGCGGCGCAGCACCAGCGCTTCGCAGCGGCCGGATTGGCCAATCGCATCAAAGCGGTAGGTCTGCCGGGCCGAGCCGCCGTGGAAACGCTTGAGGCCCGAGATCGCCACCGGCTCGCCCCAGCGCGCCGACAGGAAGCGGGCGAGATGTTCAGGCGGCAAGATCAAACAGCTCGCGAAAGCCGGACGGCGCGTGCGGGCCGATGGCCAGCTGCTCGAACAGGCCGCGCCCGGCCAGCGGCGGCGCCCCGGCGATGGAGAGCTGGGCTTCGGCCAGGCCCTGCACATGGGCATTCATCGGATTGGCCGGATCAACGCCGGCCAGATCGATGACCTCGTGCGCCAGAACATCCGGCCCCTGAAACATCCCATGCCCGCGGATGGGATGGCCGTAACCGATGCCGCGCATCATGAAATTGTCCCCGATACGGAAATCCACCGTTACCGGCCGGCCGTCCTGCAGCCGCGCTTCCAGCCGGGCAGCGCCGGCGTGGCGGCTGCCGGGGCGGAAGGCCAGCGCCATGCGCGGGTCTTCCAGCGGGAATTCGGCGCCATCCTTCAGGCGCACCAGCACCCCGGCGCGGTTCCACGGCCGGCCATGCTCATCGTCGTTTGAATGGAAGAACAAAAGCCAGTCGTCGAACGCGGTCGGCGTCCACAACCAGAAGAATTGCGGTGGGGTCGGTGGTTGCACGGCCTGCGCGTCCGGGGCGCCGATCGGCCGCACGCCCCAGCTGCGATCGCGGGTGCCGCGCCAGCCGGTGAGATCGTGGCTGGCGCCAGCGGCGCTCACCTGCCCGCTCCACTGGCCGCCCTGGGTCATGCGGGTCACGTCCATCAGCGTGCGGGTGCCGTTGCGGCGGATGAAGCGCGGTTCCAGGATCGGCGCGGCGCGTCCGGTGAAGATGAGCTCGCCGGCAATGCCCGTCTCGTTCGGCGCAATGCTCAGCCGCAGTTTCTGCAGCGGCTCCAATACCTCCAGCGTCACCGGGCCAACGCGCAGATCCATGCGTTCCCCGCCCAGCACGCGGCTGGCGAACAGGCTGTGCTGCTGCCCGGCGTGGAGCACGGAAACGGCGCAATCGATGATGTTGAGGTGCGGATAGACGCCGAGTGCCACCCCCACCACCGCGCCGCCATCCGGCGCCTGTGCGCTGAAGAAATAGCGATCGTAGAAATTGCGATCCGTGCCTGAAACCGCGATCGGTTCAGGCGTCTGGTGGATGGGAAAATCGTCGGCGCGGCTGAGCATGGAGCGATGGTGGCACGCCATGACCCGGCGGCAAGCTGTCAATAGGCTGGGCATCGGCCGGCGCGTGTGTTAGCGAATCAACACACAACAAGGGAAGCAGCATGGCATTTGATCCGGAATTGGCCACGCAAGCCTATATGGCCACGCTGAAGGGGGCGGCGCGCGCCAAGTCAGACGCCTATTTTGAGGGCGGCTACTGGTTGATCCTGTGGAACTTCCTTGCGGCGCTGGCGGCCAATCTGATCGTGCTGCGACTGGGATGGGCGGCGCGCCTGTCACGCTGGGCGCGGGGCCGGGCTGGGCCCACGCTGGCGGCGCTGATCTTTGCCGTGCCCTATCTGTTGCTGGTCACGCTGCTCACGTCGCCGCTGGCCATCTATGCCGAGTTTTTCCGCGAACATGCTTATGGCCTGTCCAACCAGGGCTTTGCCGAGTGGGGCGGTGAGCAGTTGATGATCATTGCCATCAACAGCGCGATTGCCGCGCTGCTGTGGATGGGGGTGCACGGCGTCATCCGGCGCTGGCCAACCAACTGGTGGGTGGGCGGCACCGCGCTCACCATCGCGGTCATGATGGTCACCATCACGCTGGCACCGCTCTATCTGGAGCCGCTGTTCAATCGCTATACGCCGCTGCCCGATGGCCCGGTGAAGACCGCGGTGCTGAAACTGGCCCGCGCCAATGGCGTGCCGGCCAGCAATGTCTATCTCGTTGATGCCAGCCGGCAATCGGACCGGATTTCCGCCAATGTCGCCGGCCTGTTCGGCACCACTCGGATCGCGCTCAACGACAATCTTTTGAAGCAGGATATCAATGAGATCCGTGCCGTGATGGCCCACGAACTCGGCCATTATGTGCTCAATCACGTCTGGAAGTTCCTGCTCAGCCTGGCGCTGCTTATCGCCGTCGTTTTCGCGCTGGTGGCCAAGGGCACGCCCTGGCTGCTGACCCGCTTCGGCCAGCGCTGGGAGATCGAGGGCATGACCGATCCCGGCGTGCTGCCGGCACTGATGATCATGCTGAGCGCGGTGTTCTTCGTGGCAACGCCGATCACCAACAGCCTGATCCGCACCCAGGAGCAGGAGGCTGACATGTTCGGCATGAACGCCGCCCGCGCCCCCGACAGCTTTGCCCGCATTGCCATGAAGCTGTCGCAATATCGCAAGATCGAGCCAAGCCCTTTGGAAGAAATGGTTTTCTTCGATCATCCCAGCGGCCACACCCGCGTGTTCACCGCCATGCGCTGGAAGGCCGAGCATCTGGGCGAGCCCGATATCCGCTAGGCGGCGCTGGCGTCGGCCCGCGGGGCCCGCTACAACGGCGCGATGCATCTCCTCGTTCTGGGCCTGGGCTACAGCGCCGGCCATATTGCCGATGCGGCGCGGGCTGCCGGCTTTGCCATCACTGCGGTCCGCTCGCGCGCGGCACTTGGCGTGCTGACGCTCGACAGCCCGGAATTGCCCGATGCCATCGCCGATGCGACGCATATCCTGTCCTCCGTGCCGCCCGCCGCTGACGGCGGTGACCCGGTGCTGGCCGCGCATGCCGCGCGGTTGGCCGGCTGCAACGCGCGGTGGGTCGGCTATCTCTCCTCCACCGGCGTTTATGGCGATGCCGGCGGCGCCTGGGTGGACGAAGGCGCCCCGCGCCAGGGCCGCCGCGCCG
>NZ_WNJP01000216.1 GCF_009733735.1 Sandarakinorhabdus oryzae | reverse complement strand
GGCGTGAAGGCGGGCCTGTCGCTGCTGCTGGCGGCCCTCGCCATGCTGGCCGGATTTGCGCTGGCGGCGCCGGGGCTGATCGCCGCGATGGCGGGGCGCGCATGACCAGCCGCCGCCTGGCCCTGTCGGCCCCTGTGCGGCCGTTGTTCACCGCCACCATCCTGGCCGGCAGCTTCCTGGTGTTCCTGGTGCAGCCGCTGTTCGGGCGGGTGGTGCTGCCGGTTCTGGGCGGCTCGCCCAGTGTCTGGAATGTCGCCATGTTGTTCTATCAGGCGGTGCTGCTGCTCGGCTATCTTTATGCCAACCAGTTGCAGAAACTGGCGCTCAGGCAGCAGTTGCTGGTCCATCTCGGGCTGTTCGCGCTGGCCGCGCTCACGCTCCCCATTGGCATGGCCAATTGGTACCCGCCGGCCGCCGGCCATGATCCGACACTGTGGCTGCTCGGCCTGCTGGCGGTGTCGATCGGGCCGGTGTTCTTGGTGGTCTCGGCGCAGGCGCCCCTGATGCAGGCCTGGTTTGCCCGCACTGATGATGCAGACGCAGCCAATCCCTATTTCCTCTACGCCGCCTCCAATCTCGGCAGCTTCGCCGCGCTGCTGGCCTATCCGCTGCTGGTCGAGCCGCTGGCCGGCCTGGGCCCGCAGCGGCTGGCCTGGTCAGGCGGATTCGTGGCGCTGGCGCTGCTGGTCGCGCTGTGCGGCCTGCGCGTCACCGTGGGTCAGGGTGCTGCGACCACGGCGCAACCGCTGGAACCGGTGGCGCTCAGCTGGCGGCAGCGGCTGCGCTGGGTGATGCTGGCGGCCGTGGCCTCCGGGCTGCTGCTCTCCACCACCACCCATCTCACCACCGATCTGATGGCGATGCCCTTGCTGTGGGTGGTGCCGCTGGCCATCTACCTGCTCAGCTTCGTCATTGCCTTTTCCGCCGCCGGTCCGACCTTTACCCGGCGCGCGGTCGCTGTCTCGCCCATGCTCCTGCTGCTGTTGGGCGCGCCGGTGTTTCTCTCCGGCATCGGGCCCACCCTGGGCATGGCGCTGGCCATTGCCGGGCTGGCGCTGCTGCTGGCGCTCACCGTCGCGCTGCACGGCACGCTGGCGCTGGAGCGGCCGCCGGCCGCCGGTCTCACCAGTTTCTACCTGTGGATGTCGGTCGGCGGTGCACTGGGCGGCCTGTTCTGCGCGTTGGTGGCCCCGGCGGTGCTTGCCTGGCCGTGGGAGCATCCGCTGCTGCTGCTGGTCGCCGCCGCGATGCTGGTGCCACCGGCGCGCCGCCGCTGGTTGCCGGAGCGGCCGTGGACTGCCGCGCTGATCCTGCTGGCGGCGGGCGCGCTGGCCGCAGCGCTCATCCGTCACCCGATATCGGCGCTGACCGTTCCCGATCTGGCCAGCATCGCCCCGCTGGCGGCGCTGGCCCTGCTGGCCTGGAGCGTGATCGGCCAGCGCTGGCTGTTCGTGGCGCTGCTGGCGATCACCATGCTGGCGCTGGGCGGCTTTGCCCAATTGCAGAAACAGGCCGCCGGCCAGTTCCAGCGCAGCTTCTTCGGGGTCTACACGGTCGAAACCGCTCCCACCGGTCATGTCCGCCTGTTGAAGCACGGCACCACCATCCACGGTGTCCAGTCCACCCTGCCGGCGCTGGCGCTTGCCACCACCACTTATTATGTGCCCGAAAGCGGCATCGGCCTGGCACTGGCGCAGGTGCCGGTGCTGTTTGGCCCACGGGTGCGCATCGGCGTCGTCGGGCTCGGCACCGGCACGCTGGCCTGCGCCGCCCGGCCCGGCCAGCGCTGGACCTTCTATGAAATCGATCCCGTGGTGGTGGCGATTGCCCGCCAGCGCTTCTCTTACATGTCGGGCTGCGCACCCACGGCCGGCATGATCGTCGGCGATGCGCGCCTCACCCTCAAGTCGCAGCCGCCAGCCAGTTACGACCTGCTGGCCATCGATGCCTTTTCCTCAGATGCCATCCCGCTTCACATGATGACCCGCGAGGCGCTGGCAGTGTATGGCCGGGTGCTGGCCCGCGATGGCCTGCTGCTGATCCACATCACCAACCGCTTCCTGGGCCTGCAGCCGGTGGTGGCAAAGCTGGCCGAGGACGGCGGCTGGAAGGCGGCGGTGCTCAGCTATCGGCCGGGGCGCGATGGCAAGCCGGCCAGCCCCAATGCCTCGCGCTCCGAATGGGTGGCACTGTCGCGCCAGCCCGATCGCATCGCCGCCCTGCGCGCCGCCAATCCCGGCTGGCAGCCGCTCGTGGCCCCGGCCAATACACCGCTGTGGAGCGATGATTTCGCCTCGGTGCTGCCGGTGCTGCACTGGCGGCGCAACTGAAGCTTGCCGGGGACGGGTTGATTGCCACGGCCCCTGCCATTAGGGGTGGGCTTCATGGCGCGCACCCCCTCCCACCCTGCATTGCTGGACGGCGCGCATCCGTTTCCGCACGACCATCTGCTCGGCATTGCGCAGCTGAAGCCGTGGGAAATCGCCTTCCTGCTCGATGAAGCCGAACAATGGGTGGAAATGAACCGCAAGCGTGTCGCCAAGCGCGACGAGCGGCTGACAGGGCTCACCCAGATCAATGCCTTCTTCGAAAACTCCACCCGCACACTGCTGAGCTTTGAAATCGCCGGCAAGCGGCTGGGGGCCGACGTGGTCAATCTCGGCGTGTCGGGGTCGAGCGTGAAGAAGGGCGAGACGCTGCTCGACACCGCGCTGACATTGAATGCCATGCACCCGGACATGATCGTGATCCGCCATGGATCATCCGGCGCAGTGCAGCTGATCTCGGAGAAAGTCGATTGCCCGGTGCTCAACGCCGGTGATGGCCGCCATGAACATCCCACGCAAGCCCTGCTCGACGCGCTGACCATCCGTCGCCGCAAGGGCCGCATCGCCGGGCTGAAGGTGGCGATCTGCGGCGATATCCTGCACAGCCGGGTCGCCCGCTCCAATTTCCAGCTGCTCGCCTCGCTCGGCGCCGAAGTGCGCGCGGTCGCGCCGTCGACGCTGCTGCCGGAGGGTCTTGATGGCTATGCCGTCACCAGCTTCACCGACATGGATGCCGGCCTCGCCGGCGCCGACGTGGTGATGATGCTGCGCCTGCAGACCGAACGGATGGAGGGCGCCTATGTGCCCAGTCCGAGGGAGTATTTCCGCTTCTATGGCCTCACGGAGGCGCGCCTCGCCAAGGCCGCGCCCGATGTGCTGGTGATGCACCCCGGCCCGATGAACCGCGGCGTCGAGATCGATGGTGCCATTGCCGACGACATCGCCCGCAGTGCCGTCACCGAACAGGTCGAGATGGGCGTCGCCGTGCGCATGGCCTGCCTCGATGTGCTCACCCGCCGCCGCCGCGGAATCGAGGGCTGGGCATGATCGCCAGCCCGCCCATCGCGCTGACCGGCGGCCGCATCATCTGCCCGGCGACGGGCCATGATGGCATCGCCACCATCCTCTTGAAGGACCGCAAGGTGGCCGGCATCGGTCAAGCGGAACCACCGTCCGACGCCACCGTGATCGATGCCAGCGGCCTGGTGGTGGCGCCGGGGATCATCGATGCCGGCGTGTTCAAGGCCGATACCGCTGCTGCCAATGCCGGCGGCATCACCCGCATGCTGCTGATGCCCGATCAGTCGCCGCCTTTGGATGAGCCGGCGCTGGTCGCCTATGCGCAGGGGTCGGGCAAGCCGGACGTGTGGGTGCATCCGCTCGCGGCCGCCACGCGTGACCTCAAGGGCGCGGAACTGGCCGAAATCGGCCTTGCCAAGGCCGCCGGTGCCGTGGGTGTCGCCACCGGCCGCCACGCCATCGCCGATGCCCGCGTCATGCAGCGGCTGCTGGCCTATGCCCATGGCCATGGCCTGACCGTGGTAACCCACGCCGAAGACGTGGCGCTCACCGCCGGCGCGGTCGCCACCGCTGGCGAATATGCGACGCGGCTCGGCCTCGCTGCCGCGCCGGCCTTTGCCGAGGCGCTGGCCATCACCCGCGATTGCCGGCTGGCGGAAGCCACCGGCGCCG
>NZ_WNJP01000215.1 GCF_009733735.1 Sandarakinorhabdus oryzae | reverse complement strand
AGCCAGCCCGGCCGGCCTTGCGCGAGTCCGCGCGCGGCACGCGCGCGGCCGCGCTGCGGCGTGGTGGGTCCTCCGGGACTTGAACCCGGAACCTACCGCTTAAAAGGCGGGCGCTCTGACCGATTGAGCTAAGGACCCCGACGCACGGGCGGCGCACATCAGGCGCGGGGCAGGCCTTTAGGGCGAAGCGCGCGGGCATGCAACTGTCTTGCGGTCAGGCCCAACAGCGGGTGCCGCCAGCTGGGCGCAACGTGCACCAGCGGATCGAGCACGAAGCGCCGTTCTGCCAGCCGCGGGTGCGGCACGACCAGCCGGCCCTGGCGCAGCACGGTTTCGCCAGCGGCCAATATGTCGAGATCCAGCACCCGGTCGCCCCAGCGCCGGCCCGCGCGGCGGCCGAAGTCGCGCTCGATGGATTTGAGGGCGGTGAGCAGGTCCGGCAATGGGCCGTCCCACGCCATCGCCGCCACCGCATTGGCATAGCGCCGGCTGCCCGGCCCGATTGGCGCGGTATCGAAGATGGGCGACACCCGTTCCACCAGGCCCAATTGCGCCAGCGCCGCCAGCGCGGCGCGCACCACGCCGGCCGGCCGGCCATGGCGGCCGTGGCAGCGGTTCGAACCCAGCGCAACGAGGATGATTGCCATATGCGACCAAGCCCCTACAGGCATTGCCGATGACTGACGAGAGCCCCCACCCTGGCACACCTCCAAAGGATTGCGCCCTGTGCCCGCGCCTGGCCGCCTATCGCGCCGAGCAGATCGCCCGTCATCCCGGCTGGTGGAACGCGCCGGTGCCGCCGCTGGGCGATGCGGGGGCGTGGCTCGCCATCGTCGGCTTGGCGCCAGGCCTGAAAGGCGCGAACCGCACCGGCAAGCCGTTCCACGGCGACGAGGCAGGCGCCATGCTGTTTGGCACGTTGGCGGAACTGGGGCTGGCCACCGAAACACCCGAGGGCTGGAGCGCGCCCGGCCTGTTCATCACCAACGCCGTCGCCTGCGCGCCGCCCGGCAACCTGCCCGAAACGGCAGAGAAACACGCCTGCCGGCCGTATCTCGCCGAACAACTGGCCGCCCTGCCCCATCTGAAGGTGGTGGTGGCGCTGGGTGAGACCGCCCACCAGGCCGCGATCAAGGCCATCGGCGGCAAGCTGCCCAAATATCGCTTTGGCCACGGCGTCGTGCACAAATTGCCGTCGGGCGTTTGCCTCGTGGACAGCTATCATTGCAGCCGTCTCAACACCAACACCGGCCTGCTGACGCCGGCGATGTTCAAGGCGGCGCTGGAATCGACGTTGGCCTGGCGGCCCTAGATATCCTGCGCCAGCCGTCCGTATAGATCGGGCCGGCGGTCGCGGAAGAAGCCGAAGGCGGCGCGGTGGCGGGCGGCCAGATCGAGGTTGAAGGTCGCCTTCACCACGCCGGGAGTCTTGTCGTCCAGGTCGTGCACGATGTCGCCACGCTGATCGCAGGCAAAGCTGGTGCCATAGAAGGTCTGGGCGTGCGGCGTGCCGGCCTCTTCGGTGCCGATGCGGTTGCAGGCCAGCACCGGCACAACGTTGGAGACGGCATGGCCCACCATGGCCCGGCGCCACAGCCGGCGCGTGTCGAGATCGGGATCGTGCGGCTCGGTGCCGATCGCGGTGGGATAGAGCAGCACTTCGGCGCCCATCAGCATCATCGCCCGCGCGGTTTCCGGATACCATTGGTCCCAGCAGATGCCGACGCCGATCACGCCCTTCTTGGTGGGCCACACCTTGAAGCCGGTGTTGCCAGGGCGGAAATAGAATTTCTCCTCGTATCCCGGCCCGTCGGGGATGTGGCTCTTGCGGTAGACCCCCATCACGTTGCCGCCATCATCGATCATGGCGAGGCTGTTGTAATGATGATGGCCGTCCTTCTCGAAGAAGGAACAGGGGATATAGGTGCGGGTTTCCAGCGCCACTTCGCGCATGGCGGCGACTGCGGGATGCTTGTCCACCGGCAGGGCGTTGGCGAACAGGCCCTCATCTTCGTGCCGGCAGAAATAATGGCCCTCGAACAATTCCGGCGGCAACACGACGTCCACGCCGTCGGCGGCGGCACGCGCGGCGGCCGCGGTCATGGCGATATCGGCGTCTCGGTTGCCGGAAAAGGCCAGTTGCAGGCCGGCGACGGTGATGGTGCGGGTCATGCCGGGCGCGTTAGCGCAGTTATGTGGCACAGAAAAGGCGCGGCTATTTCGGCTGCTGCTGGGTGATGCAGTGGAAACTGCCGCCACCGGTCAGGATATGGTCGGCGCGCAGGCCGATCACTTCGCGATCGGGGAAGAGCGCGGCGATGGCTTTCACGGCGTCGGGGTCGCTGGCGGTGCCATAAAGCGGCACCACCACCACGGCGTTGGCGATATAGAAATTCATGTGGCTGGCCGGCACGATGTCGCCATCGCGCAGCACCTTGCCGGGCGACGGGATCGGCACGATCTCCAGCCCGAAATCGCCGGCGCGATCCCAGGCGTCTTCATAGACGTCCTTGTTGGGATCATCCGTGCCGGCCGCCACCGGCAGCGCCAGCCGACCAGGCGCCACGAAGCGCGCCAGATTGTCGACATGGCCATCGGTGTGATCGTTCACCAGGCCATCGCCCAGCCAGAGCACCCGGTCGATCCCGAGGTCACGGCGCAGATGGCTTTCCACCTCCACCCGGTCCATCTTGGGGTTGCGATTGGGGTTGAGCAGACATTGTTCGGTGGTGACGGCGAGGCCCGTGCCGTCAACGTCGATGGCCCCACCTTCCAGCACCCAGCCATGCTTGGCCAGCGGCGTCTTCGTGGTGCCGGCAATGAACGCCGCCACACCTTCATCGCCGGGCAGATCATATTTGCCGCCCCAGAAATTGAAGCGGAAACCCGCCGCCGCCAGCCCATGCGCCGATTGCAGGAACAGTGGCCCGGTGTCGCGCAGCCAGATATCGCCAAAGCCATAGTGATGGATGCGCACATTGCTGGACTCTGGGGCGTCACCCAGCATCGCCCGCGCCGCGGCGGCGGCTTCATCATTGGCAACCAGCAGTTCGACGCGCTCACCCCTGGCGATGGCGCGCACCATCGCAGCCACCTCTTCACGGGCCGGGCCAAGATCCTCTTCCCACAGTTCCGCATGGGACGGGAACGCCGTCCAGGTGGCGGCGTGGGCAGTCCATTCTGCCGGTTGTCGCGCCGTCATGCCGTCTTCCCGCTCCCCACTTGCACAAACCCGGACTTGCCACGCTGTTGCCCATCGCGCGGGATGCCGGCTTAAACTGTTGCTGTGGCGATTGATTGCCAGTCAAAATCGGCGCTGGCAACCGTGAAGTGCGACACGCGGCCTCACCCGGCGGCGGCGGGAGGCGGCGGCTTGAAGCCTTGGGCCACCACATACCATTCGCTGGAGCCCTTGCGGCTGGCCGGCGGCTTGACGTGCTTGACCGTGGTGAAATGCTGCCGCAGCGCCGCCGTGAGCTGGCCATCACCGCCGCCGGCCAGCACCTTGGCGACGAAACTGCCACCTGGCCGCAGCAGCCTTGTCGCCATGTCGAGTGCCGCTTCGATCAGGCCCATGGTGCGCAGATGATCGGTCTGCTTGTGGCCCACGGTGTTGGCAGCCATGTCGCTCATCACCAGGTCCGCCGGCCCACCCAGTGTGGCGAGGATCAGCGCCTCGCTGTCCTCATCGGTGATGTCCTTCTGAAACAGATCGACGCCGGGCAGCGGATCGATGGGCAGCAGGTCCATGCCGACGACGCGTGCCTTGGGCCGCTTCTCCTTCACCACCTGGCACCAGCCGCCAGGCGCAGCGCCCAGATCGACGACACGCTCCACACCGGCCAGCATGCCGAAATCGGCATCCAGTTCCTTCAGCTTGAAGGCAGCGCGGCTGCGATAGCCTTGAGCCTTGGCAGCCGCAACGTAAGGATCATTGAGCTGCCGCTCCAGCCAGCGCGTCGATTGCGGCGAGCGGCGCCGGGCGGTCTTCACCCGCACCTTGCCGCCGCGCGACCGGCCGCCGGGGCCGCTGGGACCGGCG
>NZ_WNJP01000214.1 GCF_009733735.1 Sandarakinorhabdus oryzae | reverse complement strand
CCCGGGCGGCGGCGGCGTCCTCGCTCGACACGATCAGCGCGGCGAGGCGGCCGAACGGCGGCAGCCCCAGATCACGCCGCGCCTCGATCTCGGCGGCGAAGAAGGCAGTGGCATCGCCGCGCCCCAGCGCCTGCATGATCGGCGCTTTCGGCTGGTGCGTCTGGATCAGCACGCGGCCCGGTTTCACCCCACGCCCGGCGCGGCCGGCGGCCTGCATGATCTGCTGCCAGGTGCGCTCCCCGGCGCGCAGGTCGCCGCCTGACAGGCCCAGATCGGCATCGACAACACCGACAAGCGTGAGATCGGGGAAATGATAGCCCTTGGTGACCATCTGGGTGCCGACGATCACGTCGATCTCGCGCGCTTCCACCGCCGCCACCAGCGCGGCGGCGCGGGCCGGCGACGTGATGGTGTCGCTGGTGACGACGGCCGTGCGCGCTTCCGGCCAGGTGCGGCGCACTTCCTCCGCGATGCGCTCCACGCCGGGGCCGCAGGCGACCAGGTGATCAGCCTCGCCGCATTCCGGGCATTGTTCCGGCACCGGCATCTGGTGGCCGCAATGATGGCAGGCGAGCCGGCGTGACAGGCGATGCTCGACCATCCAGGCGGTGCAATTGGGGCACTGGATGCGGTGGCCACAGCTGCGGCAAAGGGTGAGCGGGGCATAGCCGCGCCGGTTGAGGAAGAGCAGGCTCTGCTCGCCCTTGGCCAGCGTGTCGGTGATGGCGGCGACCAGAACGGGGGAGAGCCAGGTGCCGCGGGCCGGCGGATGCCGGGTCATGTCGACCAGCGCCACATCGGGCAGTTCCGCGCCGCCAAAGCGGCTGGGCAGCACGAGATGGCGATAGGTGCCGCGGCTGGCCAGCACCTGGGTTTCGATGGCCGGGGTGGCGGTGGCGAGGATGACGGGAAGGCCTTCCATGCGCCCGCGCATCACCGCCACGTCGCGGGCATGATAATGCACACCCTCTTCCTGCTTGAAGCTGGCTTCATGCGCCTCGTCGACGATAACGGTCTTCAGATTGGCATAGGGCAGGAACAGCGCCGAGCGCGCGCCCACCACCACCTTGGCGCGGCCGTCGGCAATGGCCGCCCACGCCGCCCGGCGCTCGCTGGACTTCAGGTCGCTGTGCCAGGCCAGCGGCGCGCAGCCGAAGCGCGCGGCAAAGCGTGCCAGCCAGGGTGCCGTCAGCGCGATTTCCGGCACCATCACCAGCGCCTGGCCGCCCTGCCGGATTGCCTGCGCCACCGCTTCGAAATAGACCTCGGTCTTGCCGGAGCCGGTCACGCCTTCGAGCAGGATCGGTGCGAACGCGCCCGCATCGACTGCGGCCACCAGCTCATCGGCGACCGCCTGCTGATCGGCGGACAGCGCCGGCGGCGCAAAGGCCGGATCGGGCTGCGGCGGTGTGGCATCGCCGGCCACGCGCTCGGCAATCAATGTGCCGGCGGTGACCAGGCCGCGGATCACCGCGTCCGACACCTGCGCCATACGCGCCAGATCACGCGCGGTGCCCTGCCGCCCCTCCAGCCGCTCAATGGCCTTGGCGCGTTCGGGCGTCAGCCGCTTCGGCACCGGGCCTCCCAGTCGATACTCGGTGAACTCGCGCGGGGACAGGAAGGCGACCGACGGCCAGGCCATGCGCACCACGGATTGCAGCGAGGCGACATAATATTCGGCGGTCCATTCGATCAGGCGCCTGAGGGGCTCGGCCAGCGGCGGCAGGTCAAGCCGGGCGATGACAGGGCGCAGCTTGGCGGCAGGCACCTCGGGCGCGGCCAGCCGCTCAGCATCCCACACCACCCCGATGATGCGGCGCGGGCCCAGCGGTACTTCCACCGCATCACCCGGTTGCAGCTCCATGCCCGGCGGCACGGCGTAGTCCAGCGGCCCCAGCCCGTGCTGGAAGGGGATGATGCGGACACGAGATGAGGGCGAAGTCACCACGCCACAGATAGGCAATCCCGTCATCCCATGCTAGGCGCGCCGCAAATCAAAGAGGCCCACGATGATCCCCCGTTATTCCCGCCCCGACATGGTTGCCATCTGGGAACCGGAAGCCCGCTTCCGCATCTGGTTCGAGATCGAGGCGCACGCGACGCAGAAGCTGGCCGATCTGGGCGTCGTGCCGCAGAGCGCGGCCAAGGCCTTGTGGGACTGGTGGGCGACGAAACCCGCCATCGACGTCGCCGCCATCGACGCCATCGAGGCGGTGACCAAGCATGACGTGATCGCCTTCCTCGACTGGGTGGCGCAGCAGGTTGGCCCGGAAGCCCGTTTCATGCACCAGGGCATGACGTCGAGTGACGTGCTCGACACCTGCCTTGCCGTGCAGCTCGCGCGCGCGGCGGACATCTTGCTCGCCGACTTGGATGCGCTGCTCGCCGCCATCAAGCGCCGTGCCCTGGAGCACAAGTTCACCCCCACCATGGGCCGCAGCCACGGCATCCACGCCGAGCCGACAACCTTTGGTGTCAAGTTGGCCCAGGCCTATGCCGAGTTCAGCCGCTGCCGCGCCCGGCTGGTGGCGGCGCGTGCCGATATCGCCACCTGCGCGATTTCGGGCGCCGTCGGCACCTTTGCCAATGTCGATCCGCAGGTGGAGGACTATGTCGCCGGGCAGCTCGGGCTGAGCGTGGAGCCGGTCTCCACCCAGGTCATCCCGCGCGATCGCCACGCCATGTTCTTCGCGACCCTGGGCGTGATCGCTTCCAGCATCGAACGGCTGGCCACCGAGATTCGCCACCTGCAGCGCACCGAGGTGCTGGAGGCCGAGGAATATTTCTCGCCCGGCCAGAAGGGCTCGAGCGCCATGCCGCACAAGCGCAACCCGGTGCTGACCGAGAATCTGACCGGCCTTGCCCGCATGGTGCGCTCCGCCGTCACCCCGGCGCTGGAGAATGTCGCGCTGTGGCACGAGCGTGACATCAGCCACAGCAGTGTGGAGCGCTATATCGGCCCCGATGCCACGGTGACGCTCGATTTCGCGCTGGCCAGGCTCACCGGCGTTGTCGACAAGCTGCTGGTCTACCCGGAGCGGATGGAGAAGAATCTCAATCGTATGGGCGGCCTCATCCACTCGCAGCGCATCCTGCTGGCGCTGACCCAGGCCGGCCTGACCCGCGACGACAGCTATCGCCTCGTCCAGCGCAACGCCATGAAGGTGTGGGAGGCCGATGGCGCGCTGGGCCTGCTCGATCTGCTGAAGGCCGATGCGGACGTGACCGCGCGGCTGAGCCCGGCTGAACTCGAAGGCCTGTTCGACCTCGGCTACCATTTCAAGCACGTCGAGACGATCTTCGCCCGCGTGTTTGGCTGAGATGAAAATAGCCCCGGCGCGGGGGAAGCGCCGGGGCGAGGTTTCGCGGTGACGTGAGGCGCTTTACTGCTGCCTGACGTCGTTGCGCTGACCGCCAGCACCGGCCGACGGCGAGCTTGCGGGGGCGGCCGCGGGCGCGGGCGACGCCGATTTCGTGTTGTTGCTGGCCGGCGCAGCGGCCATGCGGGTCACCGGCGCCATGCTGCTGGCCTGACCGGTGGCGTTGCCGTTGCCGTTGCCATTGGCGGTGCCCTCGGCGCTCTTGCTGGCCTGCATCATGCCGGTCGGCGCATTCATGGCGTTCCCGATCAGCGAGCCGTTGGCATTGCCGTTGGCCGAACCGCTGGCCGAGCCATTGCGGGTCGTCTTGCTGGCCTGGCCATTGGCGGCGCCCTGCGCGCTGCCGGCGGTCTGCAGCATGCCGGTCGGCGCGCTCATGGCGTTGCCGATCAGCGAGCCATTGGCGTTGCCGGCGGCATTGCCATTGGCCGTGCCGTCGCCCTGCACGCTCTTGCCTGCCTGCAGCATGCCGGTCGAGCTGCCCATGGCATTGCCGAGGAGCGCACCGTTGGCGTTGCCGCCCACCGTCTTGCTGGCCTGGCCGTTGGCGGCGCCCTGGGCGCTGCCAGCCGTGTTCAGCATGCCGCTGGCGGTGCCCATGGCATTGCCCATCAGGCTGCCCTGCGCCGTGCCAGCCTTGCTGCCGGCGGCCGTGGCGGCGCCATTGGCCGAACCCTGCGCCTCGCCGGCGCCGCTGGCGGCCGCATTGCCG
>NZ_WNJP01000213.1 GCF_009733735.1 Sandarakinorhabdus oryzae | reverse complement strand
GGCGGCGATCACGAGCCCGGCCGACAGGATCTCGCCGCCGGGCAGCGCCAGGCCCTGCGCGTGGCCGCTGGCGTTCGCCTCGATCAGCGTGATGCCGCGCTCGATCAGTGCCGTTCGGCCAGCCCCGGTCACCGCGCGGGCATGGCCGGCCAGCAATTGGCCACGCGCGGCCACCAGTGCGACACGGCCGGCACCATATTTGTGGTGAAAAGCGGCCTGGGCGGCGCAGGCAAGCTCGAACCCGCCGGCACCGCCGCCCACCACCGCCACATCATATTCCGCCCCGGATCGCGGCCCGGTCAGCGCGGCCTGCCATCCGGCCATGAACGCCTCGACCGGCCGCACCGGCAGCAGTCGCGCGCCCGTGGCGGCCAAGGGGACGGTGTCGATGATGCCGCCTATGGCCAGTGACAACAGGTCAAACTCCAGCTGCGCTCCGGTTGACAGCAGCAGCCGGCCGGCATCGGCGTCCAGCCCGGTCACCTCGGCGATCAGCAGTTCCACACCGGCCGCCGCCGCCAGCGGCGCCAGGTCAACAAGCATCTGATCTTGGCTGTAAATCCCGGCCATCCAGCCTGGCAGCATGCCCGAATAGGCGGTGTATCGGCTGCTGGTCACCAGGATGCGCTGCGTGTCCGGCGGTGGTGCCTTGGCCCAGGCGTGCAGCACCCCGAGATGGGCATGGCCGCCGCCGGCCAGCACGATGCGCTTGATATTGCCTGCCATTGCCCCGTCTTGCACGGCGAGCCGCCCCACCGCCAGCCCCGGTTTCCTTCTGCCTGCCGCTCGGCTATGGGCAGCGGCCCTCATGTCCCCCGTCATCGCCTTTGCCCCACCAGAACCCGCCGACTGGCAGGCTCAACAACGTGCCGCCCGCCTGACCACGGCTGCCTTGCTGGACCATGTCGGCCTGACCCCAGCAGATTTCTCGGCGGGGGTGGTCGATGATCCGGACTTTCCCGTTTCGGTCCCGCCACATTTTTTGGCACAGATCAGGCCCGGTGACGCGCAAGATCCGCTGCTTTTGCAAGTGCTTGCGCGCGGCGAGGAGCTGCTGCCCCAACCCGGCCGCCTCACCGATCCGCTGGAGGAAGCGGACTATCGCGCCGCGCCGGGCGTGCTGCGCAAATATCGCAGCCGGGCACTGCTGATCGCGTCGGGCGCCTGCGCCATCCACTGCCGCTACTGCTTCCGCCGCCATTATGACTATGGCGCTGCCATGCTCACTCGCTCCGGAGAGGCCGAGGCGCTGGCCGTCATCGCCGGCGACCCCGCCATCGAGGAAGTCATCCTGTCTGGCGGCGACCCGCTGAGCCTCTCGGATGCCCGGCTGGCAGCGCTGGTGACGGCGATCGCGGCCATCTCGCACGTCACCACCCTGCGCCTGCACAGCCGCACCCTTGTCGCCATACCGGATCGCGTCACCCCGGCCTTGCTCGATCTGATCAGGGCCACCAGGCTGAACGTCGTGATCGTCATCCACAGCAATCATGAACGGGAACTCTCCCCGGCCGTTTCTGTTGCTCTGGGCCGGCTGCGCGCAGCAGGTGTTACCCTGCTCAACCAGTCGGTGCTGCTGGCGCGCGTCAATGACGATGCCATCACCCTGGCCGCACTCAGCCGCCGGCTGTTTGCCGCCGGCGTGCTGCCCTATTATCTCCACCTCACCGATCCAGTGGCCGGCGCCGCTCATTTCGACGTGGACGAAGCCCGCGCTGCCGCCATTGATGCCGAACTGCGCGGTCTGCTGCCGGGCTATCTGGTCCCGCGCATCGTCCGCGAAGTTCCGGGCAAGACGGCAAAGACGCCGCTCTGGGCGCTCGACTGACCGGAAAAGATTTGTGAACGGTCGATAACAGGTCCGTTCAGGCTGTTCACACCTGAATTGTGCGAATCAGGCTCCATCAACAGGAGCCGGAGACGCGCAATGACCATCAAGTTCAGCCTCGCACTCGCTGCCAGCCTCGCGCTGGCCGCTCCCGCTGCTGCCCAATGGCACGAGCCCGTGCAGCAGGCTGGCTGGAACGGCGGCTATCAGGGCGGCTATTATGACGGCTACCAGGGTGGCCGCGGTGATGATGGTTATCGCGGTGGCTATTATGGTGGCGGTCAATATGGTGGCTACAACACCGGCTATGGCAACCGCGGCTACAACGGCGGTTACTATAACGGCGGCTACAATAACGGCTATTATGGCAACGGCTATTGCCGGCGCAGCGATGGCACCACGGGCACCGTGGTTGGCGCTGTTGCCGGCGGCGTGCTGGGCAATGTCGTGTCCGGCCGGCGAGATCGCGGTGTCGGCACCATCGTCGGTGCCATCGCCGGCGGCCTGATCGGCCGCAGTGTCGATCGCGGCAAGGTCGTCTGCCGCTGAGTTCCATGGGTTGCATACAGAGGAGAAGGACAATGACCGCAATGAACAAGAGCCTGGGCCTGGCCCTGCTGGCCCTTTCGGCGGCCACCCCCGCCCTGGCCGATGACTGGCGTGACCACCGCACGGCGTCCCCGCGTGAAGTGGCGCGCAGCTGGGACCGCGTGCAGGACGAGCGTCGCGATCTGGCGAGGGCGCAATGGCGCGGCAACCCGCGTGATATCCGCGAGGAGTCGCGCGAGCTCTATCGGGCGCAGCGCGAATTCCACGAGGACCGGGCCGATCTGTACCGCGTCGGTTGGGGTGGCCCGGATCATGACCGTCGTGGCCGCTGGGACGATGATGATCGTCGTCGTGGCTGGGACAATGGCCCTCCGCGGGGCCGGGGCTGGGGCCCGGGCGGCCGCCCGGCCAATGACTGGCGCTTCCACCGTGATGGCTGGAACCGGCCCGGCTGGCATGCCGAGCAATTCTATCGCCCGGGCGGCTATGCCCCGCGCTATCTGGGCCCGAACGATTATATCTGGCGTGGCTATGACAACCGCTATTATTGCCGCCGCAGCGACGGCACCACTGGCCTGATCATTGGCGGCCTCACTGGCGGCGTGCTCGGCAACGTGATTGCGCCGGGTGGTTCCAAGGCCCTTGGTGCCATCATCGGCGGCAGCCTGGGCGCGGTGCTCGGCCAGAGTGTGGATCGCGGTCGCATCGTCTGCCGCTGATCCTAGACTGAGTGAAGCGATGGCGTTCATCGGAAATACCCGATGGACGCCATCTGCTTGTTCGGCCTAAGCTTTCCTGATTGGAGACAGATGATGGCCAAGAAGAAAGCCAAGGACGACACGATCAACCTGGGCATGCCCGATACGCAGCGCCGCGCCATCGCCGCGGGCCTGTCGCGTCTGCTCGCCGACACGTACACCCTGTACCTGAAGACGCACAATTTCCACTGGAACGTTACCGGGCCGCAGTTCAACTCGCTGCACCTGATGTTCGAAGGCCAGTATACCGAGCTGGCGCTGGCGGTGGACCTGATTGCCGAGCGCATCCGGGCCCTGGGTGAGCCGGCGCCGGGCAGCTATTCCGCCTTTGCCAAGCTGGCGAGTATCAGCGAAGCCGATGGCGTACCAAACGCCACCGACATGGTGCGCATTCTGGCCGAAGACCAGCTGGCCGTGGTGCGCACCGCCCGGGCCGTCTTCCCGCTGGCCGATGACGCGCATGACGAGCCGACCTGCGACCTGCTCACCCAGCGGATGCAGGTGCACGAAAAGACCGCGTGGATGCTGCGCGCCAACCTGGGTTGAGGCGTTCAGGCCAGCGCGCTGGCCACCAGGCTGACGGTGAGCGCGATCACTGCGATGTTGAAGGCAAAGGCCGACAGGCCGTGGACGAGCACCAGCCGGCGCACCGGTCGGCTGGTGATCACCACGTCTGACACCTGAAAGGTCATGCCGATGGTGAAGGCAAAGTAGAGGAAATCGCCGAAATCCGGATGCGCATCCGCGCCGGGAAACTCCAGCCCACCGCTGATGTCCTTGCCTGCCGGCTTGTAGAACAAGTGCATGTAATGCAAGGCAAACAGGCTGTTGGCAAACAGCCAGGCCATGGTCAGCGAGCCGGCAGCCAGCAGCAGTCGCGCCGGATCATGGCCGCCGCCGCGCAGTTCGGCGGCAAGGCCGACCAGCACGACCGCCAGCACCAGCAGCGCCAGGATCCGCAGCACGGCGTGGCCTGGCTCGGCCGCGGCAGCGCG
>NZ_WNJP01000212.1 GCF_009733735.1 Sandarakinorhabdus oryzae | reverse complement strand
ACGGGGCGGACGACGCCACCATGGCGCCGCAGATCGCCGAGGGCCGCGCCGCGCTGCCGCGCCCGCTCGCCGCCACCGCCAGCTGGGCCAGGCAGGGCAGCCGCTTCGTGCTGAGCGTGCCGATGGCGGGGCTGGAGAAGGTGCGCAAGGCCTGGTTCTTCCCGGAAAGCGACGCCACCATCACCATGGTCACCCCGCAGCAGGTGACGATTGCCGGCGATGCCCTGCGCATCGAAACCGACGCTGCCAGCCCCGAAGGCGAGGTGAAGGGCGTGCTGCGCGTCGAGATGGCGGGCGAGGCGCCGATGGGCTTTGCCATCACCGCCAGGCAAGGCAGCGTGCCTGGCCCCGGTGCGGCGTTGGGCGCGGGCGGTGGCGGCAATGATGCAGCGGGTGGCGGCGATGGCGGGAGCGGAGATCGCTTGGGCCTGCCGCTGATCCTGCTCGGCGCGGTGCTGGGCGGCCTGATCCTCAATGTCATGCCTTGCGTGTTCCCGATCCTCAGCCTGAAGGCGCTGGCGCTGGCCAAGGGCAATGTCGATGCCGCCGAAGCCCGGAAAGAAGCGCTGGCCTATACCGCCGGGGTGGTGCTGGTGGTGACAGCGCTGGGCGGCATCGTGCTGGCGTTGCGGGCAGCAGGCTCGCAGGTTGGCTGGGCCTTCCAGTTGCAGGATCCGCGCGTCATCGCCTTCCTGTTGCTGCTGGTCACCGGCATCGCGCTCAACCTGGCCGGACTGTTCGAAATCACGCTGACCACCGGCAATCTGGGGCAGGACAAGGCCCGTTCCGGCGGTGCGTCGGGCGCCTTCTTCACCGGCGCACTCGCCGCCTTCGTGGCGACCCCCTGCACCGGGCCATTCATGGCTGGGGCGCTGGGCGCGGCGCTGGTGCTGCCCACGGTGCAGGCGCTGTCGGTCTTTGCCGGCCTCGGCCTCGGCCTGGCCCTGCCATTCCTGTTGATCGGCTTCGTCCCCGCCCTGCGCCGCCGCCTGCCCAAGCCGGGTGCCTGGATGGTGCGACTGCGCGCCATCCTGTCGGTGCCGATGTTCCTCACCGCGCTCGCCCTGGCCTGGGTGCTGGGCCAGCAGGTGGGCGTGAACGGCATGGCGCTGGGCCTTGCCGGCACGCTGGTCTTTGGCCTGTTCCTGTGGTGGCTGGGCAGCCGCCAGCATGGCGGCAAATCGCTGGCCATTCCCGGCACGCTCAGCCTCGCCACCATCGTCGCTGCCGTGCTGCTGGTGCCGACCACCGCCCCCGAAGGCGCGGCGAACGCCACCACCGCCGCCGCCAGCGAGCTGAATGCGGTGAAGTTCACCCCCGCCGCGCTGGCCAACCTGCGCGCCCAGAACAAGCCGGTCTTCCTCTACATGACCGCGGACTGGTGCCTCACCTGCAAGGTCAACGAAAAGGGCGCCATGGCCGATCCGGCCGTCGCGCAAAGCTTCAAGGCCAAGGGCATCACCGTGATGGAAGGCGACTGGACCCGCAACGATCCCGCCATCTCCGCCTGGCTCGCCGATCACAAGCGCGCCGGCGTGCCGGTCTATGTCTATTACGACCCGACCGGCGGCGAGACGGAACTGCCGCAGATCCTGACGGTGGACGCGCTGACGGGGTTGAAGGTTTAAGCGGGCCTCCGGCGTCCCTGCTCGCAGCGGGTCGCTACACTTCCCCTTCGAACCCAAGCAGCGCCAACGCCCCATCGGCCAGCGGGCGTTGCAGGGCCTTGGCGTCGGCCCAGTCGGCGGTGAGCCAGCGGCGCTGCTCGTCCGGCGTGGTGAGGATAACCGGCATCGCCTTGGGGTGGTGCGGTGCGACCTCGGCATTGGGTTCGCAAGTGAGGAAGCCGAAGACGGTCAACGTCACTTCGCCTTCGGCCTTCTTGCGCACCCCGGTCCAGCGGGCAGCGAGGCCGGCGAAGCAGGCGAGACTTTCGTCCGCCGGCGCGAACCACAGCGGCTGGAAGCCCTGTGCCGTCTTCACATGCTCCGCAAACGACGTGAACGGCACCAGGCAGCGGTAGGGCGGGGCGAGCCAGCGCCGCCAGTGTGGGGAGCCGGTGTTGCGAATGTTGGTGATGCCGCGATCGACGCTCTTGCCTTCCAGCGCGAAGGCCGGGCTGGGCATGCCCCAGCGGGCGAGGCTGAGCGTGGGGCCAGCATCGCGGGCGAGGCCGATGATCGGGGCTTCAGCGTCGGGATAGAGGGCGCTCAACATGGGCAGATTGCCGAGCCGATCGGCCACGGAGCCCAGATCGAGCGCGCGGGCGAGGTCGCGCAGCGCCTGCTGCCCCTTGGTGAGCGCATAGAGATTGCACATGACCGACCCTTTCGGTGGCCATCAAGCGCGGCGCGTGGTCGGAAGGCAAGAGGCCAGCGTTTAGCCGGCCGTGCGGGTCGTGCCTCAGAACGGCAGCGGGGTCAGGCTCCACAGCCAGATCATGCTGGCCAGGGTGCCGATCAGCCCCAGGCCAAGACGGCGGGCGAGGCGGCCGCTGGCCGGATCAAGCGCCGGGCCGAGGCCCAGTGCCTGCCCGCTGTGGCCGGCGGCCTTGTCCAACGGGAAACGCGGACGCACCTGAAACGTCAGGGCCTGTTGAAGAGCGGCGGAGTCTTCACCGTCACCCCCGGAAACGCACTGGCCAGACACCACATCACCTCTGCCCTTGATTAGTGGGCAGAAATTGCCACAGCCGCGGCAATCAGGGGCGGCAAGGCCGGTCCATCATGGCGGAATCAGGCGGGGTTACCGAACCAGATTGGTGGTTTCCGCAAGGCCCAGGGCGCTGCCGCCTCCAACTGGAAGGCCAGATCGAGCAGCCGGGCATCGTCGCCGCGGCGGCCTGCGAAGTGCATGCCCAACGGCAGCCCGCTGGTTGTCGTCATGATCGGCACGCTCATCGCGGCGGCGCCGGCGACATTCTGCACCGGCGTATAGGCCACCAGCCGCATCATGTCGGCCATCAGCTCGGCCGAAGGGCGGCTGGGCGACAGCGAGCCGACCGGCACGGCGTGGCGGGTGAGCACCGGGGTGAGCAGGACGTCATGCTCACGGAAACTGGCGTTGTAGGCGTCACGATAGCCGGCCAGTCGGCTCATCAGGGCGCCAACATCGGCCTGGGCCATGGCGGCACCATTGCCCCCCAGCCAGCGGGTCAGCGGCTCCAGCCGTTCGACGCCGTCAGCCCCGAAGGCCTTGTTCACCCCCGCCACCACATCGGTCGCGCCCAGTGACCACAAGGCGACGAAATCGCGGGAAAATTCGGCCGGGTTGAACGGCCACTCGACGTCGATGACGCTGTGGCCCATCGCCTTCAACAGGCTGCGGGTGCGGGCGATGCCGCCCATCACCTCGGTATCGGGTGTGGCACCATCGGCGCTGGCGGTGATAACACCGATACGCAGGCGCTCACCCACTGGGCCGGTCATGCGCGGCACGTCGGCGGTGAGGCCCTGGGCGCCGCGGCCCTGCAGGCTGGCCATGGCCAGCGCGGCATCGCGTACGCTGCGGGTGAGCACATGATCGACCGCAAGCGCTGCCGGGTTGTCGACCGGCGGCTGGCCGGCAAGCCGGCCCCGGCTGGGCTTGAAACCGAACAGGCCGGTGAGCGCCGCCGGAATGCGGATCGAGCCGCCGCCATCATTGGCATGGGCGATCGGCACCACGCCGGCCGCCACTGCCGCGGCGCTGCCACCCGACGAGCCCCCGGGGGAGAAGTCCGGGTTCCACGGATTGCGGGTGATCCCGTGGCTGAGCGGTTCGGTCACGCACATCAGGCCGAATTCCGGCGTCGCCGTCTTGCCCAGCGCCAGCACGTTCAGGCGCGACAGCGAATCGACAAAGGCTTCATTGGCGGCGGCCGGCGGCGCGTTGGCAAAGGCGCGGCTGCCGTTGCGCGTGGGCCAGCCCTTGTAGTCATTGAGATCCTTGATGAAGGTCGGGATCACTGCCTGGCGGTCATCCGTGGGCAGCGCCGCCATTGCGCGGGCGCGATCGATCAGGATGGCGAAGTTGAGCTTGGCCTGCGCCGCCTCGGCGCGTTCCAGCGCGGCCAGCACCGTCTCGCGCGCGCTGGCATCGCCGCTGCGGATGCGCGCAGCCAGCCCGATGGCATCGTCGGCAGCGGCCTGCGCCGGCACCGGTA
>NZ_WNJP01000211.1 GCF_009733735.1 Sandarakinorhabdus oryzae | reverse complement strand
CTTCCTGGCGGCGCTGGCCAACGAACGCACCGATGCCGCCACCCTGTCGCGCCTGCTGCCGCGCGCTGGCCAGCCGGTCGCCGCCCTGATCGGCGCCGCCCCCGCCGGCGCCCCGCGCGCCGAAGCCGTGCTGCGCCGCCTCGGCCTCAACCCCGATCGCTTCCTTGATGGCCACGCCAACACCGGTGGTCCGTTCATCGCCGCCAATGATCCGCGCGTGCGCGACTTGCAGGCCAATGCCGTGCGCCAGGCCGCCATCGCCGCCACCTTCGCCCGTATCCCGGCCTTCCTGCCGGTCAACCGCTACGATCCGTCGTCGGACTTCGGCTATCGGTCTGATCCGTTCCACGGCGGCGGCGCCTTCCACGCCGGCATCGACATGACCGGCAGCACCGGCGATGCCATCCACGCCGCGGCCGATGGTGTCGTCGTCCGGGCTGGTTGGTGGGCGGGCTATGGCAAGGTCGTGGTTGTCGATCACGGCAATGGCCTTGAAACCCGCTATGGCCACATGTCGCGATTCTACGTGAAGGAAGGCGATGTCATCCGCCAGGGCCAGGTCATCGGCGGCATGGGCTCCACCGGCCGCTCGACCGGCACCCACCTCCACTTCGAAGTCCGCCTCGATGGCCGCGCCCTTGATCCGCAACCGTTCGTCGAACTCGCCAACTTCGGCGTCGATGCCCCGGTCCGCAGCCGCCCGACCGTGGTGGCCCCGCTCGACATCGTCAGCGACGAACCCTTCGCCCCGCTGGCCAGCGACGATATGGTGATGGCCGGCGGCCGCACCTGGAAAGCCCGCACCGGCCGTTGATCGGCCCGCCGGTTGCAGCAGGCCGGCCCGGCGCCTACATTAGACGTATGGAAACCCTGCCCCGCCTGTCCCCCGCGGCTGCCAAGCGCGTGGCCGCCATCGCCGCCCGCCAGGGCAAACCCGGCATGATGCTGCGCCTCGCCGTCGATGGTGGCGGCTGCGCCGGCTTCCAATATCGCTTCGGCCTCGAAGCCGCTCCGGCCGACGGTGACACGGTGGTGGAAACCGACGGCGTCACCATGCTGGTCGATCCCGATTCGCTGCCATTCGTCGCCGGCGCTGAAGTCGATTATGTCGAAAAGATCGGCGCGGCGGCCTTCGAGGTGAAGAACCCCAACGCGGCGTCAGGGTGTGGCTGCGGGTCGAGCTTCTCGGTTTAAGTTACAAGAAGATGGCCTCCGGCGGGCAGGGACGCAGTCCCTGCACCCGTTTGTTTTGGGCAGCCCTTAAACAAGAGCCAATGTCATGCTGGCGCAGGCCAGCATCCATCCCGTCGTCGAGCGCAACGCCTCGAGTCCGGGCACCAAAGTGGATGCTGGTCTGCGCCAGCATGACGACACCCTCAATCAATGGATCGGACCCAACGAAAGTGGGTGCAGGGGCTCAGCCCCTGCCCGCCGGAGGCCCCTTGTTCTTTTCTCGGGTGAAGTCCTCACCCGTCACGCCTAAGCAGGATGCAACAGGCAAAGGACGCGCGTATGGCCATTCAGGCGGTGATTTTCGATTTTGGCGGGGTGATCGCCTCGTCACCGTTCGAGGCGTTTGCGCGTTATGAGGCCCAGCGTGGGTTGCCGAAGGGGTTCATCCGCACGGTGAACGCCACCAATCCCGATACCAACGCCTGGGCGCGGCTGGAGCGCAGCGAGATCACGACGGTGGAGTTTGATGCGGCGTTCCGGGCCGAGGCGTTGGCGTTGGGTCATGATGTGCCGGGCGGTGAGGTGTTGCCGTTGCTGGCGGGGGATGTGCGGCCGGGGATGGTGGCGGCGCTGCGGGCGTGCCGGGCGGCGTTCAAGATCGGCTGCATCACCAACAATGTGGCGAGCGAGGAGGATATCGGCTGGGGGCCGAGCGTGAAGCATATCCTCGCCGAGTTTCACCATGTCATCGAGAGCGCAAAGGTGGGGCTGAGGAAGCCTGATCCGCGCATCTATCTGATGATGTGCGAGGCGTTGGGGGTGGCGCCGTCGGCCTGCGTTTACCTCGATGACCTGGGCATCAACTGCAAGCCGGCGGCGGTGTTGGGCATGACGGCGATCAAGGTGACCGACGAGGCCCAGGCGCTGGCCGACCTGGCGGCGGCGACGGGCCTCAGTTTCTGATCACCAGCCGACCGGATCGGCGAAGGCGCTGCCCTGCCGTTCCAGCTGGGTGGCGATGGCAAATTTGTGCACTTCGGTGGGGCCGTCGTAGAGGCGGAACGGCCGCATGTCGCGGAAGATCATCTCGACGACGGTTTCCGAGGTGACGCCGATACCGCCCAATATCTGCACGCAGCGATCGGCGACCTTGAACAACTCTTCCGACACGCTGGCCTTCACGATCGAGCTTTCGTGCCTTGCGCGAACCCCATTATCGAGCAGCCAGGCGACGTGACGGATGGCGAGCCGGGCCTGGTGCAGGGCGATCTCGTTGTCGGCCAGCATGAAGTTGACGCCCTGGTGCTGCAGCAGCGGCTTGCCGAAGGCGGTGCGCACGCGGGCGTGTTCCAGCGCGATATGCTGGCAGCGCGCGGCCGCGCCGAGCCAGCGCATGCAGTGGGTGAGCCGCGCCGGCGCCAGGCGCATCTGGGCATAGCGGAAGGCCGAGCCGATCTCGCCTAGGATCTGCGACGGCCCGAGCCGCAGTCCCTCGAAGCGCACGACGCAATGGCCCTCGACATAGTTGCGGTCCATCGAGTCCATGACGCGCTCGATCTGAATGCCCGGCGTGTCGCCTTCGCACAGGAACAGGGTCGGGCCGTGGGCGCCATGGGTGTTGGGCTCGACATTGGCCATGATGATCCAGGTTTTCGCGCCATTGGCCCCGGTGATCAGCCATTTCAGGCCGGAAATTTCATAGTCGTTGCCGTTGAACACGGCGCGGGTTCTCAATTGGCCGGGGTCGCTTCCGGCACCGTCCGGCTCGGTCATGGCGAAGACGCTGCGGCGATGGCCGTCGATCATCGGCTTGAGGAACTGTGCCACCTGGTCCGGCCGGGCGATGCGGGAGAGGAGATACATGTTGCCCTCGTCCGGCGCGGCGCAGTTCATCGCCACCGGACCGAGAGTCGACCAACCGGCGGCTTCGAAGACGGCCGCCTGCGTGGCATGATCAAAGCCCATGCCGCCGAGTTCCGTGGGCGCCTGTGGGGTGAGCAGGCCTTCGGCTTTGGCCAGCGCCACCAGTTCGGCGCGCAGATCGTCGGTGGGGCCATGCTGGGTCAGGCGCGGGTCGCGTTCGAACGGGATGATCTTGTCGATCACGAACTGGCGGGTGTGGCGGGCCAGCGCCTTGGTGGCTTCGGGCAGGGTGAAATCGGTCACAGAGCGCCTTTCTGATATTGGGCCAGCGCATGGGCGATGATCGCCTGCGCCAATGTCGCGAAGCCTGCATAGCGCGTGCCATCCATCTCGCCGCGCTGCCATTTTCGGTAAAGCTGCATCCAGGCTATGGCCAGGCGCAGCCGGGCGAGCGCCAGCGGCCAGACGAGATCACCCGGATCATGGCCGCTGATGGCAGCATAGCGCGCAGCCACTGCCGCCCGCCCCGGCCAGCCGGGGGTGAGCGAGGGCACCGCCTGTAACGACTGCACATCGTCCGGATCGCCCGGCTCGATCCAGTATGAGAGCAGGATGGCGAGATCGAAACCGCGCGGGCCGCGGGTCGCCATGTCCCAATCGATCATGGCGCGCGCCTGGCAGGTGGCGGGATCGACCAGCAGATTGTCGGGCTTCAGATCCATGTGCAGCAGCACAGGGGCGCCAGCTTCAGGCGGCACGGCGGTGGCGAGCGCGCCGATCAGGCCGGCAACACCGCCGGGCAGGCCCTCGGGCCACACCGCCTCGGCCCGTGCCGTCCAGCCCTTCAACTGGCGGGCATGGAAGCCTTCCGGCTTGCCGAGGTCGCCCAGCCCCACGCGCTCCGGATCGAGCGCATGCAGCGTCGCCATCGCTTGGAGCGTCGTGTCGACCAGCGCCAGGCCGTCGTGGGCTGGCGGCGGCAAGGTGCCGGCAATCGCCACGCCGTCTCGCCGTTCGATCAGCTGGAATTTCGTGCCCAGCACGGCCTCGTCATCACAAAAGGCGACCAGGCGCGGGGCCAGCGGGAAATGCGGCGCCAGCGCGGCCAGCACGCGGGCCTCTCGCGCCATGTCGCTGGCCCCGGCCGCCAGCACACCGGGCGGG
>NZ_WNJP01000210.1 GCF_009733735.1 Sandarakinorhabdus oryzae | reverse complement strand
CAGCGTCGCGGGCGGTCAGCTCGGCCAGCGCCCGCAGTGGCCGCAGCGGCTCGCTGGTGCGGCCCGCCACCGGTTCGCCGGTCACCCAGGCCCGGCCCAACACATAAGCTTCCTCGCCATCGCCGCCGAGCAGCCGGGCAGCGAGGGCAAACAACAGCCCGCCGCCATCGACATGCTGGGGCGGCTTGCTATCGCTGCCCAGCAGGCACAGCCAGCGATCTTCGAGCAGAGCGAGTTCGGTGCCGGTCACCCACGGCAGCACCCGGGCCTGCAGCGCCTGCAGAAGCGGCTGTGCCGGCGCCGGCTTGCTGTCGAGCTCGGTCAGCCGGTCGCGCCACCAGGCCAGGCGGATCTCGCCCAGCAAGGGCTCGGTAGTGGTGGCAACGAGATGGGCGAGCTCGCAATCCAGCGCCAGCAGCGCGACCAGCGCCGGGCGGGCCGGCTCTGGCGCATAGAGACAGGCCAGCCAACGCTCGCGGTCGCGCTGCTGCAGTTCATCGGCGATGATCGCCAGTGGATCCATCAGGCTCCGATCATGCGGGGCCAACGCGGAAGGCGCACAATTTGTTGCCATCCGGATCGCGGAAATAGGCGGCATAAAAGGCCTGTGGCCCCTCCTCGCCGCGCACGCCGGGGCCGCCTTCATCGCCGCCGCCGGCCGCCATCGCCGCCTGGTACATGGCATCGACCTTGGCGCGCGTATCGACCACCAGCGCAATCATCGTGCCATTGCCGGCGGTGGCCGGCTTGCCGTCAAAGGCCGGGCCAACGCCGAGCATGGGCGTGGTCCAGCTGGCGCCCCAGCACACCGCGCCGGTGGGGAATTCCATCAGGCGGTTGACGCCAATGCTGGCAAACAGCGCATCATAAAAGGCAAAGCTGCGCGGCAGGTCGTTGCTGCCGAAAAGTGCGTAACCGATCATCGAGATTCTCCTCAAGCTGTGATGAGGCCATGATTGTCGCACAGGCAAGGAAGCGCTGCCATTACCCTGCCGGTCATCTTGCCAGCTCGGCCATGATGATGTCTTCGGCGGAGGCAAAGGCCGAGGTGACATGGGGCGGCTTGAACGGATCATCGGCGGTGCCGGTCAGCGCATAGGCGATGACGCGGCCACGCTGCTGGTCCACCCACAGGCCAGCAAGCAGGCCATAGGCTTCGCCGAGATGCCCCCACCAGCGCGCGTTCGGCACCGGCTGGTCGGTCGCACCTGGCCGCCCGCTGAGGCAGTGGAAACCAGCGCCATAGCAGAGCATCTGGCCATGATAATCATCGCCCGGCACCGCCCCGCCGGCCTGCCACACGGGCGTGAACATGGCTTTCACCGTGGCGGACTTGAGCAAGCGCACGCCGCCAACCTCGCCTCCGCGCAGCAGCAGCTGGCCGATGCGGGCGAGATCGGGAATGGCGATACGCAGGCCGCCCTGTGGCGAGAAGATAGTGGCGTTGGTGCCAGGCTTGTAGGCAGCAAGGTCGCAGCTGGTGGTGCTCCTGACCGGGCAGGCGGCGCGCTGGCCGTGGAGATCATCCACCTGCGGCACCCACGGGCCGGCCGGGTTCCAGTGCACCTCGTCCGCGCCCTTCCGGTAGAGCACGGCGGCACGGGCGATGGCCGCATCCGACGCGCCTTGCCAGTTGTAGCCGGCATCGATCTTCAACGGCGCCAGCACCAGCCGCGTCATCAGTCGGTCGAACCGCTCACCGGTGGCCGCTTCCATCACTGTGGCGATGATGCCGTAATTGAGGTTGGCATATTCGAACCGCTGGCCCGGCGCGCGCGGGCCCCAGTGCTCGGCGGTCATCTTGTCCTGCAGCCGCTCTTCCAGCGCAAAACCATAGCCTGAGCCATCGACAATGCCGCTGGTGTGGGAGAGCAATTGGCGCAGGGTCACCGGCGTGTCGGGGTGCGCCGGGTGGCGCAGCGGCCAGCCGAGATAAAGGCTGACATCGCGATCGAGATCCAGCGTCCCCTGCTCGGCGAGCCGCCACACGGCGACGGCGACGACCAGTTTCGACACCGACGCAACGCGGATCAGGCTGTCGGTCTGCAGCGGCCGGCCGGCGGCGATGTCGGCCAGGCCATGGGCTTCGGCGCGCCGGATGCGGTGCCGGTCTGCCACCACGCCGACAACGCCGCTCAGCTGCGGTGCACGGGGATCGGTTCCGGCAACCAGATCGGCCAGCGGATTGGCAGCAACAGGGCTGGCCAAGGCCATCAGCAGGGCGAGCATGACACGCATCGCCGCTGTTCATAATCGGGGCTGGCAGCCATGGCCAGCCGGCATCGGCTGCGCTAGCCTGTGGCCATGACCACACGACTTGCGATCGGCCTGATGTCCGGCACTTCCATGGATGGCATTGATGCCGCGCTGGTGGAAACCGATGGCGAAGGCCTGGTGAACCCGCTGGCCTTCATGTTCTTCCCCTACGAACCGGATTTTCGCGTCCGCCTGCGCGCCGCCTGTGCCCGCGCGCTCGAGATGCACGCCCCGGCGCGCGACGCGCTGATCGATGCAGTGGAGCAGGAATCGACTGGCTTGCACGCCATGGCGGTGCACCGCCTGCTCGCCGCCACCCACACGCGCCGCGACGACGTGGCGGTGATCGGCTTTCACGGCCAGACGATTGCGCACCGGCCGGATCGCAAATGGACCTGGCAGATCGGCGACGGCGCCACGCTGAAGGCCGCCACCCGCCTGCCCGTCGCCTATGACTTCCGCAGCGCCGATGTTGCCGCCGGCGGCCAGGGCGCACCGCTGGCGCCGGGCTATCACCGCGCGCGGTCGGAAAGCTTGGGCCGGCCCTTGGGCGTGCTCAACCTGGGGGGGGTCGGCAATCTTACCTGGTTTGCCGAGGATGGCCGTTGGGGCAGCTTCGACACCGGCCCCGGCAATGCCCTGATCGACGACTGGGTGCGCACCCACACCGGCCGCGGCTATGACGAGGACGGCAAGGTGGCCGCCAGCGGCATGACGCACGACAATGTGTTGCTCACGCTGTGTGACAACCCGTGGTTCGATTCGCCGCCGCCCAAGTCACTTGACCGCAACGCCTGGGATATCGGCGCCCTGCGCGGCTTGTCCCCCGGTGATGGCGCCGCCACGCTGACGGCCTTCACGGCCGAGACCGTGCGCCTCGCCCTAACCCATGTGCCACCAATTGGCCGCCTGCTGGTGACGGGCGGCGGCCGCCACAACCCGGTGCTGATGGCCGAACTCGCCCGCCGCTGCGGCGTGCCAGCCGAACCGGTGGAAGCCGTCGGCTGGAATGGCGACGCGCTGGAGGCGGAAGCCTTTGCCTGGCTAGCGGTGCGCGTGCTGGATGGCAAACCGCTCAGTTGGCCGGAAACGACAGGTGTGCCGCAGGCGATGCCAGGCGGACGGGTGGCTTAACGCCCCCCGTTGGCCAGCCGCATATCCAGATAAGAATCTATCTGCCCCATCAGCAGCTCCATCTCGTTTTGGAAGAAATGATTGGCGCCGGGGATGGTCTCGTGGTGGATGGTGATGTGCTTCTGCGTCTTCAGCTTGTCGACCAGCTTCTGCACCGCTGACGGCGGCACCACTTCGTCGGCTTCGCCATCAACGATGATACCGCTCGACGGGCAGGGCGCTAGGAACGAGAAGTCATACATGTTGGCGGGCGGCGCGATCGAGATGAAGCCCTTGATCTCCGGCCGGCGCATCAGGAGCTGCATGCCGATCCAGGCGCCGAACGAGAATCCGGCCACCCAGGTGGTGTGGGCTTCCGGATTGAACTGCTGCAGCCAATCGAGCGCGCTGGCGGCATCGGAAAGCTCGCCGATGCCATTGTCGAACGTGCCCTGGCTGCGGCCGACGCCGCGGAAGTTGAAGCGCAAGGTCGCAAAACCGCGCTTCACGAAGCTCTGGTAGAGCGCCAGCACGATCGGGTGGTTCATCGTGCCCTGGGCCGGGTGCGGCTGCAGGATGATGGCGACCGGCGCGCGCGGGCCATTGCCGGGCTGGTAACGGCCTTCAAGACGCCCTTCCGGGCCGGCAAGGATCACTTCGGGCATGACGCTCCCAGTTCTGGCGCAAATTGAGGCAAGCGCCCTATATGGCGTTCAGAGGCCGTGTTGCAATGAAAAGCCGAATCTATCTCGATCATGCCGCCACCACCCCGGTGAGCGCTGCCGCGCGCGCGGCCGTGGCCGACGCACTGGCGCTGGTGGGCAACCCGTCGAGCGTGCATGCCGGCGGCCGCGCGGCGCATGCGCTGCTGGAAAGTGC
>NZ_WNJP01000021.1:12500-29429 GCF_009733735.1 Sandarakinorhabdus oryzae | reverse complement strand
GCCGACACGCTGGCGCCTGGCGCTGTGGGCGGTGGCCAGCGAGTTGACCAGCCTGCCGCCGTTGCCGGCGCCGGGCCGGGTCTCGATGGCTGGCGCGACCCTGGTGGCGCCGGCCGACGTGCTGCTGGTCGCTGGTTTCTGGCGGCTGGGCAGCGGCAAGGATGCCATCGCCGTGCGCATCGACATGGTCGATCGCCTGTCCCGCCATATCCACGAACGCCGCGACGGCCGTGCGCCGTTCATGCCCGATCCCAATTGGGCGGCCAGCCTGGGCCTGTCGCAGGATGGGCTGGCACGGCTGCTGCGCGCGCTCGGCTATCGGCCGCGCCTCGTTGATGGCACGCCGCATTTTGCCTGGGTCGGCCCGTCGCGCACCGCGGCACGCCGGCCTGCACCCGCCACCAATGCCGTTCCCATGGCCAGGGGGAATGATGCATCGCCGTTTGCCATCCTGGCCGGCATGAAGGGGAGGTAGCATTTGGTCTACGGAGCAGGGTTGAGACTGGACAAGTTCCTCTGGTTTGCGCGCCTGGCGCCATCCCGATCGCTCGCTCAAGACCTGTGTGAAAGCCGACGATTGCGCATCGATGGGCGCGTGGTGGAGCGCGCCTCGGCGCTAGTGCGGGCCGGTGCCGTGCTCAGCTGGCCGCGCGGTGATCAGGTGATCGTGGTGCGGGTGGAAGGCCTGCCCGATCGCCGCGGCCCCTATGTCGAAGCCCGCGCCTACTATACCGATCTCACTGCCGGCAGTGGTGCCCTGAACGCCGATGCGGCAACGTCATCGCAAGATGCCCTCTTGCCAGAGGCCTTTGCCCTCGCCTAAGGCGCGACTGTGTCTTTCAGGTAACCAGCCTTTGAAGGTTCCGCCTTCGCCAGGGGAGATTTATGGCCTACGTCGTCACCGAAGCCTGCATCAAGTGCAAGTATATGGACTGTGTGGAAGTGTGTCCGGTGGACTGCTTCTACGAAGGCGAAACCATGGTGGTGATCAACCCCAATGAGTGCATCGATTGCGGCGTGTGCGAACCGGAATGCCCGGCCGAAGCCATCCTGCCCGACACCGAGGGCGGCCTTGAGAAGTGGATGGAGATCAACGCCACCTATTCGGCGCAGTGGCCGAACATCACCATGAAGGGTGAAACCCCGGACGATGCCGATTCGCACAAGGGCGAAGACGGCAAGTTCGAGAAATATTTCACCCCGACGCCCGGTAAGGGTTCGTAAACCAGGGGATTCGTGTCCATTTCCGGCCCGCTGGTGGCCGGAAATGAGACTTTTTGACCCGGAATCGCCATGGCGCCTGCCATAATTGGCATCAGCCATGGCATTTGTGACAAAATTCTGATATAGCCCTCCTTGTGATCGGGAGCGGTGTGCCCTCGGTCGGTTTCGCCGGTTCCGTCGCCGATCTCGCCAACCTGCCAGGCGGGCGACGGACCAGGGTCATTGAGAATGGCAGGCTGGCTAGAAGTGGGTCGAGAGCAGTTATTCGGGCAGCGCCGTGCGTCTGCCGGACCGACGCGATTGACCCTCGGCGCCTGATAACAAAAAGGATGTTCGATCTATGGCAATCGCCAAGCCGCTCGGTTTCGAAGTCGGTGATTATGTCGTGTATCCGAAGCACGGCGTGGGGCGCGTGGTAGAAATCCAGTGCCAGCAGATCGCTGGCGTGTCGCTCGACCTGTTCGTGCTGCGTTTTGAAAAAGAGCGGATGACCCTGCGGGTGCCGATGAACAAGGTGGAAAGCGTCGGCATGCGCAAGCTGTCGAGCCAGGCCACCATGAACGAAGCCCTGACCACCCTGAAGGGCAAGCCGCGCATCAAGCGCACCATGTGGTCGCGCCGGGCGCAGGAATATGAAGCCAAGATCAACAGCGGCGATCTGGTGAGCATCGCCGAAGTGGTGCGCGACCTGCACCGCGCCGAGGATCAGCCGGAACAGAGCTATTCCGAACGGCAGATCTATGAAGCCGCCATTGGCCGTCTCGCCCGCGAGCTGGCCGCGATGGAAAACATCGACGAACCGGCGGCCCAGCAGAAGATCGAACAGGTGCTGAAAGCCGCATGAGCGGTTGCAGCGCTGCCACCGCCGCCTGATCGGCTGCGCGAGGCCTCGTAAAGTCCAGTGTTCGCGTCGGCATCGGCCCGCAACCCGGCATGGTTCCGCCCGTTCAAGGCGGTTGTCTATGCCCTGTTGCTGGCCAATGTCGGCGTGTTCATGTGGGCAGCTGATGATGTGCTGGCGCCCAAGGCCATCGATCAGATCGGCTGGGTGATCATCCTCGCCGTGTTCGAATGGGAAACCAGCCGGCTCACCCGCGGCCGCGCCCTCACCACCGTCAGTCCCGGCGCCCTGCTTGCCGAACTCACCGGCTATGCCTGCGCGCTCTATGCACTCCGCTACTATGTCGCCATCGCCGATCCGGTGGAGATCGCCAACGCCAGCGCCTGGCTGGCGATCTCGGCGCTGATCTGGTTCGATCTCTTCAACCCTGAAGGCGCCCGCAATTTCGGCCGATCGGCGCTGCGCTGGCTGCTCTACGCCGTCACCTTCGCCTGCGCGGTGATCTGGGGCGTGGGCGGCGTCTGGCTCGATTTCGCTGACGCAGTGATCTGGATCATCTGCTTTTTTGTCATTGAAATCAACATCTTCGGATTTGACATCCCGTCACTGCGGCGCTGACTTGCCTTCGGCATTTCCTTGTGTATTATCTCGGCAATACACAAAGGAGCCCCCATCATGACTCGCCCCGCCCTGCTGCTGCTCTCTGCCGCCCTCGTTGCCGCGCCGGCCAGCGCCGCTGAACGCCGATTCGAGGCGACTGGCTTCGACCGGGTGGCGGTCAGCGGCAGTGACAATGTCCGCATCCAGCAGGGCAAGGGCTTTGCCGTCGTCGCCAACGGCGAGGCCGCCGATCTCGACAAGCTCGATATCCGGGTCGAGAAAGGCGCGCTCCTGATTGGCCGCAAGAAGGGCAACTGGAGCTGGGGCAATGGCAAGGAGGTGACCGTCGCCGTCACCCTGCCGGCGCTGCACGGCCTGTCGCTGGCCGGCTCTGCCGATGTGCAGGCCGACAAGGGCAGCGGCGACAACTTCGATGTGCGGGTCGCCGGCTCCGGCAACCTGCTGCTCGCCAGTCTCGATACCCGCGCCGCCAATGTGTCGATTTCCGGCTCCGGCGACGTGAAGGTCGCCGGCCGCTGCGGCGCCCTCAATGTCAAGATTGCCGGCAGCGGCGACGCCGATCTGGCGGGCCTCGCCTGCACCAACACCGCGATCAGCATTGCCGGTTCGGGCGATGTCACCGCCCACGCCAGCGGTCAGGCCGATGTGCGGATCGCAGGTTCGGGTGACGTGCGCATCACCGGCGGCGCCAAGTGCAGCAAGAAGGTGGCCGGCAGCGGCGAGGTGTACTGCAGCTAGGCCGTGAACTCATAAATGGTTGGGGTCGGGATCGCCTCTCCGGGCGACCGCGCAGCGGCGACGGCGCCTTTGCTCGCTGGCGGCGTCGCGTCGTCGGTTGCGATGCGCTGCATCGCGCCCTCCTCACTCCTTGCCAGCGAACAAATTCACCATCGTCACGATCCCACCCATTTATGAGTTCACGGCCTGACCGCGCCAGTGGGCAGTGATGGCCCCAAGGTCGGGCCGCGGGCGTTCCTCCAGCGGCTTGCCCTGCGCGCCGATGAAGATGAAGCCGGCAATCCGTTCCGGCGCAGCACCGCCAAACAGCGCCAGCACCTTCTCGTCATAGGCCGCCCAGCCGGTCAGCCAGTTGGCGACAAAGCCGTGAGCATGGGCGGCCAGGCACAGATTCTGGCACAGCGCGCCGGCGGAAAGCTCCTGCTCCCACGCCGGGATATGGCTCGGCTTCGGGCTGGCGATCACCACCACCAGGCACGGCGCCTGGGTGGCGAACTGGGTGATGGCCTCCTGCTCCAGCCGGCCGGCGTCGGGCTTGCCGGCCAGATAGATGCCCAATAGCGCTTGGGCAAAGGCGGCGCGATTCTCCACCACCACGAAACGCCACGGCGCGAGCTTGCCGTGATCGGGCACGCGCGCCGCAGCCGCCAAGATGGCCTGCAACTGATCGGCATCAGGGCCGGGCGCCAGCATCTCGCGTGCCTTGCCGGACCGGCGGCTGGCCAGCAGCGTGGCTGGGCTTGTGCGATCGTTGAAATTGTCCATGGCCGGTGGCCCTAGCCCGGGCGACGCGATTTGCCAATCAGTCCGCCCGCACGACCGTGCCACCCTTCATCACAAAGCGCACGCGGGTAACGGCGGTGAGATCGGCGACCGGATCGCCCGGCACCGCCACCAGATCGGCGAGCAGGCCGGCTGCGATACGGCCGCGATCGGCCAGGCCGAAATAGCGGGCGTTGCCCGCGGTGGCCGCGGTGAGGACGGCGGCGTTGGCCATGCCGGCCTTGGCCATCGCCAGCATCTCGCGGGCATTCTCGCCATGGGCAAACACGCCGACATCGCCGCCCATGCAGATCGGCACGCCGGCCTTCAGCGCCAGCTGGAAGGCGGCGCGGTCTTCCACCACCACAGGCGGCGCCGGGTCCTGGCCGTTCCAGCCGCGGTAACGGGCAATGGCCTCGCCGGCGGCGAGCGTCGGGCAGAGCGGTGTCTTGTTCTTCGCCATCAGCGCAAAGGTCGCCGCATCGCCTTCGCCGCCATGTTCGATCACGTCGGCACCGGCCAGTGTGGCGCGGCGCATGGCCTCGGCGGTGTTGGCGTGCACGGCGACCGGCCGGCCGGCATCGTGGGCGGCGGCGACGGCAGCGGTCATCTCGGCCTGGCTGAAGGTCGGCCGGCTGCCTTCGCCGGGCCGCCAGCGATAATCGCCATAGAGCTTCACCAGGTCGGCACCCGCGCCGATCTGGCGGCGGACGGCGCTGACCAGGTTTGGCCCGTCGGCTTCCTCGGCACCCTGCGGCACATGCCAGGCATCATTCTTGGGCGCATAGCTGCCCGGTGCGACGATGGCGCGGGTGGCAATCAGCAGGCGGGGCCCAAGGATATGGCCTTCGTTGATGGCGCGCTTCAGCCCGACATCGGCGGTGCCGGCGCCTTCGGTGCCGAGATCGCGGGCGGTGGTGAAGCCGGCCATCAGTGTGGCCCTGGCATGCACCACGGCGCGGGCAACGCGATAGGCCTCGCTTTCCTTCAGCACCTGATCGTCCCACGGCACGGCGTCATAGGGGTGCAGCAGCAGGTGGGTGTGGCCTTCGATGAAGCCGGGCAGCAAGGTCTGGCCGGGCAGGGCGAGGCGCTGCGTGCCGTCCGGCGCGGTGAGATTAGGCCCAGCGGCCACGATGCGCCCGCCATCGACCAGCACCTGCCAGCCGCTGTGCATCGCCTCCCCATCCCACACCCGGTCGGGCGTGATCAATGTGGGCGCGGCGATGGCCGGCATTGAAGCAATGGCGAGGAGGGCGGAGAACAGGGTGCGGATCATGGCGCAAACAGACGCTGCGGCCGCTGCCCCGTCAAGCCCGCGCGGCGCTTGGCGGCAGCGCCGCCGCCCGCTATCAGGGAGGCACGAGGCGCGCTGGCAGCGCGCGAGGGAGAGACATCTTGAACGAGAACGCGAGCGCGGCAGCGGCTGACACCCGCCCGCAATGGTTCGGCCACCCGGCGCAGCTGGCGCGGCTGTTCACCACCGAGGCCATGGAGCGCTTTGGTTACTACGGCATGCGGGCGTTGCTGACGCTCTATCTCGCCAACCATTTCCTGTTTTCCGACAGCACGACCACCAGCCTCTACGGCGGCTTTACCGCGCTGGTCTATCTCACCCCACTGGTCGGCGGCTTGCTGGCCGACAATTATCTCGGCTCCAAGAAGGCCGTGAAGTTCGGTGCCATCCTGATGGCGCTGGGCTATTTCACGCTCTGCTTCGGTGGTGAGACGGCCAAGCCCTGGGCCAAGATCGACGGCCAGCAATATGCGGTGAGTGTCGAGAGCAAGGGAAATGACAAGAGCCAGTTTGTCGAGCTGCAGGGCCAGAAGCTGCAGATCAAGGGCAACGAGGATGGCAGCGTCAGCCTGGTTGCGGCTGACGGCACGGAAGCCCGCCACATCGCCAAGGGGGGCTTTGAAGCGGGTGGTGAGCGTGATGCGCTGTTCGTCACCATCATGCTGCTCGGCCTGTCCGCCGTCACCATCGGCAATGGCTTTTTCAAGCCCAACATCTCGACCATGGTCGGCAGCCTCTATGCCAAGGGCGACAGCCGGCGGGATGCCGGCTTCACCATCTTCTACATGGGCATCAACCTGGGTTCGCTCGGCAGCCAGCTCGCCTGCCCGTTCCTTGCCGATGCCTATGGCTGGTGGGCCGGATTCCTGTTGGCGGCCTGCGGCATGGCGCTGAGCTGGTATCTGATCCAGTTCGCCGGGCCCAAGCTGGCCGGCTATGGCGAGCCGCCGGCCGGCGCGCCCAACCGCGATCTGGCCATCTATGTTGGCGCCATCGCCTTCGTGCCTTTGGTGTGGTTCCTGTTCACCAACCTGATGGACGCGCCGCCGCCGGTCGAAGGCGCCGGCTTCATGGGGTATCTCGCGGGCCTGCCGATCCTGGGCAAGGTGCTGTTCGGCACCTTCCTGGCCTGTGTGGTCTTCATACCCGTTTGGTCGATCATGGTCGGCACGCGCCAGGAATGGCAGATGATGCTGGCGGCGATCGTGCTGATTGTCTTCAATGTGGTGTTCTGGACGCTGTTCGAACAGGCCGGATCGAGCCTGACGCTGTTTGCGGCGCGCAACACCGATCTGTCGATCTTCGGGCTGTTCACCATCTCGCCGGGGCAGACCCAGTTCTTCAACGCCATCTTCATCGTCATGCTGGCGCCGTTATTCAGCATGATGTGGCAGGCGCTGGGCCGCAGGGGCCTGGAGCCGGGCATTCCGGTGAAATTCGGCATGGCGCTGGCTGGCGTGGGCGGCGGCTTCCTGTTCCTGGTATGGGGCAGCCAGTTTGCCGGGCCGGATTTTAAGGTGGGTGTGTGGTGGCTGGCCGGCCTCTATCTTATCCATTCGATGGCGGAACTGATGATCTCGCCGGTGGGCCTGTCGATGGTCACCAAGCTGTCGATCGCCCGCATCGTGGGCCTGATGATGGGCCTGTGGTTCGTTTCCATCGCCTGCGCGCAATATGTTGGCGGGCTGGTGGCGCAGGTGGCGAGCGTGGAAACCGTCGGCGGGCAGGTGACCAATCTGAAGGTCAGCCTCGACACCTATACCCAGGTGTTCCAGACCATCGGTCTCACCTCGGCGGCCATCGGCGGCGTGCTGCTGCTGATCTCGCCCCTGCTCAAGCGCTTGATGCACGGCGTGAAATAATGGCGTTAGGGTAATTTGCGCTTGCTCCCCGGTTGGCCCAGCATGGCGGCCAATAGGGGAGTGAGATCATATGCGGGCGTTGGTGTTGGGTGTGGCCGGGCTGGCACTGGCCACCGCGGCGGCCGCGAAGGACAAGCCCAAAGACGCGCCGGCGACGCCGCCCGACGTGGTGCGGGTGGGCAAGGACCCGTGGCCGAGCCAATACAAGCCCTATCCCGGCCAGGTGACGGTGATCCGCGGCGCCACCATCTATGATGGCGCCGGCCACCGCTTCGACAATGGCATGATCCGGCTGGAAGGCGGCAAGATCGCCGAGATTGGCCAGACAGTGAGTGTGCCCGACGGCGCCCGGCTGATAGAGGCGCAAGGCAAATATGTCACCGCCGGCATCATCGACATTCACAGCCACCTGGGCGTCTATCCCAGCCCCGCCGTCGACGCCAACAGCGACGGCAACGAGGCGACCAGCCCGGCCCGCCCGGAAGTGTGGGCCGAACACAGCGTGTGGCCGCAGGACCCCGGCTTCAGCCGCGCATTGGCGGGTGGCATCACCGCCATGCATGTGCTGCCCGGCTCGGCCAATCTGTTCGGCGGGCGCGGCGTGACGCTGAAACCCGTTTATGGCCGCAGCGTGCAGGAGATGAAGTTTCCGGGCGCGCCCTATAGTTTGAAGATGGCCTGCGGGGAGAACCCGAAGCGCGTCTATGGCAGCCGCAACCAGATGCCCTCCACCCGCATGGGCAATATCGCCTATGCCCGCCAGCTCTGGTCCGACGCGGTGGCCTACAAGCGGCGCTGGGATGATTATACCAGGCGGGCCGAAGCCGGGACGGCGAAGCCCACCGACGCGCCGCGCCGCGAGCTGGCGCTCGACACGCTGATGGGGGTGCTGAACGGCGAGATATTGGTGCAGAACCACTGCTATCGCGCCGATGAAATGGCCAACATGATCGCGATGTCGAAGGAGTTCGGCTACAAGATCACCGCCTTCCACCACGCGGTCGAAAGCTACAAGCTGGCCGATACGCTGAAGGCCGAGGGCATCTGCTCGGCGATGTGGGCGGATTGGTATGGCTTCAAGATGGAGAGTTTCGATGGCATCCGCGAGAATATCGCGCTGGTGAACGCCGCCGGCGCCTGCGCCATCGTCCACAGCGATGACGAGAATGGCATCCAGCGCCTGAACCAAGAAGCCGCCAAGGCCATCGCCGCCGGCCGCCGCCTCGGCCTGCCGATCGCGCCCGAGCAGGCCTGGACCTGGCTCAGCCTCAATCCGGCCAGGGGCCTGGGCATCGCGGACCGCACCGGCAGCCTGGAAGTAGGCAAGGCGGCTGACGTCGTGCTGTGGTCGGCCGAGCCGTTCAGTGTCTATGCCCGGCCGATGACCGTGTGGATCGATGGCGCGCTGATGTATGACTGGGGGGATCCCAAACGCCGGCCAACGGCGGACTTCGAACTCGGCCAGCCCGGCGTGGGAGACGTGAAATGAAGCGCCTGGCCATCACCCTCTTGCTGGCAGGCGCGCCCCTGCCCGCCGCCGCCGCCCCTGTTGCCATCACCGGTGCCACCATCATGACCGCGCGCGGCGAGACGGTGATCGACGGCGGCACTTTGGTCTTTGACAATGGCCGCATCACCGCCGTCGGCAAGGATGTCGCCGTGCCGGCCGGCGCCACCGTGATCGACGGCAAGGGCCGCATCCTCACCCCTGGCATCATCGCGGCGACCAGCGATCTCGGCATTTCCGAAGTGAACGGCGTGCGTGAGACCAATGATGGCAGCGCGCGCCAGTCGCCCTTCTCGGCGGCGCTTGATCTGTCGACCGCGATCAACCCGCGTTCAATCCACATCGCCATCAGCCGCATGGCCGGCGTCACCCGCGCTGCGGCGCTGCCCGATTCGGCGGGCAGCATCTTTGGCGGGCAAGGCGCGCTGATCAGCCTGTCGGCCAGTGGCGCCACGCTCACCCGGGCGCGCGCACTGCAATATATGGAACTGGGCGAAACCGGTGGGCGCATTGCCGGCGGCTCGCGCCCGGCAGCCTTTGCGCAGCTGGCCAACATGCTGGCCGAAGCGCAGCGGCTGGCGCTCAACCCTGCCGCTTTTGATCGCGGGCAGGATTCGGGCTCATTGGCCAAGCGGCTGGATGCCGAGGCCCTGGCCCCGGTGATCGATGGCCGCCAGCCGCTGTTCGTCCATGTCGAGCGCGCCAGCGACATCCAGGAACTGCTGAAGCTGAAGGCGCGCTATCCGGCGCTGCGCCCGGTGCTGGTCGGCGCGCGCGAGGCTTGGCTGGTGGCGGGCGAGATTGCCCGCGCCGGCGTGCCGGTGATCACCCACAGCCTCTATGACCTGCCTGACGATTTCGAATCGCTGGCCGCCAGCCGCAACAATCTGGGCGTGCTGCAAGCAGCCGGGGTCACAGTCGCGATCGCGCCATTGGGTGGTATTGGCGGCACCTCTCCGGTCAACCTGCCAAGCTATGCCGGCAATGCGGTGGCGCAAGGGCTGGTGCCGGGCGGCAAGGGGCTCACCCGGGCCCAGGCACTGGCGGCCATCACCGCCAACCCGGCCCGCATCCTGGGGCTGGCCGACACCGGTACGCTGGAGGTCGGCAAGCGCGCCGACCTGGTGTTGTGGGATGGTGACCCGCTAGAACTGATGAGCGCGCCGGTCGCGGTGTGGATCGATGGTGCCGCCCAGCCGATGACCAGCCGGCAAAGTGAATTGGCGCAGCGCTACAAAGCGCTTGGCCGCACCGATTTGCCGCTGCAATATCCCCGATAAGCCGCTGGCCCCCGCTGGCGGAGGAGGGGACAAGCGTGTCTGATCTGATGCTGCTGGCGTTGCTGGTTGGCCTGTTCGTGGTCAGCCACGAACTGCTGTCGCACCCGCTGCGCGGCCCGCTGGTGGCGCGACTGGGCGAGAAGGGCTTTGCCATTCTCTATTCGCTGATTGCCCTGGCCAGCTTTGGCAGCGCTGTGCAATTGTGGCGGCAGATCCCCAAGGATCGGCTGTGGGACACGCCGGCCAGCGCCTATATCCCGGCCATGGTGGCCATGCTGGTTGCCTGCATCTTTTTCGTCGGATCGGTGTCCTCACCCAATCCGGCGATGATGCCGGGGGTGAAGGGTGAGCCCAAGGGGCTGCAGCGCATCACCCGCCACCCGATGATGTGGAGCTTTGCGATCTGGGCCGCCGTCCACATCGTGATGACCGCTGATCCGCGCACCATACTGCTGGCCTGTGGCGTGGCTGTGCTGGCGCTGTTCGGCACGGCCATGCAGGACGGCAAGAAGAAGGCGCAGAACCCCGCCTATGCCGCCCACATGGCGCGCACTTCGCATTTTCCGTTCCTGGCCATCCTGGGCGGCCGTCAGCCGCTGCGCGCGCTGTGGCCGGGCCTGGTGCCGGTGCTGGGCGGGCTGGCGCTGTGGCTGCTGCTTCTCTGGGCCCACCCGATGCTGATCGGCGTGCCGGCCGCCGGCTGGAGTTATTTCCAATGAGCGATGTTGCGGGCAAGACGGTCTGGATCACCGGGGCTTCGGCCGGGATCGGCAAGGGGCTGGCGCTGGCGCTGGCGCGCGAGGGCGCCCGGCTGGTGCTGTCGGGGCGCAACCGCGCGGCACTTGATGACGTGGCAGCCGAATGCCCCGGCAGCCTGGTCGAGCCGTTCGAGACCACCGATCTTGATGCGCTGCCTGCCATCGTGGCGCGGGTGGCGGCGGCAACCGGCGGGATCGACTGGCTGGTCAACAATGCCGGCATCTCGCAGCGCAGCCTGGCGCTCGACACCGATTTCAGCGTCTATCGCACCATCATGGAGGTGGACTTCTTCGCGCCGCTGCGGCTCACCCAGCTGGTGCTGCCGGCGATGGTGGCGCGGGGCAGTGGGCGAATCATCAACAATGCCTCGGTGGCCGGCAAGGTCGGATCGCCGCTGCGCACCGGTTATTGCGCGGCCAAACATGCGCTGGTCGGCTGGTCGGATGCGCTCAGGGCCGAGATCGCCCAATATGGCGTGCAGGTGCATGTGCTGACCCCCGGCTTTGTGGCGACGGGCATCGGCCGCAACGCGCTGCGCGGCGACGGCAGCCAGAAAGGCGATGGCGAGGATCCGGTGGATGGCGGCATTTCCATCCACGAAGCGGCTCAGCAGATCATCGCCGGCATCACTGGCAATGTGCCGGAAATCCCGGTCGGCCGGGAGGGCGCCGCCGAAATGCAGCTGCTCGGCCTGAAGCGGCAGGATCCCGAAGCCTGCTTTACCCTGATGGCAGGCATGGCGCCAAAGGTGTCCCGCTGAGGCAGCTATTGCTGGGGGTGCGTCGTTTTTCCCTTGGCGAGCGCGCCGCGCCCGGCTAAGGCGGAATTCAGGCAGCCGCCGCATGGACGCAGCGCCTGCCTCTCGCACAGCATCAGCCGGTACGCCAGCAAGGGGGCACGTCCGGTCGTTGACAGGCCTTGCATGGCCCCGGCGCCCGAACCGCGCCACGGGCAAGTTCCACCCAACAGCGGCCAGACGATTGCCAGGCAACGGGCCAGAGAACGGGGATTACGATCTTGATCAGGAACAACCAGCGGCGGCGGCGTGGTGGCGGCAACAATGGCCCGCGCCCGCAACAAATGGCTGGTGGCAACAATTATGGCGCCCGGCTCGACAACCGGCAGCGCGGCAATGCCACCCAGTTGCTGGAAAAATATCGCGCCCTGGCCCGGGATGCCCAGCAGGCCGGCGACCGCGTGACTGCGGAATATTATCTGCAATATGCCGAACATTATTTCCGCCTGCTCGGCGATTATCGTGACCGCCAGCCCGAAGGCCGCCGCGGCCGCGACGGCTATGATGATGAAGGGATGGAAGGCGACACCGAAACCGCTGAGAGCGATGCCGGCGACGAGCGCGACGACAGCGATGACGATCGCCGCGACAACCGCCGTGACGAGCGTGGCCGTGACGACCGGCAGCGCGATGATCGGCCCCGTGATGATCGGCAGCGCGGCGACCGCAACCGCGATGACCGGCCGCGCGATGACCGGCCGCGTGACGAGCGCCCCCGTGATGACCGTCCGCGGGATGACCGTCCGCGGGATGATCGCCCCCGCAATGACCGCCCCCGCGATGATCGCGGCGGCGATCGCAACCGGCGTGACTGGCAGCGTGACCGCCGGCCTGAGCGGAGCGACCAGGGCCGCGAAGCCGATGGTGCCGAATCCCCGGTCGCCGACGAGCGCGAATCGTTGCTGCAGGCGTTGCCGCCGCCGGTCTCGCGCGGCGAAGGCCGCCGGTTGGGCCTGCGCCGTGAGCCGGTCGAGGCGGCCGCAGCGGACGTCCCGGCGCCGGCCGACGTTGCCGATGATGCCGCTCCGCGCCGGCGCACCCGCGCCAAGAAGCCGGTGACGGAAGCCGAATCGGCCGATTGATCGCCAGTCCCTGTCGCTGAACTCAGTCGCTGCGGCCCACGCTGTCGTCGTGCCCGGAGCGATTGGAGACGAACACGAGCCCCATCAGTGCGCCGGTGAGCAGCACCGTGCCAGCAATTCCGCCGGACACGGCCAGCCACAATTCCCAGCGCGGCGGCGCCCCGGTCAGGTGCAGTGCCGCCAGCGCCGCCAGCACGGCCAGTACCGCGCTCAGGCCAACAATGCGCATCAGCCGCCGGAACGGCACCCAGGCTGAAATGGGCACGGCCGCGACAGGCAAGGCCGATTCGGCCGGCGGGCCTGGGGGATGGGCTGTCATTGCACTTTGCCTTCCGGTCGCGTTGGGCGCATGATCGCTTTAGCAGGGCCCCGATAACGGAGGCCTCAGTGGGAGGCGAATCATGCTCGGTTCGATTCTCGTCGGCAAGAAGCCGCTTGTCACGGTCCGGCGCGACACGCCGGTCAGCGCCATCGTTGAACTTCTCTACACCCATCGCATCGGCGCCGTGCTGGTGATGGAGGGTGACGGCATCGCCGGCCTGGTGAGCGAGCGCGACATCTGCCGGTGCATGCACACCCACGGCACCGGCGTGCACGATGCCCGCGCTGATGACATCATGTCGGCTCCTGTGGTCACCGCCAGTGCCCGCACCAGCATCGCTGATGCCATGGCGATCATGACCGACCGTCGCTTCCGCCACCTGCCGGTGGTGGAGGAGGGCCAGCTGCTCGGGCTGGTGTCGATCGGCGACCTGGTGAAGCGCCGAATCGAGGACGCCGAGGCGGAAGCCGAATCCCTGAAGCATTATATCGCCAGCTGAGAGGGGGCTGCGCGGCCGGCGATTCGACGCGTTGGCCGACTCAATTCGGTGCGTTGCGTGCCGGGCGGACCCAGCATGGCGCGGGATTCGTGTCCTGGCGGCCCCGATTCCCGCCAGCTTGCCGCTTTGTCATCTCGGGTGCGGCTGCCGGCTGGCTGTGGATAAGGTTCGCATCTTCCAAGGAAGAGACAGAAAATTTCGCGATCCCGCAAAAAAGCGCTTGCAAGCCCGGTGGGTCGCCCATAGAGGAGCGCTCCCGGCCGACGGGAACGCCGCTTTCGCAGCGACGCTCCCCAGGCAGCCAAGACAACAGCAGTGGTCAGCTTGACCCACCTTCAAAGTGGGCAGATAGTCATTGCGGTGCCGGGAAATTCCGCTCTCCGAGAAATCGGAAAGCACCGGAAAAAAAGTTGTTGACGGGATGTTTCGAGCGGACCATAAGCCGCCCCCGTCGCCGACGACGAGCCCACCGCCTTCTGGCAAAGCGCTCTTCGCCGACATCGAACAAGACACCGGTCAGGAACCTGGTCACACAGGGGATCGAACGGCGTCGCTCTTTCTCATCGTAGGTTAAAATGAAGGGACATGTGGGCGGCGGTCCACGGTTCGGGATTTCAGGTTCCGAGTGCCGTGGTTAAAACCGAAGCTTATATGTCTCAATACCACAAAGCACACCGGCTTTAGGGCCGGAATGTCAGTGATGTTGTGCAGACAGAATAAGCTCCTGAACGATGATCGTTCATTGCGGTTTTCCCCGCGATGATCGGTTACATGAACTTGAGAGTTTGATCCTGGCTCAGAACGAACGCTGGCGGCATGCCTAACACATGCAAGTCGAACGAAGCCTTCGGGCTTAGTGGCGCACGGGTGCGTAACGCGTGGGAATCTGCCCTTGGGTACGGAATAACAGTGAGAAATTACTGCTAATACCGTATGATGTCTTCGGACCAAAGATTTATCGCCCAGGGATGAGCCCGCGTAGGATTAGCTAGTTGGTGAGGTAAAGGCTCACCAAGGCTACGATCCTTAGCTGGTCTGAGAGGATGATCAGCCACACTGGGACTGAGACACGGCCCAGACTCCTACGGGAGGCAGCAGTGGGGAATATTGGACAATGGGCGAAAGCCTGATCCAGCAATGCCGCGTGAGTGAAGAAGGCCTTCGGGTTGTAAAGCTCTTTTACCCGGGATGATAATGACCGTACCGGGAGAATAAGCCCCGGCTAACTCCGTGCCAGCAGCCGCGGTAATACGGAGGGGGCTAGCGTTGTTCGGAATCACTGGGCGTAAAGCGTACGTAGGCGGCCATTCAAGTCAGAGGTGAAAGCCCAGGGCTCAACCCTGGAACTGCCTTTGAAACTAGATGGCTCGAACACGGGAGAGGTGAGTGGAATTCCGAGTGTAGAGGTGAAATTCGTAGATATTCGGAAGAACACCAGTGGCGAAGGCGGCTCACTGGACCGTTGTTGACGCTGAGGTACGAAAGCGTGGGGAGCAAACAGGATTAGATACCCTGGTAGTCCACGCCGTAAACGATGATAACTAGCTGTTGGGGCTCTTGGAGCTCCGGTGGCGCAGCTAACGCATTAAGTTATCCGCCTGGGGAGTACGGCCGCAAGGTTAAAACTCAAAGGAATTGACGGGGGCCTGCACAAGCGGTGGAGCATGTGGTTTAATTCGAAGCAACGCGCAGAACCTTACCAGCGTTTGACATCCCAGGACGATTTCCAGAGATGGATTTCTTCTCGCAAGAGACTTGGAGACAGGTGCTGCATGGCTGTCGTCAGCTCGTGTCGTGAGATGTTGGGTTAAGTCCCGCAACGAGCGCAACCCTCGCCTTTAGTTACCATCATTCAGTTGGGGACTCTAAAGGAACCGCCGGTGATAAGCCGGAGGAAGGTGGGGATGACGTCAAGTCCTCATGGCCCTTACACGCTGGGCTACACACGTGCTACAATGGCGGTGACAATGGGCTGCAATCCCGCGAGGGTGCGCTAATCTCAAAAAGCCGTCTCAGTTCGGATTGTTCTCTGCAACTCGAGAGCATGAAGGCGGAATCGCTAGTAATCGTGGATCAGCATGCCACGGTGAATACGTTCCCAGGCCTTGTACACACCGCCCGTCACACCATGGGAGTTGGATTGACCCGAAGGCAGTGGGCTAACCCGCAAGGGAGGCAGCTGACCACGGTCGGTTCAGTGACTGGGGTGAAGTCGTAACAAGGTAGCCGTAGGGGAACCTGCGGCTGGATCACCTCCTTTCTAAGGATGTTCCTGCACTGCGCCAGCTTCGGCTGGAAGAGCGTCTGGATCTCCAAAGACATTACCGCCGCCCTCATGTCCCTTCATTCTGGAAACGCCGAGTGCTACGGCCCTCGTGCCGCCGTATCTCGGCAGGCGCATGGGCCGGTAGCTCAGGGGTTAGAGCACACGCTTGATAAGCGTGGGGTCGAAGGTTCAAATCCTTCTCGGCCCACCATGCGCACCTTTTTGCAGCGTTGCTGCGAGAGGGGGCCTTAGCTCAGTTGGGAGAGCGCTAGCTTTGCAAGCTTGAGGTCATCGGTTCGATCCCGATAGGCTCCACCAACTTTCCGGAATGAGGTAACCAGTTTGCCCGGCAGATCTGCTGCCGCGGCATTTCTTTGACATTGTGAATGGGTTTTTTTGAACGATGCCGTGGGTCGTTCTCATTGGGTATACAAGCCAATGAGAATTGTACCTGGTGTCAGGCGCCCGCCTTGGTGCGTCCTGATACCGAAACAGTGATCGTTTGATGGCCGCAAGGCCAACGGCAGTGATGTCGTTGGTGGTGCGGGTCTTCAAGCGTGAGGTAAGGGCATTTGGTGGATGCCTTGGCATGCACAGGCGATGAAGGACGTGGCACGCTGCGATAAGCTGTGGTGAGGTGTGAGCAACCTTTGACCCGCAGATTTCCGAATGGGGAAACCCAATCTCTTCATTTAATTTCGTATGATCTCACGATCGTCCGAAGTTAAATGATCAGATTATCCCATACTGAATACATAGGTATGGAGAAGCGAACCCGGGGAACTGAAACATCTCAGTACCCGGAGGAAAGGACATCAACCGAGACTCCGTTAGTAGTGGCGAGCGAACGCGGACCAGGCCAGTGGTCTGATCGAAATCAGCAGAACGACTTGGAAACGTCGGCCAGAGCGGGTGATAGCCCCGTATGCGTCAATAGAGATCAGATCCTTGAGTAAGGCGGGACACGTGTAATCCTGTCTGAATATGGGGGGACCACCCTCCAAGCCTAAGTACTCGTGCATGACCGATAGCGAACAAGTACCGTGAGGGAAAGGTGAAAAGCACCCCGATGA
>NZ_WNJP01000021.1:0-7500 GCF_009733735.1 Sandarakinorhabdus oryzae | reverse complement strand
CCAGGCCGGGCTGGCGCACGCGCGGGCCGCGGTGGCCGCGGAAACGGCGAGCCTGGCGTCGCGGCTTGATGCCGTACTGACCGATGCGGCGTCGCTGGCGGCAGGTGTCGAGGCCGAGCGGTTCCGCCATGCGGTGGATATCCAGCTTGGCCGGCGCCGCGCCTATGTCCACCAGCCGCTGGTGCTGAATTATCCCTATCTGCCGGCCATCCAGTATTTCGATCGCGCGCTGTTCCCCTGGCTGCCGCAGCTGGAGGCCGCGACTCCGGTCATCCGCGCTGAATTGCAGGCGCTGCTGGCGGCGGGCGGTGGCGGCTTTGCCCCCTATGTGCGCTATCCGCGCGGCGCGCCGGTGAACCAGTGGAGCGAACTCAATCACAGCGATGCCTGGGCCGCGACCTTCTTCATCGAACATGGCGTGCCGAATCCGGCGATGCGGGAACATTGCCCGCAGACGGCGGCGCTGCTCGACACGTTGCCGCTGCTCGATCTGCCGGGGCGTGGTCCGGTCGCCTTCTTCTCGTTGCTCAAGCCCGGCACGCGGATACCGCCGCACACCGGCGCCACCAACATCCGCTCCATCATCCACCTGCCGCTGATCGTCCCCGATGGCTGCACCTTCCGTGTCGGCAACGAGACCAGGCCGTGGATCGAGGGTGAAGCCTGGGCCTTTGACGACACCATCGAGCACGAGGCGCTCAACCCCAGCGATCAGCTGCGCGCCATCCTGATCGTCGATGCCTGGAACCCGTATATCGGCCTGGCCGAGCGCGATCTGATCCGCCGCTGGGTGCGCGAACTGGATGAACACGGGCAGGGCCTGGCCGGCTTTTCGGCGGCCTGAGTCCCGGCCCGCCCGGCCAATGCGACAATATTGTTGCGCGTCTGCAACACCCCCTGCCGGATTGTCGCTGCCACGGCCTGAGGCGTTTGACTTAGGACAAGCCATCCAACATGGAACGACGCAGGCCCAAAGAGGGCTTGACGTGCGCTGTCCGGTTTCGGTCGGGCAGACGATGTCGGGGGAACAAGGGGATGGGGACGTCTTCCCGCCGGCATCGCGCAACGCACACTCATTTTGTTCAGAAGAAGGATGCACACGTGAGGACCAACACCTTGAAGCGGCAGGCGCTCATTGGCAGCTCCGCCCTCGTGGCCGTCGCGCTGCTGGCCAGCCAGCCGGCCTTTGCCCAGCAGACCGCCGCTGCCGACGCCGCTGCCGATGAAGAAGGCACCATCGTCGTCACCGGCTCGCTGATCAAGAACCCGAACCTGCAGCTGTCCAGCCCGGTGAACGTGGTGAGCGAGCAGACCATTCAGGCTCGCCAGATCCAGAACGCCGAAGAACTGCTGCGCGACCTGCCGGGCGTTGTTCCGGCCATCGGCTCGGCCGTGAACAACGGTAACGGCGGCGCCTCCACGATCAACCTGCGCGGCCTCGGCTCGCAGCGCAACCTGGCGCTGATCGACGGCGATCGCATCGTGCCGTTCGGCTCGGGCGGCATCTTCGACTTGAACAACGTCCCGCTGGCGCTGATCAGCCGCGTTGACGTGCTGACCGGCGGTGCTTCGACCACCTACGGCGCCGACGCCGTGTCGGGCGTGGTGAACTTCGTCACCAAGCAGAACTTCACCGGCTTCGATGCCCGCGTGTCCTATGGCCTGACCGAGCGTGGCGACGGCAACCGCTTCCGCGCCGACGTCACCATGGGCGGTGACTTTGCCGACGGCAAGGGCAACGCGGTGATCAGCCTGGGTTACCAGAAGACCGATCCGGTCTATCAGGGTGACCGCGACTTCTCCCTGTTCCAGATCAGCTCGGCCAACGGCCGCGCCGCCGGCGGTTCGCCGACCGACACGCCGACCAGCTTCGACTTCACTGGCGAGCAGGATTTCCTGTTGCAGAACACGCCCAATGGCGATGGTTTTGTTCCTGCCAATGTGGACGGCTTCAACTTCGCGCCGTTCAACATCTTCCAGACCCCGTTCGAGCGTTTCAACATCTTCGCCCAGGCGAAGTATGAAATTGCCGACGGCATCGAAGTCTATGGCCGCGGCATGTTCTCCAAGAACAGCGTCAAGACCATCATTGCCCCGTCGGGCGTCTTCGGTGAATCGCTGACGACGAACATCAACAACCCGTTCATCTCGGCTGGTCAGCGCGCCACCATCTGCGCTGCCATCCCGACGCTGGACTGCTCGGTGGGTTCGACCGCTACCTTCGTCATCCCGGCCGTGTATCGCCGTACGGTTGAAGTGGGTCCGCGCACCAGCAACTTCGTCACCACCCTGTTCGACTACAAGGTCGGCGTGCGCGGCGACATCACCAGCTCGATCCGCTTCGACGTCAGCGCCTCCTATGGCCAGTCGAACCAGGTCCAGAACCTCGATGGCTACACGCTGAAGTCGCGCGTGTCCCAGGCCCTGCTGGCCGACAACACCACGGCTTGCCGCACGATTGCTGGTGGTTGCGTCCCGCTGAACCTGTTCGGCGGCCCGGGCTCGATCACCCCGGCAATGGCTAACTACATCCGTGGCCAGTCCACCGTTGCGGTTGACACCGGCCTTGGCCAGGTGCGTGGCGTCATCAACGGCGACGTGGGTCTCACCATCCCGTCGGCGGCCAACCCGATCAGCTTCGCGGTCGGTGCCGAGTATCGCAACTACACCTATCGCCGGACCCCGGACAATTTGAGCCAGGTGCCGGGCGAACTGGGCGGCGGCGGCGGCGCGGTGCTGCCCTTCACCGGCGGTTACGACGTTTACGAAGGCTTCGCCGAAGTCAACGTGCCGCTGGTTGAAGACAAGCCGTTCTTCAAGTCGCTGGCGCTGGAAGGCGGTATCCGCCAGTCGCACTACTCGATCAACGCGCCGGGCAATCCGTCGTTCGATACCACCACCTGGAAGCTGGGTGCGTCGTGGGCGCCGTCCAACGACATCAAGTTCCGCGGCGGCTACAACCGCGCTGCCCGCTCGCCGAACATCGGCGAACTGTTCGCGCCGGTCGCGACCGGCCTGACCAGCCTCGCGGTTGATCCGTGCTCGGGCACCAAGGCCCAGGGCAACGCCAACCTCACGGCGGTCTGCATTGCGCAGGGCGCCACGGCGAACCAGATTGCTGCTGGCAGCATTCAGGACCCGGCGGCTGGCCAGGCCAACGCCACTGGCGGCGGCAACCCGAACCTGCGTCCGGAAATCGCCGACACCTGGACCATCGGTGGTGTGCTGACGCCGTCGTTCCTGCCGGGCTTCGCGCTGACCGTCGATTACTTCAATGTGAAGGTCAACACGGCCATCGCTGCCGCCACGCCGGGTGATATCATCAGCGCTTGCTTCGATAATATCACGGCGACGTCGGCAACCAATCCGGCTTGCACGGAGATCCGTCGTAACCCGGTGAATGGCCGCTTGTCTGGTCCGACGGGCACGACTTTCGGCCTGCCGCAGCCGCTGACGAACCGTGGTCGTTTCGAAACCTCGGGTATCGATCTCTCGGCCAATTACGCGACTGATGTGGGTTTCGCGAAGCTCAACCTGAACTTCAACGGCACCTACACGCTGCGTAACCGTTTCCGTGCCTCGGCAACCGCGCTCAACCGCGAGTGCATCGGCCAGTATTCGGTCAACTGCGGTGTGTCGAACGGCGCCATCCAGCCGAAGTGGACGCACAACGCGCGGGCTGGTCTGGACTTCGGTCCGGCCAATGTCTTCCTGCTGTGGCGCTACATCGGCAACATGCGCTATGAAGACAACCGCAACCCGGCGACGGGTGCCCTGCTGCTGGCTCCGCGCTTCAATGGCGTGATCACCGGTTCGGGTCCGCTGGTGGGTCGTACCTACAACTTCAACCGGATCAGCGCCTACAGCTACTTTGACATGGGCGCTGGCTTCAAGATCATGGACAACGTCAGCCTCGACCTGCTCGTGGCCAACCTGTTCGACAAGAAGCCGCCGATCGTCGGTTCGACGCTGGGCACCACCGGCCAGAACAGCGGCAACACCTATCCGTCGACCTACGACGCGCTGGGCCGCCGCTACAACGTCACGCTGGGCGTGAAGTTCTGATCCTTTAGCAAGATCAAGAAACTCTTGGGGGTGGGCCATTGGCCCGCCCCCTTTTCTTTTGGGCCATTCCCGGCCAGACAGCGGCCATGGTCATCCTGCCGCCATCGATCGAAGATTATGCCCGCCGCTTCCAACCGGCGGCAGGCGGCGTGCGCCACCAGCGGTCGGCCCCGCTGTCGCCGCACCTCGCCCGGCTTGAGGCGGAGTCCATCCATATCCTGCGCGAAGTCGCTGCCGAATTCCGCAATCCGGTCATGCTCTATTCGATCGGCAAGGATTCAACGGTGATGCTGCACCTGGCGCTGAAGGCCTTCTGGCCGGCGCGGCCGCCGTTTCCGTTGCTGCACATCGACAGCCTGTGGGAATTCCAGGCCATGGGCAGCTTCCGCGATGATCTGCGTGATGCGCTCGGCATCGATATCCGCGTCCATGTCAACGAGGCTGGACGGGCCCGCAACCTCAGCCCCTTCGTGCATGGATCGGCGCTGCACACCGAAGTGATGCGCACCGAGGGCCTGTTGCAGGCGCTGAACCAGGGCCGCTTCGATGCTGCCATCGGCGGCGGCCGCCGCGACGAGGAGAAGAGCCGCGCCAAGGAGCGCATCTTCTCGCATCGCGACGCCAACCAGGGCTGGGATCCGCGCAACCAGCGCCCGGAACTGTGGAACATGTTCAACACGCGGCTGGGCCCGAATGAGTCCATGCGTGTCTTCCCGCTCTCCAACTGGACCGAGCTCGATATCTGGCGCTACATCGCCGAAGAGGCGATCCCGGTGGTGCCGCTCTATTTCGCGGCCGAGCGCCCCACGGTTGTGCGCGACGACGTGCTGTTGATGGTGGACGATGATCGCCTGCCGCTGGCGCCCGGCGAGCAGCCTGAAATGCGCCGCATCCGTTTCCGCACCCTGGGCTGCTACCCGCTCACCGGTGCGGTGGAATCCGATGCGGCGACGCTGCCGGAAGTGGTCGCCGAAATGGCCGCCGCCCGCACCTCCGAACGCCAGGGCCGGGTGATCGATCACGACGAGGCCGGTTCGATGGAGAAGAAGAAACGGCAGGGCTATTTCTGATGGGCAGGTCAGCTCCCGGCGGCGTATTGCGCCTTCTTACCTGCGGATCGGTGGACGATGGCAAATCGACCCTGATCGGCCGGCTGCTGCACGACACCCAGCTGATCATGGAAGACACGCTGGTCAGCCTGGCGCGCGACAGCCGCAAGCATGGCACCACCGGCGAAGAGATTGATTTTGCGCTGCTCCTCGATGGCCTGGAGGCCGAGCGTGAGCAGGGCATCACCATCGATGTGGCCTACCGCTTTTTCGAGACACCAGCGCGCAAGTTCATCGTCGCCGACACACCGGGCCACGAACAATATACGCGCAACATGGCGACCGGCGCCTCGACCGCCGATCTGGGCATCGTGCTGGTCGATGCGAGGAAGGGCCTGCTGCCGCAGACGCGCCGCCACAGCCTGATCCTGTCGCTGCTCGGCATCCGCCATGTCGTGCTGGCGGTGAACAAGATGGACCTGGTTGATCACGATGAAGCCGTGTTCCGCCAGATTGTCGCCGATTATCAGGCGACGGCAGCCGGCCTGGGCTTTGCCGGGATCACGCCGATCCCGATGGCGGCGCGGGCCGGTGCCAATGTTGCCGCGCCGGCTTCCGCCATGCCCTGGTATGATGGCCCGACCCTGCTGCAGCATCTGGAGCAGGTGGATATCGGCGCCGACAGCGACGGCCAGCCGCTGCGCTTTCCGGTGCAGTGGGTGAACCGGCCGAACGCGGATTTCCGCGGCTTTGCCGGCACGCTGGCCAGTGGCCGCATCGCCGTGGGTGATCCGGTGGTGGTGGCGCGATCGGGCGCCAGCAGCACGGTGGCGCGCATCGTCACCGCCGATGCCGACGTGGCGGAGGCGGAAGCAGGCGAGGCGGTGACGCTGGTGCTGGCTGACGAGATCGACGTGTCGCGCGGCGATCTGCTGGTGCCGCCGCAGGCCCGCCCGGATGTCGCCCAGCAGTTCGCCGCCAACCTGCTGTGGTTGCACGAGGACGCGCTGATTCCGGGCCGCCCTTATCATCTGCGCGCCGGTCCGTTCACCTGCCTCGCCAGCGTCACCCAGCTCAAGCATCGCATCGATGTGACCAGCGGTGAGCCGCGCCCGGCCCGCACGCTGGCCATGAACGAGATCGGGCTGGCCAATCTCGACAGCGCTGCACCCCTGGCCTTCGATCCCTATGCCGAAAACCGCCAGACCGGCGGCTTCATCCTCGTCGATCGCTTCACCAACCAGACGGTGGGCGCTGGCATGATCGTCCACCCGCTGCGGCGGGCGGCCAATATTCACTTGCAGGCGATGGCTGTAGGCCAGGCGCAGCGCAGCGTGCTGAAGGGCCATCAGCCGGCGGTGCTGTGGTTTACCGGGCTGTCGGGCTCGGGCAAGTCCACCATCGCCAGCGCCGTCGAGGCGCGGCTGGCGGCGCTGGGCTGCCACACCTATGCGCTGGATGGCGACAATATCCGCCACGGCCTCAATCGCGATCTGGGCTTCACCGATGCCGACCGGGTGGAGAATATCCGCCGCATCGGCGAAGTGGCGCGGCTGATGGCCGATGCCGGCCTGATTACCACTTGCAGCTTCATTTCGCCGTTCCAGGCCGAACGCCAGCTGGCGCGCGAACTGGTCGGCGGCGATCGCTTCCTCGAAATCTTCGTCGATGCGCCGATCGAGCTGTGCATGGCACGCGATCCCAAGGGGCTTTATGCCAAGGCAAAGGCCGGGGAGATTCGCAATTTCACCGGCTTCGACAGCCCCTATGAACGGCCGCACGCCCCCGATATCCTGATCAAGGCCGACGAGGAGAGCGTTGATCAGGCGGTGGAGCGCATATTGGCGACCTTGCGCGCGCGCGAAATCATCGCCTGAAGCCTTTCCTTTTGCGGCCACCCGTGAAAAAGCACGGGCCATGACCGACGCCACGCTCTCGCCCGACATGATCGGCCAGGCCCTGACCGCCCGCCGTTATGCCGATGCCTCGCACCTGCTCAAGGCCTGGGTCGATCAGCACCCCGATGACGCCGATGCCTGGTTCAACCTTGGCTATTGCCTGCGCCAGGTGCTGCAGCCGGAGGCAGCCCTGGCCGCCTATGGCCGCGCCGTGGAGGCCGGGCTGGCCGAGCCGGAGCAGGCGCATCTCAACATGGCGGCAGTGAAGGCCGAGGTGCTGCACGACGTGGCCGGCGCCCGCGCCAGCCTGCAGGCCGCGCTCGCCCTGCAGCCGGGCTTCGTGCTGGCCTGGCAGAATCTCGGCCAGCTGGAAGAGGATGTCGGTGATGTCGCTGCCGCCCGCGCCGCCTATGAAGCCGCGCTGCGCCATGCGCCGGGCCTGGGGCGGGCACACGCCCGGCTGGCGGGCATCGACGTGTTCGAAGGCC
>NZ_WNJP01000209.1 GCF_009733735.1 Sandarakinorhabdus oryzae | reverse complement strand
CCGGCGGCGGCACCAGCAGCCGGGGCGGCAGCCGCAGCAGCAGCACCGGCAGCACGCAGGCCGCCACCAGCCCGGCCACCAGCCACAGCCGGCCATCAAGCGCCACCAGCCCCGGCCAGGTGACCAGCGAGCCCGACAGCGCGCCCAACCCCGGCGCAAAGGCCAGCAGCCCACCGAGCAGGCCCTTCTGGTGATCGGGCACGTGATCGCCGGCCAGCGCCGCCAGCGGCGCCATCATCATGTTGAGCGCCAGTTGCCAGGCGATGATCAGCGCCAGCAGCGCGGCAAGGCTGGTCGCCAGCACGACACTGGAGAGCAGCAGGCACGACAGCAGCAGCCCGGCCGCGATCCACGGCCGCCGCGTGCCGGTGACATCACTGAGCCAGCCGAACAGCAGGTGGCCGCTGCTTGCCGCCAGCGCGCCGCCAAAGCTCAGATAGGCCAGCCAGTCGATGCGTGCGCCGGCGCCGGCCAGCGCCTCGACCCGCACCGGCAGCAGGATGGTGAGGAACGGCACATAGGCGATCGAGGCGCCGGCCCAGGCCAGCGCATAGAGCAGCAGGAAACCCGGGGTGACGCGGGGCTCGGCCCAACCAGTGCCCGCCCCGTCAGCCAAGCCGGGCGACCGAGGCGCGCGCCACCAGGGTTGAAGGCACAATCGTCAGCGTGGGCGGCGGCGGCTCGCCCTTCTGGTGGGCGATGATCAGCTCCACCGCCTTCGACGCGGTGGCGGCAATCGACTGGTCGATCGCGGTGAGCGGCGGCTGCGCAAACTGCACGATCGGCGTGTTGTCGAAACTGATCAGCGACAGATCGTCGGGCACGCGCAGCCCCAACCGGCCGGCCACCGCCAGTGTCGCCATCGCCATCTGGTCGTTGCTGGCGATGATCGCGGTGGGCCGTTGTGGACGGTCGAGCAGGCGCAGCGCCGCCGCCTCGCCGGAGGCAAAGGAAAAATCGCCGGCGTCGAGCAGGCCTTCGCACGACAGGCCAGCATCAGCCATGGCCGCGCGCCAGCCATCCACGCGCCAGCCGCTCAGTTCATATTCGCTGGAACCGGCGATGAAGCCGATGCGGGCATGGCCATGGGCAATCAGATGCTCGGTTGCCGTGCGCGCCGCACCTTCGTCGCCCATCGACACCGGGATGCCGACATCCTGCCGCTTCGAACCGATACGCACGAACGGCATGTCCTGTTCGGCCAGGAAGGCGACGATCTGCGGGTTGTCGCTGTGCGGCGGGGTCAGGATCAGGCCATCGGGCTGCAAGGCGGCGATGGCGGCGGCCAGTTCGCGTTCGACATGGTCGCTGTGGGTATCGACCAGTTCGAACAGCATGCGATAGCCATGCTCGGCACATTTCAGCATGCCGCCCAGCAGCATCTGGTCAACCCAGTCGGTGCCTTGCCGTGCCTGCCAGTCGGCAATTGTGCGATCACGGTCGTTGATGGCGAGGATGAGATAGGAGCGCGAGCCGCTCATGCGCTGGGCGGCAATCGACGGCACATAGCCCAGCCGGTCGATGGCCGCCTGCACGCGCTCCTTGGTTTCGGGGCGCACATTGGGTTCGGCGTTGATGACCCGGCTGACCGTCTGCAACGACACGTCGGCTTCGGCAGCGACGTGCCGGATGGTCACGGCCTGACGGCGTCTCGGCATGCTTCACCTGCCCCCGTTCCGGCCCGGCGACGGCGCGGCCCGATCGATGCGCCCTTGGCGCGGGACACCGGCCATGTCCACCCCGTGCCGGCCCCAATTTTTTTGGAACCCGCGTTTCATGCGGCTTTGTGTGCTTGTGCCGCCGCGTCGCTGGCCCCGCAGTAGCGCGCGACATAGACATGATGCTCGGGCAGACCGGCCACGGTCTTGGCCACGCTGTCACGCAGGCCGCCCAGGAAGGCCTGCAATTCGGCCGGGCGCAGCTTGCCCGCCACCGGGTGATAGGTTTGCGGCATCAGTCCCTGGCCCATCATCACCTGCACCCAGCTGTTTTCGACGAACAGCTCCTCGTTCTTGCGGAAGACGCGGCCGGTTTCACGGAACAGCTCGATCTTCTGGGTCAGGCTGTCGGGGATCGCCATGGCGGCGACGTGGCGCCAGAACGGGCTGTCACGGCGCTCGGTCACCTTGTAGTGCAGGATCAGGAAGTCGCGGATCTGCTCCATGTCGGTGAGCATCTGCTCGTTGAACTCGGCCACGTCGCGCGCGCTCACCTGGCCGGGGCCAGCCGGCAGCATGCGGGCGATGCGCAGCACGGCGCGCTGGATCAGGTGGATGGAGGTGGATTCGAGCGGCTCCATGAACCCACCCGACAGGCCGACCGCGACACAATTGCGGTGCCACTGCTTGCGGCGCACGCCGGTGGTGTAGCGGATGATGTTGGGCTTCACGAGCTTTTCGCCCTCGATGGTGGCGAACAGGCGTTCCTGCGCGGCGTCCTGGCTCAGATAGCGGCTGCAGTAGACGATACCATTGCCCTGGCGGTGCTGCAGCGGGATGCGCCACTGCCAGCCGGCATCATGGGCGATGGCGCGGGTGTAGGGCACGGCCGGCCGCACACTCGCCGTCTGGATGGCAATGGCGCTGTCGCAGGGCAGCCAGTGCGTCCAGTCGTTGAAGCCGGTGTGGAGCGCGCCCTCGATCAACAGGGCGCGGAAACCCGTGCAGTCGATAAACAGGTCGCCCTCGATACGGCGCTCGCCATCGAGGCACAGCGCAGCGATGTCACCGGTCTCGCCATTCAGTTCGACCTGGTTGATGCGGCCTTCGATGCGGGTCGTGCCGGCGGCTTCGGCGCGCTGCCGCAGGAAGGCGGCATAGAGCGCGCTGTCGAGCTGATAGGCATAGTTGAGCTGGTCACCGGGCAAATGGGCGAACCTGGACTGCAGCGCCGCCTGCAGTTCCAGCGCATAGGCGTCATAGGGCGCATCATGGCCCTGGGTCAGCCCGTGCATCCAGAAATGCTGGAAACCGGCCGACCAGTGATCCTTGCCGGTGGTGCCAAAGCTGTGGAAATAGCGCTCGCCCACGTCCTTCCAGTTCTCGAACATGATCCCCAGCTTGAACGTGGCCTGGGTGGCGCGCATGAAATCGGCTTCGTTGATGCCGAGCAGGCGATTGAACAGCACGATCGGCGGGATCGTGCTTTCGCCAACGCCGATCGTGCCGATGGCATCGGATTCCACCAGCGTCAGATCGATCACCGGCCCCAGCGCGTGCGACAGGGCCGCTGCTGTCATCCAGCCGGCGGTGCCGCCACCGGCCACCACCACGCGCAATTTCGCTTGGGTCATCGCGACAATCCTCTCAGCAGTCGGGCCTTGATCTGGCCGGCGGTGGCGGCGGTGAGCGGCGCCAATATCCCGCGGCCTTCTTGCGGCAGATGGGCGGTCACCGCATCGGTGGCCGCAAACACGTGATGATCGAACTGGGCGCGCCAGTGTTCGCGCTGTTCGGGCGGCAGGTCGCGCACTGCCAATATGGCGTGCAGCAGCGCGTCTTCCGGATTGCCCAGCCAGCGCGGCACGTCGCGCCACCAGAAATTGACCAGGATGTTGAACGCAGCCAGCCCCTCGACGTGGTGCCACCACAGCGAGGGCACGAAGATGGCGTCACCTGGTTCCAGCTCGGCCACCTGGGCGTGGGTCATGGCCTCGGCAAAGCGCGGGTGGCGCGCCAGATCGGGATTGCGAACATCGACCATGCTCACCGGCCGGCCCGCCGGCGTGTTCTCCAGCGGGCCGAGATAGAGATTGGCGAACTGGTCGGGCGGAAACAGCGTGAAGCGGCGGCGGCCGACGGCGCAGACGGCGACATTGTCGGGCACGTCATTGTGGGCAGCAATGCAGCTCTTCGTGCCGATCCAGATGCTGGCAATCGGCGTGCGCGCGCCCAGCGGCAGACTTGTGACCTCGGCCAGCCCGTCGAAATAATCGGCCATGTCGATGGAGGACAGATAGATGGTCGGCGCGTCGGGCGCCTGCGCGGCATCGGCAATGGCATCGAGCAGGCCCGGCAACGGCCCGGACGCCATGCGGAAATTCATGCCCATCGCATCATCATAGAACAGCCGGTCACCGCCCCCAGGCTGGCCGATGTTGACCGGGAAATTGCGCGGGCGGGCCTTTGCCGCCAGGAAAGCGCGCGCCGCATCGTCACCCTGGGCGCCGGCCTGCACCAGCGGCCAGCCGCGCGCCAGGCCGCGCACCACGAACGGTGAAGGGGAAAAGGGGAAGAGAGAAGAAAGGGAGGAAAGAGGAAAAGGAGAAGA
>NZ_WNJP01000208.1 GCF_009733735.1 Sandarakinorhabdus oryzae | reverse complement strand
GACGATGCCGCCGGCCAGCGGGCCCGTGCCGCCGGCCAGCGGCGCGCGCCTGGTGCGCACCAGTTTCGGTGACGCGCCGGCCCCTGCCCCGGTTGAAGATGTCGAGCCCGGTGACCCCACCGAACCGCAAGGTGGCGCCAACTGATGGCTTCCATTCCCGGCAATGATCCGCTGATCGGTGCCGCCCCGACGCTGGCCGGGGAACGGGTGACGGCGCGCGCCCAGGCCCGGCAGCGGCTGGCCTTCCTGATCATGCTGTTCCCGGTGCTGGCGCTGGTCATCCTTGTGCGCCTGATCGACCTGTCGGTGATCCAGGGCATCCCGGAAAGCGAGTCCAAGCCGATCACCGCCGCCCCGCCGCGCGGCGACATCGTCGATCGCAACGGGGTGGAACTGGCCCGCACCTTCGAAGCCTATGCCATCACCGTCATCCCGCGCCGGCTGACCTCCGATCCCGAGGTGCTGGCCACCAAGCTGGCCGAAATCCTGCCGGAACGCAGCCGCGAGGACATCCTCGCCGATCTCACCTCGTCGAAGGGCCTGCGCTATCTTGCCCGCCGCGTGCTGCCGGGCCAGGCCCGCCGAATCAATGACTTGGGTGAACCGGCGATCGAACTGACCCGCGAAGCCGAGCGGCTCTATCCCAACATCAACCTGGCTGCGCAGGCGCTGGGCTATACCGACGACACCGGCCATGGCCTGATCGGCGTCGAAAAGGCCTTCGACGCCCGCCTCGCCGATCCGGTGCAGCGCGCCGCGCCGCTCACCCTCGCGCTCGACGTCCGGGTGCAGCAGGCGATGCAGCATGAACTGGCCGCGCTGGTGACCGATCAGAATGCCAAGGGCGCCGCCGGCGTCGTGCTCGATGTCAACACCGGCGAAGTGCTGGCGATGGTGTCGCTGCCCGATTTCAACCCCAACGTGCCCGGCCAGCGCGCCGATGGCACCAAGTACACCACGGAAAATGACGATGGCAGCCGCTTCAACCGGGTGACGCTGGGCGGCTATGAGCTGGGCTCCACCTTCAAGGCCTTCACCATCGCCACCGCGCTGGAAACCGGCACGCTGACCAATCTGCACAAGCAATATGACGCGACTCATCCGCTGGAGATCGCAGGCTTTCGCATCCGCGACGATCACGCCAAGAACCGTTGGCTGACCGTGCCGGAAATCTTCATCTATTCCAGCAACATCGGCACAGCCCGCATGGCCCTGGAAGTCGGCCGCGAGCGCCAGCGCGCCTTTCTGGACAAGCTGGGTTTCCTGAAGCCAATCGACGTCGAACTGAAGGAAAAGACCCGCCCGCAATATCCGGCGCTGTCGAACTGGGGCCAGTTGGCCACGATGACGATCAGTTATGGCCACGGTCTCACCGTCTCGCCGCTACACCTGGCGGCCGGCTATGCCACGCTGGTCAACGGCGGCGTCTATCACGTGCCGACCCTCCTCAAGCGCGATCCGGCCCAGGTACCGCCCGGCCAGCGCGTGTTTTCGGAACGCACCAGCCTCGAAATGCGCCGGCTGCTGCGCCTGGTCGTCACCAGCGGCACCGGCCGCAAGGCCGACGTGCCGGGCTATCGGGTGGGCGGCAAGACCGGCACCGCCGAGAAGATCGAGAATGGCCGTTATGTGCGCGGCCAGAACGTGGTGAACTTTGCCGCCGTCTTCCCGGTCGATGCGCCGCGCTATGTGGTTGTCGCCATGATCGACGATCCGCGCGGCAGCAAGGCCACCTATGGCTTCCGCACTGCAGGCATGGTGGTGGCGCCGGCCGTGCACAACATCATCGAACGCATCGCCCCGGCGCTCGGCGTCGTGCCCGACGCGAACCGCGACATCGACCTGACGGGCCTGTTGCCCGCCACCGCGGACGTGAAGGAGTAGGCGGGTGCGGCTGGGGGCGCTCATTCCAGGCGGTGGTGACGCAGTCATCACCGCCTTCGCGCTTGATCATCGCAAGGTCGCGCCCGGGACCATCTTCGGCGCCTTCCAGGGCGCGCGGGTGAATGGCGAGGATTATATCTCCGCCGCCATCGCTGCTGGCGCCATCGCTATCGTTGCCCGCCCCGGCGCGAAGGTGGCAGGCGCTCTCCACATCGCTGATGCGAACCCGCGCCGGGCCTTTGCCGCCCTGGCCGCCCGCTATTTCGCGCCGTTCCCGGCAACCACCGTTGCCGTCACCGGCACCAACGGCAAGACCAGCACCGCCGAACTCACCCGCCAGCTGTGGCAACTGGCCGGGCATCGTTCGGCCAGCATCGGCACGCTGGGCGTCACCACCGGCTATGACCGCGTTTCCCCGCGCGATGGCACCGGCGGGCTGACGACGCCCGATGTCGTCACCTTCCTCGCCACCATGGCCGGGTTGGCCCGCGAGGGCATCAGCCATGCCGCCTTCGAAGCCAGCAGCCACGGGCTCGACCAGCACCGTATCGAGGGCCTGCCGGTCAAGGCCGGCGCCTTCACCAACCTCAGCCGCGATCATCTTGATTACCACGGCACCATGGAAGCCTATTTCACTGCCAAGACCCGGCTGCTGTCCGAAGTGGTCGACGAGGGCGGCAGCGCGGTGATCTGGGCCGACGATGGCGACTGGTCGGCGCGCATGATCGACGTGGCGCGCGGCCGCAGCCTCACCCTGCTCACCGTCGGTGAGGCCGGCGAAACGCTGAAGCTGGTCAGCCGCACGCCGACTACCCTTGGGCAGGATCTGGTCGTTCAGGCCGACGGCCAGAGCCACAGGATCGCCCTGCCGCTGATCGGTGCCTACCAGGCCGCCAATGCGCTGGTTTCGGCCGGGTTGGTCATCGCCACCGGCGGCGACGTCAAGCAGACCCTGTCTAACCTGGCCCGCGTGTCGGGCGTGCGCGGCCGGCTGGAGCGGGCGGTCATCACCCGCGCCGGCGCCGCCGTCTATGTTGATTATGCCCACACGCCCGACGCCATCGTTGCAGCCTGTGCGGCGCTGCGCCCGCACGTAACCGGGCGGCTGATCATCGTTTTTGGGGCCGGCGGCGATCGCGACGCCGGCAAGCGACCCCTGATGGGGGAAGCGGCGGCCGCCCATGCCGATGTCGTCGTAGTCACGGACGACAACCCCCGCAGTGAAGACCCGGCGGCCATCCGTGCCTCCATCCTCTCCGCCACGCCCGGTGGACAGGAAATTGCGGATCGCCGCCGGGCCATATCTGCGGCCATTACCATGGCCCTTGCCGGTGACATCGTGCTGATCGCCGGCAAGGGCCATGAGCAAGGCCAGATTGTTGGCGATCGGGTGCTGCCGTTCGACGACGTGACCGTGGCGCGGGAGTGCGCGGCATGAGCCTGTGGACCAGCGCCGCCATTGCCGAAGCGACGGGCGGCACGTCGAACGGCGAATTTGCCGTGGGCGGCGTCACCTTCGACAGCCGCGAAGTGGTGGCGGGCGACCTGTTCATCGCCCTGAAGGGGGAAGCCACTGACGGGCATCGTTTCGTGGCCAAGGCGCTGGAACGCGGCGCGGCCGGCCTGCTGGTGAGCGAGGCTGTTGATGCTCCGCGGGTGCATGTGGCCGACACCATGGCAGCGCTGAATGCGCTGGGCGCCGCCGCACGCGACCGCAGCGCCGCCACCCGCATCGGCGTCACCGGCAGCGTTGGCAAGACCGGGGTGAAGGAGGCGCTGAAGGCCGCGCTCACCCGCTTCGCGCCCGATGCCGTCCACGCCTCGGTGAAAAGCTACAACAACCACACCGGCGTGCCATTGAGCCTTGCCCGCATGCTGGCAAGCTCCCGCTTCGGCGTGTTCGAAATGGGCATGAACCACAGCGGCGAACTGGCCCAGCTGACGCAGTTGGTCCGCCCGCATATTGCCATCGTTACCTGGGTCGCCTCGGCGCACCGGGAATTCTTCGCCAGCGAAACCGACATCGCCCGCGCCAAGGCGGAGATTTTCGGCGGGCTGCCCGCCGGCGGCACCGCCATCATCCCGCATGACAATCCGCACGCCGATCTGCTGGCCCGCGCCGCCGCCGATGCCGGCGCCAGGGTGGTGCGTTTCGGACTGAATACCGGCGCCGATGTACACGCCGAAAAGGTCGTGCTGCACCCCGATTGCAGCTGCGTCACCGCCCGCATCGGCCGCGACACACTCACCTTCAAGATTGGCATGGCCGGCCGCCATTGGGTCAATAACGCCCTGGCCGTGCTGGCCGGGGTGCAGGCGGCGGGTGGCGATCTCGCGCTGGCCGGCCTGGCGCTCGCTGATTTGAACGGCCTGCCCGGCCGCGGCCGCCGCCTGCGCGTG
>NZ_WNJP01000207.1 GCF_009733735.1 Sandarakinorhabdus oryzae | reverse complement strand
TGGCCCGCGCGGCGCCAAGGATGCGGCTGATCCGGTCGTGCCAGGGCGCGTGCAGGCTGGCCAGCCGCGCCGCCGCGTCGCTGGCGCTGAGCACGCGGCCATAGATATCGAGCCCGTGGCCGGCGAGGCGCGGGATGACGCCCAGCCCGGCCTGCACCCGCTCCGTCGCGGTCACCGGCAGGTTGAGCGGCCCGTCAAACATTGCCGGGTCCAGCTCGTCCGGCCGGCGGTTGAGATCGAGCCAGCTGCGGGCATGGGTGGCAGCCAGCACCGGCACGCCAGCAATGCCATCCAGCAGCGCATCGACGAACGCGTCTTCGGCGCGCCGCAGCTGCGCCAGCGACAGGCGCGAGGCGGCCAGCAGCGCCGGCGGATAATGGCGCCCGCTGTGCGGCGACGTGAGCAGCAGCGGCCATCGGCCATCGGCATCGCCGGACAGGATCCAGGCGGGTTGCGGCGCGGCGGAGTTCTGAAAAGCCATTGGTCACTGTCCAAGCACGCGCCGGCATTCGTGCCAAGATGGCAAATCACCGGCCACTGGCTGACGGCACTTGCCAAAGCACTTGCCAATCTGGGCCGTTGCCACTAACAGGCCGCTTCCGCGTGGACGCGTAGCTCAGTGGTAGAGCACTGTGTTGACATCGCAGGGGTCGCAGGTTCAATCCCTGCCGCGTCCACCATTTTCCCCAATTTGCCGTCGGCTTCCCCGTTTAGGGGAGGATGACGCTGGCGCGCGGCGCTGATAGCCGTGGGGACATGGCTGCACATCCTCGCTATCCGCGTGTCTTCACGCCGCTCGACCTGGGCTTCACCACCCTCAAGAATCGCATCCTGATGGGATCGATGCACACCGGCCTTGAAGACATCGAGGGCGGGTTCGAGCGTATGGCGGCCTTCTTCGCCGAACGCGCCCGCGGCGGGGTCGGGATGATCATCACCGGCGGCATCGCGCCCAACCACGAGGCCGGCGGCGGCGGCAAACTCTCGACGCCTGAGGAAGCCGCCCTGCACCGCATCGTCACCGAGGCCGTGCATGCCGCAGCGCCCGATGTGAAGATCGTCATGCAGATCCTTCATGCCGGGCCGCTGGCCGGCACGCCGGCCTGCGTGGCGCCCTCGGCCATCCGCTCGCGCATCGGCCGCTACACGCCAAACGAGCTCGATGAAGACGGGATCGAGAAGCAGCTCGCCGATTTCGCCAATTGCGCGGTGCACGCGCGGGCCGCGGGCTATGACGGGGTCGAGATCATCGGCTCGGCCGGCTATCTGCTCTCTACCTTCCTGGTCGAGAAGACCAACACCCGCACCGACGAATGGGGTGGCAGCTTCGAAAACCGCATGCGCTTCCCCGTCGAGGTGATCCGCCGCACGCGCGCCGCGGTGGGTGATGATTTCATCCTCATCTTCCGCATCCCGGCGATGGACATGCTGGAAGGCGGCATGTCGGGCGAGGAGGTGATCCAGCTGGCGCAGGCCGTGGAGGCCGCTGGCGCCACCATCATTTCGACGCACTTCACCTGGCACGAAGCCCAGGTGCCGACCATCGCCACCATGGTGCCGCGCGCCGCCTTTGCCGAAGTGACCGGGCGCATCCGCCGCCACGTGAACGTGCCGATGATCACGTCGAACCGCATCAACATGCCCGATGTGGCGGAAGCGGTTCTGGAAGCCGGACATGCCGATCTGGTGTCCATGGCGCGGCCGATGCTGGCCGATGCCGATCTGGTCAACAAGGCCTGGGAGGGCCGGGAGGACGAGATCAACACCTGCATCGCCTGCAACCAGGCCTGCCTCGATCACACCTTCACCGGCAAGCTGACCTCATGCCTGGTCAATCCGCGCGCCTGCAATGAAACGCTGATGCCGGTGCTGCCTGCCACCACCGTGCGCGATCTCGCCGTTGTTGGCGCCGGGCCGGCCGGCCTGGCCTTTGCGGTGGAGGCGGCCCAGCGCGGCCACAAGATCACGCTCTATGATGCCGCAGGCGAAATCGGCGGCCAGTTCAACCTCGCCAGGCGGGTGCCGGGCAAGGAGGAGTTTTCGGAGACGCTGCGCTATTTCAAGCGGATGATCGACAAGCTCGGGATCATGCTGAAGCTGGGCACCCGCGTCGATGCCGACCTGCTGGCCGCCGCCGGCCACGACGAGGTGATCGTCGCCACCGGCATCCGCCCGCGCACACCCGATATCCCCGGCATCACCCACGCCAAGGCAGTGCCCTATATCGACGCCATCCTGGGCCGGCGGCCGATCGGGCGCAGCGTCGCCATCATGGGGGCCGGCGGCATCGGCTTCGACGTCGCCACGCTGATCACCCACGCCGGCCCGTCGGCGGCGGTTGATATCCCGACCTTCTGCCGCGAATGGGGCGTCGATTTCGTCAACCACCCGCGCGGCGGCGTGACCGGCCTGGTGCCGCAGATCGAGAAGGCCGACCGCGAGGTGGTGATCCTGCAGCGCCGGGATGGCGCACCGGGCAAGACGCTGGGTCGCACCACCGGTTGGACCCACCGCCTCAGCCTGGTGCGGCGCGGCGTGAAGATGCTGGGCGGCGTCACCTATCTCAAGATCGACGATGAGGGCTTGCACACGTTGGTGAATGGCGAGCCGCGGCTGTTCGCGGTTGACACGGTGATCATCTGCGCCGGCCAGGAGCCGGAGCGTAGCCTGTATGACGCGCTGGTGGCACGCGGGCTGCGGGCGCACCTGATCGGCGGGGCAAACGAAGCGGCGGAACTGGACGCCAAGCGCGCCATCGCCGAGGCCACGGAGCTGGCGCTGGCCAGTTAGGCCTTGCCGTTATGCGTCGGTTTGGGAAATTGGCGCGCCCCCGCGAACGCAGTTCGCAAGACAGCAAATCCGGGCGCTGGCCGGAAGATCTTGTCGATGGGGGAAAATTGGCGCGCCCGGAACGATTCGAACGTCCGACCCTCAGATTCGTAGTCTGATGCTCTATCCAGCTGAGCTACGGGCGCGCGCCTTGGAGGCCGGCCTGATAGCGACGTCGTCAGGGCATTGCAACCTCTTCCTTGCCGCTTTAGGCCAGAAAACATGCGCCGCGCGGTTCTCCTTCTGCTTCTTGCCCTTGCTGGCTGCGCCGGGCGCAGTGGCGACTGGCCCAGCCTGAGCCCACGCCCGGGCGAGATTTCGCCGATGGTGCCGCGCAACGTGCCGGGTGTCGGCCGCTGCCCGCGCGGTGACGCGGCGTGCGCGCCGCCGCCCGAAGCCGTTGCTCCTGCCGCACCCGACATGCCGGCCCCGTCGCCGCCACCCACCCAGGCCGCCGCCGAAAGCGAACTGGCCGCGCTGGAAGCCCTGGTCGCGCAGGTGGAGGCCGCCGCCGCCCCAGCCCGCGCCGCACGAGACGCGGCGCGCGCCGCTGCCGCCGGCACCGCCAGCGATTCGGCAGCGGCATCAGCCTTGGAAGCCGCGGAGTCGGCGCTGTCGTCAGCGCTGGCGCCGCTGGCCGGTGCGGACTATCGCCGCGCCGCGCTGGCCGATGCGCTGAATGAGGTGCCGGATCTGGCCAAGGCCCTGCAGCCCCGTCTCGATGCACTGGCCAGCCGCATCGCTGCCCAAGACCCTCAGTAAAGCCCGACGGCCTGTCGCACGGCCGCCGCCACCAGATCGGCGGCGACCGTGCCGATCTCGATCAGGGCCACGTCATCCACCGGCGCCAGGCCGGGCGCGCCGGTCGATATGGCGAACAGGCAATCGCCGTCGAACGGCGTGTGGATCGGCCGCACGGCCCGCGTCAGCCCGCCTTGCGCCATCATCGCCACCCGGAGCGCCTGGGCGCGGGTGAGCGGCGCGTTGGTGGCGACCGCGCCGATGATGGTGTTGTCCCGCCCAAAGCGGTGATGCCGGGCCAGTTTGGGCATCTCCACCGGGCCGTCGCCGGGCGGCGCATCGGCATAGATCTCGCCAAAACTGTTGGCCGCCACCAGTGCGCCGACGACATGGCCATCATCCAGCATCCGCGACAGGCTGCCGATACCGCCGGCCCGGCTGCCGGCGCGCGCGCCGAAGCCGGCGCCGATGGGGCCATTGCCGTCGCTCTCGCCCAGGGCGGCAAAGGCCTCGCGCGTCAGCCGCCGATAGGGCGGCTCCATTCCCCAATTCTTGTCACCGCCGTTGGTGAGATCGAACAGGATCGCCGCCGGCACCACCGGCACCGGTGGCAGCCCGTCGCCCATGGCGAGGCCGCGCCCGGCGGCAGACAGCAGCAGCGCCAGCTCATCGCCGGCGGCCAGCCCGAACACCGAGCCGCCCGCCAGCGCCAGGCCGTGTGCCCTTTC
>NZ_WNJP01000206.1 GCF_009733735.1 Sandarakinorhabdus oryzae | reverse complement strand
GTTGTTGGACTGCTGGGTCACGGCACGCAAGCAAGCCTGTGCGTCGGGCGACGGCGTGCCGGCGGCAGGCCGCACCGGCCGCGCTGGCGGCCGCGGCGGCTCTTGCACCTGGCAGATCCCGTTGGCGCGACCGGGGCCAGTGTACGACACGGAGACCTCCCCAGGCCGACCCGAAATACTGTAGACCACGCGCCCAGCGCGTGCCTCGTAATATTGTGCATTCACCTTGCGGACGATGGCCACGCGGCCGTTGACCCGCACCGTTCCGCGCGTGTCGGAATCAACATTCACGTTCACCGGGCACTTGGCATAAAAGATCGGCACGGCTGCCGATGCGCTGGTAAGGGCCAGCCCCTGCGCTCCGGCCAGCACGGCCGCGGCCACCAGCAGCTTCGTCGTCAGCTTCATCCGTCTCTCCTCTCAATCGGCCCTAGGCGGGCACGTCTTATTCTCAGCGCAGCTTGCCGCGCTGCACCACGTTGACGATGCCGAGCAGCACGCTGGCACCCACAAAGGCCACGATCAGCCCGGTGATCGAGAAATGCTGCACCGAGCCGGCAATGCCGACCTGGTTAAGGATGGCGTTGCCGATCACTGATCCGACACAGCCGACCACGATGTTCATGAAGATGCCCATGCTGGCGTCGCGGTTCATTAACCGGCTGGCGAGGAACCCGGCGAAGCCACCGACAATCAATGCAACAATCCAGCCCATGATCAGTCTCCCCGGAACGACATGAGGGCAAAGGATTGCATCGACCCGGCATCAGCGCAACGCGCCGGCAGGGCGGATCGCGCCGAATGGCGACCAGAGTCCGATAATTGGCGTGGCGGCAGCAAAATGGCGGGAGAGGGCCACCCATTGACCATGGGCCGCGGCTGCGGCACCCCAATGGCATGACAAGCGCAGATTTCTTTGCCGGCCCCACCTCGCACAGCTTCATCTCGCAGCGGCTGCGGCTGCATTATTGCGACTGGGGCAACCCGGAGGCGCCGCCGCTGCTGCTGCTCCACGGTGGCCGCGACCATGCCCGCAGCTGGGACTGGGTGGCGCGCGAGCTGAAGGACGATTGGCACATCATCGCGCCGGATTGGCGCGGCCATGGCGACAGCGCCTGGTCACCCGATGGCGATTACAACACCCACGCCTATGTCTATGATCTGGCGCAGCTGATCCACCAGTTGAAGCTGGCGCCGGTCAGCATTGTCGCCCATTCGATGGGCGGCAATATCGCCCTGCGCTACACCGGGCTTTACCCGGATCATGTGAAGAAGCTGGTCGCCATCGAAGGCCTCGGCCCCAGCCCGAGGATGCTGGCCGAACGGCTGAAGACCGACTTTGCCGAACGCGAGCGCCAGTGGATCGACGCCAAGCGCGCCGCCGCCGCCCGCCAGCCCAAGCGCTATGCCACGCTGGAAGACGCCTTCGCGCGCATGCACCAGGAAAACAGCTTTCTGTCCGAAGAACAGGCCCGTCACCTCACCATCCACGGCACCCACCGCAACGAAGACGGCAGCTACAGCTGGAAGTTCGACAATTATCTCCACCTGCCGTGGACGCACGACATGGCCACCGACCAGGTGGCCGAACTGTGGCGCCGCATCACCTGCCCGACGCTGTTGATGTATGGCGAGAAAAGCTGGGCCTCCAACCCGGTCAGCGATGGCCGCATCGAATATTTTTCGACCGCGCGGGTGGTGACCTTCGCCGATGCCGGCCACTGGCTCCACCACGACCAGTTCGACCGGTTCATGGCGGAGCTGCGGGCGTTTCTGTGATCAGCTGACGCCCGCGATGGGACGACGCTGATCGGGGCGGACGCCGATCATCTCCAGCGCCTTGGCCAGTGCCGCATCGGCCGGCACCGCCACGTCGGGCGCGACGCCAGTGCCTTCCCAGCCCTTGCCGGTATCAGGATCATAGGTGCGGCCCACCGGCACGAAGGCCGTGAAACCGCCGGGCAGATCGACCTCGCCGCCGAAATTGCCGGCGCCGTAGGTCACTTCGCCCACCAATGTGGCGCGGCCGGTGCGCTTCAGTGACAGGGCGAGATGCTCGGCGGCCGACGCCGTCTTGCCCGATGTCAGCAGGATCACCTTCGTGCGGGCCCAGACCGGGTGGGCCGCCGGCGTGACGACATGCACGCGGCGCACCACGCTGTCGGGCGCCGGGGCGGGCCGGAGCCAGGGTCCATCGGCCGGCACCCCGCCGCTGCGGGCGACGACAGCGGCACGCGTGTCCATCACGACCAGCGGCGTTTCCTTGGCAAACATCTGGGCAAAGAGATGATCCATCTCGGCCAGGCCGCCGCCATGGTGGTGCCGGGCATCGATGATCAATGTGCTGGCACCGGCATGTTCGGCAATGAAGGCGTCCAGTTGCTTCAGCGTGTCCGGGTCGCCCGGAAAGACCCCGAAATCGATGTAGGCGACCTTGTCGGCAATCCAGCCGCTGGCCAGGATTGGCGTCAGGCGCGGGCGACTGCCATGGCCCGGCTGGGCACTGGCGGCGGGCTGGGGCGGAAACACGCGCAAATGGCCATCCTTGGCCACGGCCTGCAGGTCGCTGGTCAGGGTCCTTGCCAGCGCCTCGGGATCGTTGATCCCGGCATAGGCACCACTGGCCAGCCGCGATTGCAGCGCTGCGGCATAGCGGGCGCCAACGTCTGGCAGGACGAAATTGTCGGCCAGTTCGCGCGCCAGGGCGTTGACCAGGCCGGCCGGGGCCACCGGCTGCGCGCTGGCTTCGCTGCGCACCGGCTGCGCGGTGAGCGCCACCGCACCGGCAAACAGCAAGGACGCCAGCGCCGTGGCGAGCGACGTGCGCGAATTTCTGGCAAGGGGAGGAGTTGGGGCAGGAGCAGGGGGCATAAGGAAGTCTTCCTTGGACTTGGCAGCGGGATAGGCGTGCTTGTAGACCGGTCGCACCGCCATGTGCGGGCAAAGACGGGCGGTCACGTGCCATTTTCTGGCGCAGTGCCGGCCGCATTGGCAGGAATCTGGCGCCATGGATGAACTCGATCGTTCCCTGCTCGCCCAGTTGCAGCAGGATGGCCTGGCCACCGCCGATCAACTGGCGGAACTGGTGCCGCTCTCCCCTTCCGCGATCGCACGGCGGCTGCGGCGGCTGCGCGGCGACGGCACGATTGCTGCGACGCGTGCGATCTTGTCGGAACGGCTGCTTGGCCAGCGGCTGCGGGCACTGGTGACGGTGCAACTGCACGATCATGCGCCTGCCGCCGGGCTGGCCGCGCTCAGGGCCACGCTGCTGGCGCTGCCAGAGGTGCAATTGTGCCTGGAAATCTCTGGCCCCAGCGACCTGGTGCTGCTGGTCAGCGTGGCAGACATGCCGGCCTTCAACGAATTTGCCGATGCCCACCTGGCCGGCAACCCGGTGGTGCGCCGTTATGAGACCGCGTTCGTGAAAAAGGCACTGAAGTTCAGCACCGCCGTGCCGCTGGCTGACTGATCAGGCCCCCCACGCCGTCATGAACGTGGCCGCCGCCGCGCGCACTTCGCGGCGGCCTTGTTCGACATTGTCGGGGCTGGTCATGCCCATCAGGTGGCGGTCCACCACGCCGGCGCGGCACAGGCCGCTGAATTGCTGGGCGGCGAGCTGGGGGTCGCCCTGTTTCAGGCGGCCGGCCTGCATCTGGCGTTCCAGCCAGCCGGCAAAGCGCGCCATGCCGGGGCCGGGGCCGCGTTCGAACATCACGCGGCCCAGTTCCGGCACGCGGGCGGCTTCGCCCATCACCAGCCGGTGCATGCCAGTCACTTCGTCCGACATCAGGGTTTCCATCAGCGCATCGCCCATGCGCACCAGCCCGGCTTCGACATCGGGGGCGGACTCGAGATCGACGGTGAGCGCGCGGCCGAAATCGCGCACGATGGTTTCCACCACGGCCTCGAACAGCGCCAGTTTCGACGGGAACAGGCTCCACAATGTCGTCTTGCTGCCGCCCACGGCGGCGGCGATGGCATTCATCGAGGTGGCGCCATAGCCATGGGCGAAGAACAGCCGCTGTGCGGCATCGATATAGGCCTGGCGGCGGCTGTCGGCCCGGTTATCGGCGCGGGAGTCGGCAGGGCCATCGCCTGCGGCATCCTGTTCTGTACCGCCCGGTATCATTTCACTTGACGCGGCGCTGAGCACGGCTCAAAACCCTCCCTGTACCGACCAGTATCGCGCGAGTCGCCCGTGCATCGCAAGTCTTTCCTGCTCCTCCCGCTCCTCGCACTCGCGGCCTGCGCCGTGCCGCCCCGGCTGGGCCCGGCACCGCAGCTGCGCGCGCCGGCCGCC
>NZ_WNJP01000205.1 GCF_009733735.1 Sandarakinorhabdus oryzae | reverse complement strand
GCCCGCGGCCATCGGCATGCACCACGGCGCGCGGATCGCGGCCCGGGCGGCCACCGCGGCCACGGTTGAAATCACGCTCCTCGCGCGGCGGCTCGGCGGCCGCCGGGCTGGACTTGATCAGCTTCGCCGTCAGCCCAACGAGGTCGCGGAAGTTCGCCGGAAGTGGCTGCTGGTCGAGCGGCATGCGGATCAGCCGCTCGATATCCTTCAGGAACGGGCGTTCATCCGGCGCGCACAGCGCAATCGCCCGGCCTTCGCGGCCAGCGCGCGCGGTGCGGCCGATGCGGTGCACATACTGCTCCGGCACGTTCGGCAGCTCATAGTTGAAGATGTGGCTCACCGCCGGGATGTCGAGGCCGCGCGCGGCGATATCGGTTGCCACCAACACCTTGATCTCGCCGGTGCGGAAGGCCGTCAACGCACGAGTGCGCTGGGCCTGGCTGCGATTGCCGTGGATGGCTTCGGCCGCGATCTTGTGGGCGGCCAGCTGGCGCACAACACGATCGGCGCCATGCTTGGTGCGGGTGAAAACGATGGTGCTCGCCACGTCTTCGGCCACCAGCAGATGCGCCAGCAGCGCCAGCTTTTCGGGCTGGGAGACATGGATCACCGTCTGCACCACGCGCTCGGCGGTGGTGGCGGCCGGCTTCACGGCCACTTTCACGGGGTTCTTGAGGTAACGCTGGGCGAGATCCTCGATGGCCGGCGGCAGGGTGGCCGAAAACAGCATCGACTGGCGCTGCTTGGGCAACAGGCCGGTGATGCGCTTCAGATCATGCACGAAGCCGAGATCGAGCATCTGGTCGCATTCATCGAGCACCAGCATCTCGACATGGCCAAGGTCGCAGGCGCCCTTCATGACCAGATCGAGCAGACGGCCCGGCGTCGCCACCAGCACGTCCACACCCGGAAACAGCGCGCGTTCCTGGCGGCCGATCGGCACGCCGCCAAACACGCAGGCGACCGAGACCTTCAAATAGCGGCCATAGGCGGTGAAGCTGGCGGCAATCTGCGCGGCCAGTTCGCGGGTGGGCGCCAGCACCAGCACGCGGGTGGACAGTTTCAGGCGGTGCTTGGGATTGGCGGCGAGGCGGTTGAGGATGGGCAGCGCAAAGGCCGCCGTCTTGCCGGTGCCGGTCTGGGCCAGGCCCAGCACATCGTTGCCGGCCAGCGCCGGCGGGATCGCCGCCATCTGGATGGGCGAGGGGGTGTCATAGCCCTTGTCGGCAATGGCGCGGGCAATCGGCTCGGCAAGCGCGAGATCAGAGAAATTCATGTGGTCTTGTTCCAACAATATCAGTCGCCCGGAAGGCACCATGCCAACCGGGAGGGGGGTTGCCTGGCAACCCGCGTGATAAGGGAAGCAAGTTCGGGGGGTGGGGCCCAGGAGCAGGTTGCTCCGATCACGCGCCCATCGGTTTGTGGGCGCCCTTTGAACGCTTTGCGCGCCAAAGTCAAATTTGCGCCCGCCCGCCAGCCGGGATAGGTTGCCGGCAACGGGGGAAACAGCATGAAACATCTGATCGTTGCGGCGCTGATCCTGGCCAGCAGCACGGCCGCCGCCGGCCCACGCGCCCGCGATTTGGGAGTACCGTTCGACGGCACGCCGGGGCCGCTGAACGCCATCACCGATGTCGCCGGCGTCGAAGTCGGCTTCAAGACGCTGATAGCGGGCGACGGCGAGCGGGTGCGCGGCAAAGGCCCGGTGCGCACCGGTGTCACCGCCATTTTCCCGCGCGGCAAGGCCAACAACCAGGGCGTGTTTGCCGGCTTCTTCGCCGGCAACGGCAATGGCGACATGACCGGCACGCACTGGGTGGAGGAAGGCGGCGTGCTGGAAACGCCGATCCTGATCACCGGTACCGGCAGCGTCGGCGTGGTGCGCGATGCCGCCTTCAAGTGGCTGGCCGATCACCGCCCCGGCGCCTTCTGGTATCCGCTGGTCGCCGAAACCGCCGACGCCACGCTGCACGACATGGCCGGCCAGCATGTGACCCAGCAGGACACGCTGGAGGCGATGGACGCCGCCAAGCCCGGCCCGGTGGCGGAAGGCAATGTCGGCGGCGGCACCGGCATGATCTGCAACGGCTTCAAGGGCGGCACCGGCACCGCCTCGCGCCGGCTGACAGTGGCCGAAGGCGGCTACACCGTGGGTGTGCTGGTGCAGTGCAATTATGGCTCGGCCAATCTGTTGCGCATCGCTGGCGTGCCCGTGGCGCGTGAGATGGACCTGCAAGGGCCCTGCGTGACGAAATTGCTGCCCAAACCGCAGCAGCGCCGAGGTCGCGTTGCCGATGTGTGCGACCCGAAGAAGCTGGCGTTGGCCGACGACATCAATGAGGAGCATCGCGGTTCGATCATCATCGTCATCGCCACCGATGCGCCGCTGACCGCCGAGCAGTTGAAGCGGCTGGCGCGGCGCGGCACCGCCGGGCTGGGGCGCCTGGGCTCCATCCTGTCGGATGGCTCCGGCGATATCTTCATCGCCTTTTCCACCGCCAACGCCGGCGCCGACAATGGCAACTGGCACGAGGCCGCCGACAAGCCGGCCAGCATTGCCCGGCTGCCCAATGCCGCCATCAACCCGCTGTTCACCGCCACCATCGAAGGCGTGGAGGAGGCCGTGGTCAACGCCATGATCGCCGCCAAGACGATGACCGGTGCCGACTGGTGGACGGTCTCCGCCCTGCCGCACGACCAGTTGCAGGCGGTGTTGCGCCGCCATGGCCTGCTCGCGGCATCGAAGTAACACCTCGGCGTGTCATCCGCCTGTAACCCAACCGTCACACGCACCCGATAGGGGCTGGCTCTCGCAGCGAATCCGATTAGGCTGTGACGCCTGCGGACCAACGCGTTTTTGAGGGGTGCAGCCGCTGATCCGGACAGAGGACAATATGCCATGGCCGGCCCGCCTGATCGGGGCCGCCGAATGGGCTGGCTGGGTGCTGGCCGGGCTGGTGACGGCGCGCCTGATCTGGCTGGCACTTACGCCCGCCGGCCCCCTCGGCCAGCCGGTGTTCCGGCAGGCCAGCGGCCCGGTGCTGGTGGCGATCGATCCCTTTTCCCCGGCCGGTCCGGCCACGGCCGACACGGTGTCTGGGCTTGATCTGGTGCTGCTTGGCACCCGCGTCGATGCCGCCTCCGGCCGTGGCTCGGCCATCATCGCCACCGCCGACGGACTGCAGAAGAGCGTGGGCGTGGGCGAGGAGATCATGCCCGGCGTCCGGCTGGCGGCTGTCGAATTCGAATCGGTCACACTTGATCGCGGTGGCGCGCGGGAACAGCTTTACATCGATCAATCCGGCGGCCCGGCCGAGGCCCAGCCGCCGTGGCGGGACCCGAAATGACGCGCACCTTCGCCCCTGCCCTTTTGGCGCTCTTGCTGGCCACTTCGCCCCTGCTCGCGCAGCAGACCGTCAACCTGCGTGATGCCGATGTGCGCGCCTTCATCCAGGACGTGTCGCGCGCGACGGGGCGCACCTTCATCATCGATCCGCGCGTGCAAGGGAAAGTGTCGGTGGTCTCGGAACGACCGCTCGATCAGGCTGGCTATTTCGAGCTGTTCCTGTCGACCCTGCGCGCCAATGGCCTGGTCGTCACCCCGGCCGCCGGCGGCGCCTTCCGCGTCGCGCCGGCCGATGGGGCCGCCACCCAGCCATCCGGCGGCCAGGGGCGGGACCGGTTTGAAACCACCGTGCTCAATCTGAGCTTCATCGATGCCGCCTCGGCCATCGAAACATTGCGCCCGCTAGTGTCCCGCGAAGGCCAGGTGACGGCCAATCGAGCCGGCAATGCCGTGATCGTGGCCGATTATGCCGACAATGTCGCCCGCGTGCGGGCGCTCGCCCGCCAGATCGACCAGGACCGCGCTGCGGTGCGCGTCATCGCGCTCAAGCATGCTGGCGCCCGCGAGATCGCCACCAGCCTGGCGCAGGTGGCGCAGGGCAGCGCCGAGGGCCGCGGTTGGCAGGTCGCCCCTGTCGATGCCAGCAACAGCCTGGTGCTGCGCGGCGATCCGGCAACCCTGGCCAAGCTGGCGCGCACGGTCGCCGATCTCGATCAGGCCGCTGCCGCCGGCAGCGACGTGCGGGTCTTCTTTCTGAACCACGCCGACGCCGAGAAGCTGGTTCCCGTTTTGCAGCAGTTGGTTGGCCAACCGGTCAGCCCGGCCAGCCAGGCTGCCCCGCAGACGATGAGCACGCAGAGCAGCTTCGGCAACGCCGCGGCGCCGACCCAGGGCCAGCAACCGGCCGCCAGCGCGCCCCTGCCGACCCAGCCCACGGGGGGTTCACTGGGCACCAGCGGCTTCGTGCCCGGCGCCAGCATCGGCAGC
>NZ_WNJP01000204.1 GCF_009733735.1 Sandarakinorhabdus oryzae | reverse complement strand
GGCCAGGGCGCGCCACGAGGCGGCTTGGCCGGCTGGACTGGTTTCAAGCCAGCCGGCCAGCCGGGCGAGCAGCACCAGGCCGCCCACCCACAGCGCCGCCTCGGCCAACGCCAGGGCGCGGCTGGCCCGGTGATCCTGGACGAGTTCCGCGACAGCAGGCACCATGCAGGTGGCGCCGCGCTGGATGGCCAGACCCATCAGCGCTGCGGCCAGCACCGCGATGGCGCTGCCCAGCACGGCCATCACCTGGCAGCAGCTGCTGCCGCGATGGAGGCCGCAACCTCGCTGGCCATCTTAAACTGGGCATCCCGGTTGGTGATGCGATAGCGGTGGGCGATATGGGTGAAGTCGGTCCAGGCCAGCCACACGGCGCCCTGGGCATCCTCCAGCACCAGCATCCGCACCGGCCAGTCGAGCCCGGCATAAGGATTGGCCTCGAGGAACTGGACGCCCAGCGGCGGATTGCCGAACAACACCAGCGTGGATCGCCTGATCTTCAGGCCAGCGCCGTCACCAAGCCCGGCCTGATCGATGGCGTCAAAGAAGCGGATGCCCTTGGCCGCTACATCGGCCTTCAGCCGGGCCAGCGTAACATCGAAATCGTTGCCGCTGCGCAGCTGGATGACACCATCGGCGTTGGCCACCGGCGTGGTGACCGGGGCCGCCGCCGGCACTGGCTGGGCCTGGGCAGAGCCCATGAAGAGTGTCGCGGCAGCAAGCGAAGCAAGAAGGGGAGAAAGGCGCATGACTGGCTCCTGATCGGGAATGTTTCTTACCAGGTCCTGATATCGCCGCAGACAGACGGTGTTGGAAATCACATGAGACTATCGGGTCGATGCCTTGGTTGCATGGTGGTCCGCGGGGCAGGCTGTCCGCCCATGCGACCGTGGTCGCCCCGCTGTGGCGACAAGGCTGGTGATCGAGGGAGGGTCACCCATTGACGGCATCGACCATTCGAAAATGATGCTCTACACCACTGGATAAAAGCGAGGGCGCTCAAGATCGTGGCTGACATCTTCCTGTCCTACAATCGTGAGGATCAGGCGCTGGCAAGGCTGTTTGCGGAAGGCTTTGCGGCTCAGGGGTTCACCGTCTGGTGGGACTCGACGCTGCGGGCCGGCGAAGCCTATGACGAAGTAACCGAGGCGGCGCTGCGGTCGGCAAAGGCGGTTGTCGTGTTGTGGTCAACGCGCTCGGTGGTGTCGCGCTGGGTGCGGGCCGAAGCGACGCTGGCGCAGCGGAACGGCACGCTGGTGCCCTGCATGATCGAGCACTGTGATCGGCCGATCATGTTCGAGCTGACGCAGACCAGCGATCTGTGCGATTGGGCCGGCGAACGCGATGATCCACGCTGGTTGGCGTTTGTTGGCGATGTGGCACGGCATGTCGCGCGCGGCCACGACAGCTTGGCGGCGGAGCGTCGCCGGCCGCCGCCAACGCCAGCACCAGCACCGTCGCCAAGGCCATCGCCGCCGCCGCCAGCCCCGCAAAGCGAGCGGCGCCACCTGACCTTCCTGTCGTGCCGGCTCGAGGAGAGCGGCGGCACCGCACAGCTCGATCCCGAGGATTGGCAGGAGATCGTCCGGAGGGCGCAGCCGCTCGTGTCGGACGCGATCGCCACGCTGGGCGGCACGCCCAGCTGGCAGAGCGGCATGGTCTCCGCCCTCTTCGGCTTTCCGGTCGCGCAGGAAGACGCCGCCGAACGGGCCATCCACGCCGGCCTGGCCATTGTCGCAGCGCTGGCCGGCCAGCGCGATGTGTTTGCGGCCACCCATGGCGCCGGGGTCACCGCCCGGATTGGCATTCACTGCGCGAACGCGCTGGTCGGGCTTGACGGCCAGGGCCAGATCGAGGTGTTCGGCGATGGCCCCGCCATCGCGGCGCGCACCCGCGCGGCGGCACCTGCGGGGGCGGTGGCCTTCACCGGTGATGTGGCCGAGCTGGTCGCCGGCGTCTTTGATCAGCAGATGCTGCCGGCCCTGCCGCCCAGCGAGGGCGGGGCGGCGGTGCCGCTGTTTCAGGCTCTGGGCGTTCGGCCGGATGGCCGCCATCAGGCAAAGACGGCCGGGGGGCTGTTCGTGGGCCGTGATGATGAACTGGCCCTGCTGATGAGCCGCTGGCGGCGGCTGGCCGACCATGACGGCCAGCATATCCTGATCCGGGGCGAACCCGGCATCGGCAAGAGCCGTCTGCTTGGGGAGTTTCGGTCCGCGCTGGCTGGCCAGCCGCACCGCTGGATCGGCTGGAGCGGGGAATCGCTGTTTGCCAACACGCCCTTTCATGCCGTTGTCCAGATGCTGCGCCAGCTGCTGGAAGCGCGCGGCGGCGACCCGGCCGAGGCGCTGCGGCGCGAGCTTGCGGTCGCCGACATGCCAGCGGACGCCTTTGATCTGGTCGCCACGCTGATCGGCCTGGCCTTGCCCGCCGACCATGCGGCGCTCGACCTGACACCGGCGCAGCGCCGCCGCCAGCTGACCGAGACGCTGACCGAATGGGTCTTCGCGCTGACCCGCGATCAACCGCTGGTGCTGGCGGTCGAGGATCTCCACTGGGTTGATCCATCCACCCTTGAACTGGTCAGGATCCTGGTCGAACAGGGCGGCACCTTGCCATTGATGGTGATCGGCACGGCCCGGCCGGAGTTTCGCAAGGCCTGGCTGGACCGTGACCATCACGGTCAGATCAATCTGGGGCGGTTGGGCAGCGGGCAGACCAGAGTGCTTGTGGCCGATGCCATCGGCGCTGCCGACATCGATGATGCCCTCGTCCAGAAACTGGTGGCCCGCACCGACGGCGTGCCCTTCTTCGTGCAGGAACTGGCCCGGCAGATCGTCATCCACGGCAGCCAGGGCGCCATTGGTGACATTCCCACCACCCTGCGTGGATTGCTGGCGGCCCGGCTCGACCGGCTCGGCGCCGCGCGCGAAACGGCGCAGCTCGGCGCCATCCTCGGCCGCAGCTTCAGTCACGCCATGATCAGCGCTTTCGCCGGGCTGGACGGTGACGAACTTGCGGCCCAGCTGGGCCAGATGGTCAGCGAGGAACTGGTGCAGCAGCGCGGGGTGGCCCCGCGGGCGAGTTACATGTTCAAGCACGCGCTGACCCACGAAGCGGCCTATGAACTGCTGCCCAAGGCCCGGCGCCGCCAGGAGCATCGCCGCGCCGCGGCGCTGATCTGCGCCCAGTTTGACGCGGAAGCCCAGGCCCATCCCGAAATCGTTGCCTGGCATTATTCCCGCGGCGGCAACCCGGAACAGGCGGCGCATTACTGGTTGCAGGCGGGCACGCAGGCGTTGCGCCGCAATGCCCATCTCGAGGCGATGGCGCATCTGCATGACGCCCTGACCGCCGTCGCGGCCGTGGCCGTCAGCCCGCAGCGCGACGCGATCGAGCTCGAGGTCGAGATGGCACTTGGCACGGCGGTGATGGTGGCCAAGGGCCAGGCCTCGCCCGAGAACGAGAAGGTGTGGCGGCGCGCGCTGGATCTGGCCAGCAAGCTGGGCGACACCGCCCGCCAGGGCCAGGCGCTTTTCGGCCTGTGGCAGGTAAAAACCGTGCGCGCCGATCACCAGGCCTCGCTGGCGCATGCGCAGGCCATACTCGATCTCGCCCGCCAGTCGGGCAGCGAGGAACTGCTGCTCACCGGCACGCTTGCCAACACCTCATCGTGCTTCTTCCTTGGAAAGGTCGACGAGGTGATCGACAACAGCAACACCATCCTTGCCCATTATGATCCCGATCGCCACGCCGGCCACCGGTTCCAGATCGGCGTCGATGCCGCCGCGATGGCGCGCGCCTATCGCGCCCAGGCGCTGTGGCTGAAGGGTGATCATGACGCGGCCGCCGCCGCCAGCGCAGAAGCGCTGGCCTTCGCACGCCAGCTCAACCATCTCTATTCCTTTGCCAACGTGCTGGCCTATTCGGCGTGGATCCAGCAATATTCCGGTGCTGCCGATGACGTGTCGGCGCTGGCTGCCGAACTGACCGATCTGTCAGCCAAGGAACGCGTGCCGCTGTTCCTGGGCAATGGCGTCATGCTGTCGGGCTGGCTGGCCTGCCAGCGCGGCGAGAACGAGGGGCCGCAGCTTTATGCCCAGGGCCTCGATATCTATCGCGCCACCGGCTCGCGCTGCTTCCTGCCCTATCGTTGGGCGCTGCTTGGCAATGCGCTGTCGGCGGCGGGGGATCACGTCGGCGCGGCTGCAGCCTTTGCCGATGCCCTGGCCGCGATCGCCGCGACCAGCGAGCGCTGGGCCGAACCGGCGGTCTGCCGCCTCCATGCGCGCGCCCTCGAACGCGCCGGCGCCGAACCGGCCGCCATCGCCGCCAGCCTG
>NZ_WNJP01000203.1 GCF_009733735.1 Sandarakinorhabdus oryzae | reverse complement strand
GGGCCGTGGCCAGCGCGCTGCCCGGCGGGGCCGCCGCGCGGTTGGCGTCGCGCGCCGAACCGGGCCAGCCACCCCCCGCCATCGCCCGCGCCATCACCGCCATCCAGGCCCTGCTGGCCGGCGATCGTGTGGACCTCGGCTTCATCGCCTGCGAACCCCACGCCGATCCCTTCGCCGAACAGGTCCGCACCCTCACCCGCGCCATCCCGCCCGGCCAAACCCGCACCTACGGCGACCTTGCCACCGACCTCGGCGACAAAGCCCTCGCCCGCGCCGTCGGCACCACCCTCGGCCGCAACCCACTCCCCCTCATCGTCCCCTGCCACCGCGTGCTGGGCGCCGATGGCAAGTTGACCGGCTTCTCCGCCCCCGGGGGCGTGAAGACCAAGCTGAAGCTGCTGGAGATCGAAGGGGCGTTCCGCAGCGATGGCCTGTTCGGCGCGCTGCCTCTGGCGCTGAAGCCGGGTCGGGGCGGCTGACTGGCCGGTTGTGCCTTGTCTTCGCAGAGGAAGAGTGGCCTCCGGCGGCCAGGGTCGCAGACCCTGGACCCGATCGTTTGGACTGCCGTTGCAACCCGTCACCCCTGACTTGCTCCGGGGTCACGCTGCTTTGGCGGTCGTTGGAGAATTTGCCATCATGATCGCTTCGGAGCAGTCTAAAGTGAATTGATGTTGCAAAAAGGCGTGCATTCTCGTGAGCAAGCCAGTCTACAGAAAGCTCATGGCCAGCCTGTTGGACGCGCTTGGCCTGGAATGGCATCGTGCCCGCGCAGATCTCATCTATCGGACTGACAAGAAATACCTGATGCAGTGCATCACCTGCCAGTCATCAAACTTCTCCAGTGACTATGTGCCGGCAACGTTTGTGCACATCTTGCCAAAAGGCGGGGACTTTCTGCGCTCGGATATTGGTGATCGGATCAAGACGCCCCGAAGCGGCTTCCTGGGGTTGAAACCGCCGCGTGATCTCTGGCTGGACGGTTCATCGGATCCGCCGTTGGCCGACGTGCTGCGCCTCGCGACGGCAAAAGCCATTATCCCCTTCGATTCCCCGCTCACGGTCGAAGCACTTGCAGCGCAGATCGACAGGAGCAGCAAATCCTCGTTTGAATATGCCCAATGGTGGAGTGCCGGCATTGTCTATGGACTTTGCGGAAGGCCGGACCAAGCGCGCACCTGTCTCGACCGCGCGCGCAAGCAACTTGAAAGGCTGCAATCGAGGCTGGACAAGGACGGTATCGCCCGATGGGATTGGGTTGGTGAGGCGCTTGCAGCCATCGCACAGGCGCGCCTCCTGCTTGAACATCAAAGGCAATTCTCGACATGGTGCCGCAGTATCGCAGCAACCTCGGCAGCAGCATTGGGACTGACGGCTTACGTCTGAAATAGCCGTGGAAATGGCGGCAGCAATGGACTTGATCTCGCGATTGACTCGAGCATCTGGTGCCTGCGCGACCCCTTGTCCCGTCGCTCCCGACTTGATCCGGGGTGAGGTGCGCGAAGTGCCGGCTGAAAACGACCGGGTCCAGGGTCTGCGACCCTGGACCCGGTCGTTTCAATCTGCCCCAAGCGTCCAGGATACGTTGGCAGATTTGAGCGCTTAGTTTAACTTCACGGTGGACCCTCATTTGCGACTATGAATGCATCGCGGGAATTGCATTGTGGTGGTTTTCATTTTCTATGCAGCATAGCCTCGCCAGGATGTTTTGTATGAAAGCCTCTACAAAATTCAGAATATCGGCCGCAGTAATGAATTTCATAGTCATAAATATATTAGGAATAGTGCTGAATTTAATGAGGAATTTTGTCTACGGCATTCCGATTTATCCCATAAGACAAGGATTCCTTGTGCTCATATTGTTTTTCGTAATTTCAATACTAATGACTTTATGGGCATTTTTCCGGCCGGATTGGAAAATAGAGCCACAAGATCATCAAGATTTGCAAGACAGCTGAGCCTGAGATGAAGCCAGCATAACAACGAAAGTTGCAGTGCCGCCCAATAGCAACCTGCCAAGAACAAACGGGTCCAGGGTCTGCGACCCTGACCGCAGGAGGTCTGGCTTTTGCTCCCGCCTGCCTGTCCTACAGGGCCGCCAATGGGCTATACGCCCGCCCACGGTCATTGTGCGTCAAGCGACGGCCACATGAGCCCGTCAGGTCGGGCGATAGTCTGGAGCGAAAGATGGGTAAAACTGTCTCGCGTAAGTTTTACAAGGACTTAACCTGCCGGATCTGTAAAATATGTCAAAACCGGATGTCGTGGCGGACGGGGCATGACAAGCGCGCGCACACACCGTAAAGCCTTCCCCGCCATGACCTACAGCAGCGACTTTCTCCGGCGGCTCGAAACGCGCGGGTTCATCCATCAGATCACCGATGCCGCCGCCCTGGATGGCGCGGCGGGCAAGGGCGTGATCACGGCCTATGTCGGCTTTGATTGCACGGCGCCCAGTCTGCACATCGGCAACCTGGTATCGATCATGATGCTGCGGCATCTGCAAGCGTCGGGGCACAAGCCGATCGTGCTGATGGGCGGGGGCACCACCAAGGTGGGTGATCCGTCGGGCAAGGACGAGGCGCGGCAGTTGCTGGATGATGCGCAGATCAACGCCAACATGGCGAGCATCCGCCGCATTTTCGAGCGGTTCCTGCGCTTTGGTGACGGGCCGAGCGATGCCATCATGGTCAACAACGACGAGTGGCTGTCGCAGCTGATGTACATCCCGTTCCTGCGCGATGTCGGCCGGCATTTCTCGATCAACCGCATGCTGACCTTTGACAGCGTGAAGCTGCGGCTGGAGCGGGAGCAGCCGCTGTCGTTCCTGGAATTCAATTACATGATTTTCCAGGCCTATGATTATCTGGAACTCAACCGGCGCTTTGGCTGCACGCTGCAGATGGGCGGCAGCGACCAGTGGGGCAACATCGTCAACGGCACCGATCTCATCCGCCGCACGGAGGCGAAAGAGGCGTTTGGCCTGACGACGCCGCTGATCACCCGGTCTGATGGCGCCAAGATGGGCAAGACCGCCAAGGGCGCGGTGTGGCTGCACGAGGACCAGCTGCCGCATTTCGATTACTGGCAGTTCTGGCGCAACACGCATGATGCCGATGTGGGGAAGTTCCTGCGGCTGTTCACCGATCTGCCGCTGGACGAGATTGCCCGGCTGGAGGCGCTGGAAGGCGCCGAGATCAACACGGCCAAGGAAGTGCTGGCCACCGAAGCCACCGCGCTGTGCCGCGGCCGGGCAGCGGCCGAGGCCGCAGCGGAAACGGCGCGCGCGACTTTTGCGGCGGGCGGTGCCGGCGAGGAGTTGCCGCAGTTCGCTGTGAGCGCCCCCGTCACCATCATCGATGCCCTCATTGGCCTGGGTTTTGCCGCGTCGAAGAACGAAGCGCGCAAGCTGGTGGCGCAGGGCGGTGCCCGCATCGATGGCGCACCGGCAGGCAGTGATGCCGCGCTGGTGGCGCCGGGGCAGAAGGTGAGCGCCGGCAAGAAGCGGCACGGGCTGGTGGTGGCCGGCTAGTGGCATGACCTTGCCAAAAGATTAAGGAAGTATTGACGAGCGCGTAACTTGTGATAGCCTCCGGGGCAGGGTCGCACCTTGTCGTTTGTTCGTGAGGAGGCTCATCATGCGTAAATATCTGTTGGCCGCCACGGCCGCCGCCCTGATCGCGCCGGCCGCCCATGCCGGCACCAACGTTGCCACCGACTGGTTTTCGATCACCTACAGAACATATCACGGGATTCTGAGGCCGGGTTCGCCGTGGGTGCCGAACTCGACTCCGTCCAATGCGACCGCGCCAGTGGATGGCACGCCACAACCGGAACAGACGCAGTGGAACAACGGCAGCTTCTGGTGGGACGAAGGCGCCCCCGAAGCGACCGCGCCGATGTTCTGGGAACTGCAGCTCAATAAGAAATACGCGATCAACCAGCTGCTGGTGCAGGCCGACAACAATGACACCTATCGGGTGGATTATTGGAACGGGTCGGCCTGGGCGCCGATCTTCAACGTTGGCGCCGTGGCCGGCTTTGGCCTGATGACGCGGGACAGCGGCGTGTTCGCACCGATCTTCACCGATCGCTTCCGCTTCCAGGCGACGGGCGGCGATCTTTATTATTCGCTGGGCCAATTCCAGGCCATCGGCACGGTGCCGGAACCGGCGAGCTGGGCGATGCTGATTGCCGGCTTTAGCCTTGTCGGTGCGGCGTCGCGCCGGCGGCGGGTCAGCGTTTCCGCCTGAACCGGCGCGCCCCGGCGGCTATTCCGCCGCCGGGGCGGCCGGCAGGTCGATCGCCACCTTCAGGCCCGGCTTGTTGTCGGCCAGGGTGAGCGTGCCGCCGTGCAGGCGGGCGACG
>NZ_WNJP01000202.1 GCF_009733735.1 Sandarakinorhabdus oryzae | reverse complement strand
CGCCCCGCCCCGCCCCCAGCGCGCCAGTTCGCGAGCCGGCGCGGCGCTGCCGCCGGCCAGCACTGGTGCCAGGTCAACCAGGCTGATAGCCGCCGCGGTTTCCACCCCTGTGTAGCGGCGGTGCAGCAGCAGCAGGTGGGTCTCATCCAGCAGCACCGCATCGGTGGGGGCAAAGCCATCAACCGGATCAATCAGGATCGGTCGCGTGGTGCCATCCGGCGCGATCAGCAGCGCGGTGATGGCGCCATCGGCGGTGGGCGCATTTTCAGCTATCCACACCAGGCTGCCATCGCCCAGCACCGCCAGCGCCTCGCCGCCGCCGTTGGGCGGCCAGCCCATGGTATCGGTGCGATAGAGCGGCGCCCCGGCCGCCACCAGCGGCGGGCCATGGCCGGCAAAGCGCAGGATACGGTGCTGCTGTTCAAGGCTGACAAGCGTTTCCCCATTCGGCGCCAACGCCACCGCCTCGGCATCGCGATCGGCCTTGTCGCTGCCCGGCATGGATATGCTGCCCATTTCGCCGGTGGCCGAACCGGGCCGCATCAGCAGCCAGTCGCCCGCATCGCTGATCGCCAGCAGCCGGCCATCGGGCAGCGCGGCGAGGCCGGAGAGCCCGCCAAACGCCTTGTCAGGGCTGCTGAGCGCCACGGCGCTGGCCAACCGGAACGGGCCGATGGTCGTGCCGGCGCCGGGCAGGCTTGTGGCGCTGATCGCCACCGTGCGCTGCACGCTGGCCGCCACCGCCAGCGGCGGCCGCAGTTCGGTCCACAGGATCCAGCCGGCAGCCAGCACCAGCGCGCCCGAGAACAGCCCGGTCAACAGGCTGCCCAGCGACTGGCGCCAGCCGCTCATGCCAGGCCTCGCTTATTTCTTGTCGTCTTTCTTGTCGTCATCCTTGTCGTCCTGCGGCTCGACAAGCTTCAGCTTGCCGGCGCCCTTGTCAAATTCGTCCTTGGTGCTGGGCGCCAGGTTGGGGCGGCCGGCCAAGATGCCCATGCGGATGTTGCACTTGGCATATTGGGTTTCGCCGGCTTCCACCTCGACGTTCAGCGTGTCCTTGGCTTCGCTCGACACGGTATAGGTGTGGGCGCCCGGCGTCGTGACCTGGACGAAATATTTGCCCGGGGGCAGCCGCGACACGCGGGCGCCGTTTTCCGAAACGGCGCAGGAAATCAGCGGGCCGATGCCGCCGCGCCGGAAGAACACGATCTGACCCTTGCCTTCCGGCGGGGGCGCGATGGTGATCGGCGTTGGCGGCGCCTTCTCGGCCGCAAGCGCGGGGCTGGCGAGCAGCGCGAAGGCCGCGGCAAGCTGGATCGTCGTCTTCATGGTCTGGGCTCCTGGGGTTGAACTTGCGGCGCGGCGGGCGGCCACGGCGTGTTTTCGGCGGTCATCGCCGTCAGCGCCGTCCCGGCCGGCACCTCGCGATTGCCGCCGTTGATCAGAAAACCGATCGGCCCGGCCGCCACGCCGACGGCCAGCGCCAGGTCGGTGCGTTCGGTCGCGTGCGGCGGCGCGATCTTCAGGCTGCGCAGCTTCAGGCAGGCGCCGTTCACATCGAGACAGCGCGCGGCGAGAATCAGCTCACCGGCCCGGCCCGCGGCGCCAGCCTTTTGGGCATGAACGATCTCGCCATGGCCCGGCGTGCCGGCCGGCAGGTCAATGCCCGGCAGGCGCACGGCTTCGGCCAGCTTGATCGCAAAACGGTCGCCGCGCCTGGCCGTCTTGGTGGTGACGGCATCCACCATTTCCAGCTTCAGCGGGGTCAGCGCCGGCAGCACCACGGCCGCTTCGGCCGGCGGGGCTGCGGGTTCGACAGGCGCTGGGGGTGGCGGCACGGATGGCGGCGGGCTGGCCGGCGCCGTGGCCTGAAATGCTGCAAGGGCAGCGAGCAAAATCAGGCGCATAAAGTGATGGCCAACCGATTTTAAGGTTTTCGTTGGCCTCAGGCTGGCAGAGGCGGTGGCGCTTGGCAAGCGGTCTGGTAAGGATGCGCCATGTCGTTTGCGCCTGCCGATCTTGCTGCCACCCCAACGGCGCCACGCGCGCGTGACATCCTGCATCGCGTGTTCGGTCATGCCGATTTTCGCGGACCGCAGGAACAGATCATCAGCGACGTCATCGCCGGCCGCGATTGCCTGGCCATCATGCCGACCGGATCGGGCAAATCGCTGTGCTACCAGGTGCCGGCGCTGGTGCGGCCCGGCACGGCGCTAGTGATCTCACCGCTGATCGCGCTGATGGAAGACCAGGTGCGCGCCTTGACCGCCCAGGGGGTGCGCGCTGCGACGCTGAACAGCCAGTCCGCCGACAGCGGCCAGGTGTGGCGCGACTTCGTCGATGGCCAGCTCGATCTTCTCTATGTCTCGCCGGAACGGGCGCTTTCGGATGGCTTTGGCCAGATGGTGCAGCGCACGGAAATCGCGCTGATCGCCATCGATGAAGCGCATTGCGTGTCGCAATGGGGCCATGATTTTCGCCCCGAATATCGCCGGCTGCGACCGTTCTGCGATGCCCTGCCCGGCGTGCCGCGCATCGCGCTGACCGCCACCGCCGATCGCGAAACCCGCGCCGACATCGCCCGGCAACTGGGCATCGCTGATGATCGCATCACCCTCTCGGGCTTTGACCGGCCCAACATCCGTTATGACGTGACCGGGCGCGACAATCTGCGCCGGCAGATCCTCGCCTTCATGGCCGGGCAGGCCGGCCAGGCCGGCATCATTTATGCCCCCACCCGCGCCGGCACCGAAACGATCTGCGGCTGGCTGGTGGAGGCGGGTTATCGCGCGCGCCCCTATCACGCCGGCCTGGAAGCCGGCATCCGCAGCCGGCACCAGGCCGATTTCGTCGCCTCCGAAGACATGGTGATGGTGGCCACCATCGCCTTTGGCATGGGCATCAACAAGCCCGACGTGCGCTTCGTGCTGCACGCCGGCCTGCCCAAATCGATCGAGGCCTATTACCAGGAAACCGGCCGCGCCGGCCGCGATGGCGATCCGGCGGTGGCGCAGCTGATCTGGGGCGGCGAGGATGTCGCCCGGCTGCGCAGTTTCATCGCGGCGAGCGACGGCACGGAAGCGTTCAAGGCCAACGAGGTGCGCCGCATGAACGCGCTGATCGCCTTTCTCGAAACCGCGGGCTGTCGGCGCCAGGAACTGCTGCGCTATTTCGGCGAAACCGCGCCGGCGACATGCGGGAATTGCGACAATTGCCTCAACCCGCCGCGCCTGGTTGACGCCACCGAAGCCGCGCGCAAGCTGCTGTCGGCCGTGTATCGCACCGGTCAGCGCTTTGGCGTGGCGCATTTGCTCGACGTGCTGAACGGCAAGCCATCGGAAAAGGTGGTGAAGTTCGGCCACGAACGGTCGAGTGTGTTCGGCATCGGCAAGGACTGGCCGGCTGACCAGTGGAAGAGCCTGGCGCGCCAGCTGGAGGCGATGGACGCGCTGGAGCGTGATCCCGAAGGCGGCGGGCTGGTGCTGGGCCCGGCGGCGCGCGCCATCCTGAAGGGCGAGGTGGCGATCAATCTGAAGCAGGTGGAGCCACGCGCCGCCCGGCCGGGCAAGGCCAGCAACAGCGCCGCCGTGGCCGAAGTCGCCCCGCAGGACCGTTCATTGTTCGAAGCCCTGCGGTCCTTGCGGCGGCAATTGGCGGCCGATGCCGGGGTGCCGCCCTATATCGTGTTTTCCGATGCGACGCTGCGCGCGATGGCGGCGCGCCGGCCACAGACGATGGCCGACATGGCGCGCATTCCCGGCGTGGGCGCCGTCAAGCTGGAAAGCTGGGGGCCAGCCTTCCTGACAGCGGTATCAGCAGCCTGAGCGTTCGATGGCGCTGCCGGCGATGGCGCCAACCACGCCGCCGATGATCACGCCCGGCGTGCGATCCCAGCGATTGCCCAGGCCATAGCCCAGCGTGGCGCCAGTGACGCCGCCAATCAGCGCGCCGCTGCCATTGGACCGGCACCGGCCATAATAGCTGCTGCCGTAATAACCACCGTAGGGCCGGCCATAGTAGCCACCGTAGGGCCGGCCATAATAGCCGCCATAGGGACGGCCATAATAGCCACCGCCACCCCAGCCGCCGCCATAGATGACGACCGGCGGGCGATAATAGGCGCGCGGGCGATAGCCGCCCCAGCCATGATAGACCGGATAGCCGCCCCAGCCGCCACGATAACCACCCCAGCCGCCGCGCCGGTCATCCCAGTCACCACGGCCCCAGCGTCCACGATGATCATCCCAGTCACCGCGGCCCCAACCGCCGCGCCGGTCATCCCAGCCGCCGCGGCCATAGCCGCCACGATCCCAGCCACCACGACCGCCATGCCAGCCGGCAAGCACCACACCGCCCTGCGGCCCGCTGCTCCAGCCGCCGTCCTGCATGGTCATCGCCGCCGGCACGATGGCGCCGCCAGCCGGGACGGCCGTGCCCTGCCAG
>NZ_WNJP01000201.1 GCF_009733735.1 Sandarakinorhabdus oryzae | reverse complement strand
GTGGCAATGGCGGCGGTGCGCGTGTCTTGCAGCAGGCGCCAGCCCAGCCCGGCCGCCACGGCCAGCACCAGGGCGCCGCCGACCAGCAGGGTGCGGCGGCCCATCGACGGTCAGCCTTCCAGCGCCAGCAGGGCGAAGCTGGCGAGCCAATGCTCCCCGGCATAATCGCCGGCGATGTGGGGCAGGGCGCTGGCGATATGAGCATCGGCCGCCGCGCGCAGCACCGGCACGGCGGCATCGCGCGGCGACAGCACGGCCGCCAGCCGCCGGAAGGCCCAGGCCCGCGACAGGTTGAGGCCATCGAGATGCGCGATCTTGCCGTCGCTGCGATCGGTGACGGTGGCCGGGGTGAACAGGCTGGCCGGCTGCTGTTGCCTCGCGCGTGGCAGGAAATGGCGGAACCAGGCGCGGAATTCGGTGGCCGGCAGCAGGGTCGCCATCGCCAGCGCTTCCATCAGCGTGGGCGAGAGGAAGGCATCGCCATCCGGTTCCCAGGCTTGTGCGCCGCGATCCGCGCCAAACCAGTCCTGCGCCCGGGCGGCCATCAGGGCAAGCAGCGCTGGGTCATGATCGGCCGCCCAGTGCGCGCTCAGCACCAGGGCAAAGGCGGTATTGCCGTGCGACCCGGTGCGGATCGGGTAGGCAAAATTGGTCAGCAGCGCCCGCCAGTGCTGGGCGAAATCCTGCGCGAAGGGTTCAAGAATCGGCGCCAAGGGATTGCCAGCACCTGCCATTTCCGCATGCAGCTTGAGCAGCCAGGCCCAGCCATAGGGCCGCTCAAAGCCGCGCGACAGCGGCCGGGCGAGATAGGCGCGCTCGGCGGCGACCTTGTCCGGCGTGAAGGTTTCGGCCGCCAGTGCCCGGGTTTCGGCAGCGCGGGCATGATCGGGAAACAGGTGCGCCAGCCGCAGCAGCAGCCACCAGCCGTGCACGCAGCTGTGCCAATCGAAGCTGCCATAGAACATCGGGTGCAGATCACGCGGTGCGCGCGCATCGGCATCGCCGGCCATGACATGGTCCAGCTTGTGCGGATATTCGCGGGTGACATGGCCCAGCGCGATGCCGGCCATGCGGGCAGCCAGGGCAGCGTCGAGCATCATCGGAAGGCAAATCCCCAGATCATGGCGGTATTGAACAGCCAGAGTAGCACGGCGGTGGGCCATTGCGCGCGGATCACGGCATAGCGGTCGGGCAGATTGAGCAGGGCGGCCGGCACGATGTTGAAATTGGCGGCCATCGGGCTGAGCAACGTGCCGCAGAAGCCGGCCAGCATGCCCACGGCGCCCACCACCACCGGATTGCCGCCCAGGCCCAGCACCAGTACGGGCAGGCCGATGCCGCCCATCATCACCGGGAAGGCGGCAAAGGCGTTGCCCATCATGATGGTGAAGATCGCCATGCCGCCGGTGAAAACCAGTACCGCGGCGAGGCGGCTGCCTTCGGGAATGGCGAGTGGGGCCAAGGCGCCGACGATGTTGCCCACGCCGGCGACGGCGAACAGCGCACCCAGGCTGGCAAGCATCTGCGGCAGGATCATCGCCCAGCCCACACCTTCGGCCAGCCGCCGGCCCTCCTGCACGGCCGCGCTGGGTGGTGGTCGCAGCCACAGCATCAGCACGGCCACTGCAATCAGGGCGCCCAGGCCCAGGCCAACCAGCGTCACCTGTTTGGGATCAACCAGTTGGCCCAGGTGCGGGAACAGGAAGGTGCCGCCCAGTGCGACGGCCGGCATGATCAGTGCCGGCAGGAACAGGCGATTGCCATGCGCGGCCGTGCTGGCGGACCGATCGCTGGCGCTCGATGTTGCCGGCTGGCCCTTGCCGGGTGCGCCGAGCAGCGCCAGCGCCACCAGCGCCAGCAGCAGCAGGCCGTTGCCCATATTGCCCAATGCGTCGCCGGCCAGGAATTCGGCTGCGAGCAGGGCCCAGAAGGCGGCCCCGGCCAGGCGCTTGCCGTGCTGCCGGTCAAGCAGCGTGGCGACGGCCCAACTGCCGAACACCAGCCCGGCCAGGGCATAAAGCACGGGCAGGCCGATCACGGCTTGAGGCGCCACAACCGGGTGCCGTGCACGGCAAAGGCCGCCAGCGCCGTGGGGATGGCCCACACCGACAGATCGAATGGCTGCACGAAGATGCCGGCGCTTTCGAGGAAGCCCTTGATCAGCAGGATCGAGGCGATGGCGAGGAAGATATCCTCGCCAAAGAAGATGCCGACATTGTCGGTGGCGGCGGCCATGGCCTTGACCTGGTTGCGTTCATCGTCGCTGATGTCAGGCTTGTCGCGCGCGGCGGCGGCTTCGACCATGGGCGCCAGCAGCGGCCGCACCGTCTGGGCATGGCCGGCAATCTGGGTCAGGCCCAGGGCTGCGGTGATCTGGCGAAATCCAAGATAGATCAGCAGGATGCGGGACGATGTTGCGGCTTTCGTGCGGGCAATCAGCGCCGCCGCCTGTTCCTGCAAGCCAGCCCGTTCCATCAGGCCGATCACGGGCAGGGCCAGCCAGGGCACGGAGACATAGCGGTTCTGGTGGAAAGCCTTGCCCATCGCTGCCACCACTTCGGGAATGGACAGGCCCGCGCCCAGGCCTGACCCAAAGGCCGCCGCCACCACCACGGCCAGCGGATTGGCGCGCAGGGCAAAGCCGATGACGACGATGGCGATGCCGATCAGAGGCCACAGGCTGGGAACGCTGGTCACGCGCCGAAGCCGCCACCGCCCGGGGTTTCGATGATGATCATGTCGCCGGGCGCCAGTTCGGCGCGGTCGCAGGCGGCGAGGATATCGACTCGGCCATCCGTGCGCTCGACACGGGCACTGCCAGGCAGGGCGTCCCCGCCGCCGGCGAGACCGAAGGGGCGGGTGCGGCGACGGCCGGAGAGAAGTGAGGCGGTCATCGCCTCGCGGAAACGGATGCGGCGGATCACGCCGTCGCCGCCTGGCCACCGCCCGGACCCTCCAGAACAAGGCCTTACACTGAATTCCTCAACCAACACCGGAAAACGTGATTCCAACACTTCGGGGTCGGTCAGGCGGCTGTTGGTCATATGGGTCTGCACCGCGCTGGCACCGGCGAAGCCATCGCCAGCGCCGGCGCCGCCGCAGATCGTCTCGTAATATTGGTGGGCCGCATTGCCGAAGGTGAAATTGTTCATGGTGCCTTCCGACGCCGCCAGCACGCCCAGGGCGCCGAACAGGGCATCGGTGATGATCTGGCTGGTTTCGACATTGCCGGCAACCACGGCGGCCGGCGCCTGCGGGCGCAGCATGGAGCCATCCGGCACGATCAGGGTGAGGGGCCGCATGCAGCCATCGTTCATCGGCAGATCATTGCCAGCCAAACATCTGAAAACATAGAGGACCGCTGCCTGCGCTACCGAGAAGGGGGCGTTGAAATTGTCGGCCAGCTGGGGAGAGGTGCCGGTGAAATCGATGGCCGCGCTGCGGCTGGCGGGGTCGATGTGGACAGCCACGCAGACACGGGCGCCATTGTCCATCTCGACGAAGCGGTGGCCATCCTTCAGCCGAGAAATGGCTTCACGAACAGCCTGTTCTGCATTGTCCTGCACATGGCGCATGAAGGCGGCGACGACGGCTTCGCTGTCTGAACGGCACAGGTCGACCAGCGCCGTGGCCCCGCGCGTGCAGGCGGCGGCCTGGGCCTTCAAGTCGCCGATGCAGCGCGCCGGGTCCCGCGCCGGCCACGGGCCGCTGCGCAGCAAGGCCAGCATCTCGGCTTCGAGGAAATTGCCCTGATCAATCAACAGGATATTGTCGATGAGCACGCCTTCTTCTGCGATGCTCCTGCTGTCGGGCGGCATGGATCCGGGGGTGATGCCGCCGATATCAGCCTGGTGCCCGCGGGCCGCGACCCAGAAGGACGGCGCGGCACCACCGGCGAAAACCGGAACAACAACAGTCACATCGGGCAGATGGGTGCCGCCGGCGAACGGGTTGTTGAGAACGAAGGCGTCGCCCGGGTGGATGCCGCGGGCAGAGCCGGCCCATTTGCCCATCACCGTGCGCACGCTGTCCCCCATCGATCCCAGGTGCACCGGCATGTGCGGCGCATTGGCGATCAGATGGCCATCGCCATCAAAGATCGCGCAGGAAAAATCCAGCCTTTCCTTGATGTTGACTGACCAGGCCGTGGTCTTTAGTGCCTCGCCCATGTCTTCGGCGATGGCCATGAAGCGGTTGGCGAACAGTTCGAGGCGGATCGGATCGGGCGCGTCAGCGGCGGGCAGGGCGGTCTTCCCGGCCGGGGCAAGGCGGGTCAGGATCAGGTTGGCCGCGGCGTCCACTTCGGCCTGCCAGCCGGGCTCGACCAGCGTGGTGCCGGCGCTGTCGATGATCACGGCGGGGCCGGCGATGCGCCAGCCGGCGGGCAGGGCAGTGCGGTTGTAGAAGGCGCAACGCTGCCATCCGTGTCCCACGAACACCTCGTGGGTGGCCACGTGCAACGCGCCGCTGGCCGCGCGCGCCGGCGCGGTGGCCGG